>JAPPAJ010000101.1 GCA_026705565.1 Caldilineaceae bacterium | reverse complement strand
GGACCGAGGGGACGATGGGGGACTCCTGGGTGTTGTGGCGCTCGATCGCGATGGTGACGCCATGCTGCTCGGCCCAGTGACCGGCCAAGTGCAGGAAGCGGACCACCTGTTCCTCCGCCGCGTCGCGGGCAAAGCCGTCCGGGACATGACGGGAGTGGCCGCTGCCCCAGACCACGATATCGGCTCCCACCTGGCTGGCCCGCCGCAGGGCGGTGTCCAGATAGGCGGACAGGCGGCCCCACTCGACTTCGGGTCCGGTGACCTTCAGATCGGCCGGGATGAAGCCGGCAAACGCCTTGACGGGCAGTGCGGTGGCGGCGAACTCCGCCATGCGGGCCTCGACATCGGGATGATCGTCTTCGGGGATGAGAGGGAGTAGTTCCGAGACGCCGCACTCAAGGTAGTCGCAGCCGCCTGCCGCGGCCAGTTCGTGGTTGGTCAAAGGGTTGCAGATGCCGAATTGAATCACTGGGGATTGCTCCTTGCAAGGGTCCAGAGGACGGAATTCAGACCGTGTACAAACTGTCGATGCGGCCCAGCTGCATGGCTTGCCGAGCCGTTTGCAGGCAGGTTGCCACCTCGGTGTGAAGGCGCTCGTAGCGCGCCTCGCGCGTGAGGCCGTCGGCCCAGCGCCGGTACAGCTGCTGCAGAATGGCAGCCAGCTTGAGGTTGCCGAACACGAAGTAGAACACGATGTCGTCAACGGCCCGGCCGCTTTGGGCGGCATATTGTTCCACAACCTCGGCGCGGGTTGGATTGCCGGGCAGGTAGGTGGGGCTGTGCTGCAGCTCCCGCATGGCCGGCGGATCGTCCGCCGTCACCCAATAGGCCAGACTGGACCCCAGATCCATCAGGGGGTCGCCCCGGGTGGCCATCTCCCAGTCCAGAACAGCCCGAAGTTCGTGGGGCGGTTCCGGCGCCAACACCAGGTTGTCGTGCTTGTAGTCGTTGTGAATCAGGGTGGGCGCCGGTGATTCCGGCAGGTTGTCCTCAAGCCATGCGGCGATGTCCGCCGAGTCCGGGGTGTTCTCGGTGCGGGCCGCTGCGTAGCGGCCCTGCCAGCCGCGTATCTGGCGCAGTACAAACCCGTCCGGATAGCCCAGGTCGGCCAAGTCGGTGACACGCAGGTCGAGGCCGTGCAGCCGGACCAGGTTGGCAACCAGGCTGCGCCCGATGGTCCGCATGGATGCGGCATCGGGAACCGTGTCCGGATTGGCACGCAGGATCGCACCGTTCACCTGTTCCATCAACAGAAAGGGTGTACCGAGGGGATTGGCGTCCGTACGGCAGGCCAGGGCGCGGGGTACCAACGGATAGACGGGCTTCAGGCCCGAGAGGATGCGGTGCTCGCGGGCGGGATCATGGGCCCGGGCGATATGGACTCCGCGCGGTGGCGTTCTGAGGACGCACCGGCGGCCGCGGCCGTCGGTAACCCGGTAGGTCAGCCAGGAAAACCCACGCGGATACTGGTGCAGGCGGAACGGCGGTTCCAGGCCGGTGTCGGTCTCGCGGAGGGCCTCCGTCAGTCGGCCGAGATCGATCTCGGTGCCCGGTTGGACCGGGGTGGGCACATCGAGGGGAAGCTTCGGGTCCTGACAGGAGCCGGTCATGGCAAGCGGGTTCCGCGCAACAGTCAGAAACCAACTTGGAGTCCATGCCGAGCCAACAGGTCCCGGGCCACCACTGTCTTGTGTACTTCGTCGGTGCCGTCGTAGATGCGTGCGCAGCGTTCGTGCCGGTACCACCAGGACAGGACATGATCGTCGCTGACTCCAGTGGCCCCCATGGCTTGAATGGCCGCGTCCACCACGTCCTGCAGAACGCCCGCGGTATGAAACTTGATCATGGAGATCCGGCTGCGCAGCTCGGCATGGCCCTTTTGTTCGATTTGACGGGCCGTGTCCAGGACCAACAGGCGGGCGCCCGCAACCGACGCCTCGAGTTCGGCCAAGGCATGCTGAAACGACTGCCGCGTGCCCAGCGCCCGTCCCGGCGCTACTTCCCGTGAAGCTCCGTGGGCCGCCATCATGTCGAGTGCTCGTCGACAAATTCCGAGCCAGCGCATGCAATGGTGGATGCGTCCGGGGCCCAGGCGTTCCTGCGCCACGCGGAAGCCGGAACCGCGAGGTCCCAACAGCGCGTCGGCGGGCAGCTCCACGTCCCTGAAGCGCAGTTCCGAGTGGCTGAACCAGCTGGATCCCTCCTCGCCCATGATGCGAATTCGGCGTACGTGCTCCACGCCGGGCGTGTCCATGGGCACCAGGAACTGGCTGGCCCGGCCGTGACGCGGCGCGTCGGGATCGGTGATGGCCATGACCAGCGCGAAGTCGGCCCCGTGGGCACTGGTCACGAACCACTTGTGGCCGTTTAGCAGCCATCCGCCTCCTTGTCGGGAAGCCGATGTGCTCATCCACACGGGGTTGGAACCCGCATGCTCCGGTTCGGTCATGGCAAAGCAGCTGCGGGTTTCGCCGCGGACCAGGGGCAGCAGGAACCGTTCCCTTTGCGCGGGGGTGGCCTGCCGTTCCAGGATTTCCATGTTGCCTGCGTCCGGGGCCTGGCAGTTGAAGGCGGCATGAGCGAGGGGGCTTTGGCCAAGTCGCTCGCTGACATGGGCGAACTCCGACAGGGACAGGCCCACGCCGTCCAAGTGTTGGGGCAACTGGAAATTCCACAGGCCCTGCGCGCGGTGCTCCCGGCGCAGTTGCATCAACGATGCGTCCACGGCTTCCGGCCCGCGCTGGAGCAAGTCCGCTTCCAGTGGCCGGATGTCTTCGGTCAGGACAGGATCCAGGCGCGCCAGGAGTTCAGTCGTGGCCGGAGCCGGATCCATGAACGAGGGAGTCCGGTCGGCTCGGGTTGATCAGGAACGGCTGGCCGGAGCCGGCTGGCCACGGGGCGCGCGGGTCTTGCCGCGGCCTGGTCCGCCGGTCAGGGCGCGGCGCCATTTGATTAAGTTGCGGCGAATTGGCGGCAGCCGCAGGATCAACATGACAAGGGCCAGCTCGATAAACATCCAGGGGCGGGACGTGAGTTGTTCTCCGAGGGCCGGCCAGTTCTGCTCCCCGATCAGGACCCAGAGATCCGGGCGTTTTTCCACGTACACGTAGTGGATGCCGCCCAGCGGCACGATCACGTAGGCCAGGCGGTGCAGCCGGACCCAGTTCCGCTTCAGGCGCCGCTGCCAGGATCCGTAGGACGTGAAGGCCAGGAGCGACATCAGGAAGAAGGCGATGAACCCTACCTGGTAGATGAAAATGGTGGTGATGTCGACGAAGATGAACTTCCATTCGAAGAAGGACCAGATCGAGATATATAGGATGACGTGGACCAGGATCAGCCAATAGCCCCACAGGCCGAAGGTGCGGCGCAGGCGCGTGAAGCGGGACCAGCCCGTGACGAAGGCCAGAGGGGTGCAGGCCAGGGAAAAGACGAGCACCAGGAACCCGGTAAACCCCATGTTGTGGACGAGCCAAAGCGAGTCGTCGGCCGGATTGGAGACCAGGTAGAGGATCCCCAGGCCAATGAACCAGAGGGGCATGGCGGCGTGCACGGCGGCCCGCGACCAGTGCATGCGGCGCTTCTTGAGGAAGGCCTGGACGGCGGCCACAGGGCTGCCGAACCGGGAATTGGGTTGCGCTTCGGCTTTGGACATCAAGCAGTCCCCGACAAATGGTCAAATGTGCGGAACGCGCGCCGGCCCCGACAGCCGGAGCCGGCGCGGCAGCCAAGGGAAAGTCGTGGGACTCAGTAGTTGGCCTTGAGGTCCATGCCCTCGTACAGATAGCCCACCTGGTCCTCGTAGCCATTCAGGAAGAGGGTCTCCCGACGTCCGTTTTCGCCGATGCGGCGTTCACGGGCCTGCGACCACCGGGGATGGTTGACATTGGGGTTGACATTGGAGTAGAAGCCGTACTCGTTGGGCGCGGCGCTCATCCAGAGCGAGGTGGGCTGCTCCTCCACCAAGTCGATTTTGACAATCGACTTGATGCTCTTGAAGCCGTACTTCCAGGGGACGATAAGTCGGATGGGGGCGCCGTTCTGCATCGGCAGGGGATCGCCGTACAGGCCCGTGACCAGCATGGCCAGGTCGTTTTCGGCCTCGTCCAGGCGCAGGCCCTCGGTGTAGGGCCAGTTGTAGCCACCCCGCTGGCCCGGCATGTTTTCGGGATCGAAGACCGTTTGGAAGGCCACGTACTTGGCGTTGGATTGGGGCTGGATCTCGTCCAGCAACATGCGCAGGGGGAATCCTGTCCACGGGATCACCATTGACCAGGCTTCCACGCAGCGCAGGCGGTAGATGCGCTCTTCCTGCGGAAAGCGGTCCCAGTCCGCGAGCGTGTAGGTGCCGGGCTTGTCCACCAGGCCGCCCACCTCCACGGTCCAGGGGCTGGTGGGATAGTCCTTGGCCAATCCGGCCACCCGTTGCTTGTCGACGGTGAACTCGTAGTAGTTGTTGTAGTTGGAAATGTCGTGGAAGGAGTTGAGGGGATCCCCCAGTTCGTCGGTCAGCGACGCATAGTCCTTCACCACCGCCGGCGCCGGATCGGCCTGGGCCGGCGTCTGCTCTTGGGCCGGCGGCGCGGCCTGTTCCACAGGTTCCGGTTCCGCAGTCTCCTCGGGCATTACCCGGCATGCGGCGATCAGCGAACCGCCCACCACCGTGCCGGCGGCCTGCATGAACCGCCGGCGGTTCAAATAGATGTGTCGGGGCGTCACATCGGCATCGGTCAGATCTGGCTTAAACCTGTTCACATAACCTCCTGGACGATGAATCCGGATTCCGGTTCGACAACAATGAGTGCGAGTTGCCTGCAAAGGAGACCTGGTCGGCCGGTGCCGAAATAGCGGGTTGCCGTCCAGGCTTCGGCCACGCTTCAATGATCGGGCCGACACCCGACGATTCCCGCGGACTGAAGGGTAAAAATCGTAGCACAGAGCGGGGTGTTGTGGATGGGGTATTTCCCCGTCCGCATCTTCAAAATGCTTTGGAGGGAATCCAACTTCCAAGTAGAATGCAACCGGATTCCCCGAACCACGAGCAAACGGTGGTTGAGCGAAGGGTGGAGTACGGTCCATGGAGTTGGGCACGGAACCTCGCTCGCCGGACGCGAATCCGGTTGTTTCCATACCCCCAAAGGAGTGACGTCATGAAACTGCGGACGATTTTGGCCGCGGCAATGTCCTTGCTATTGGCTCTGTTCTTGGCCGCAGCCTGCGGCGCGCCGGCGGCGGAGGCTCCGGCCGAACCGGAACCGGCGGCGGAGGAAGCCCCCGCTGCTCCCGACAGCAAGTATTCCCAGTCGCCCTCCCTGGATGCATTGGTCGCCTCCGGCGAGCTGCCTCCGGTAGAGGACCGGTTGCCGGTCAACCCCCTGGTGGTGGTGCCGGGCATTGTCTCCGAGGTTGACGACCTGCCCGAACTGGCCATTGGCGAGTACGGCGGCGTGATGAGGTTCGCCCATCCCAATCCGGACTGGAATCCCGACATCTTCATCATGCTCAATGAAAACGTCCTGGCAGCTCCGGGCATCGGTGTGGAGGGCATCTACGGCAATGTGGTCGAGAACTACACCGTAAACGACGACAACACGGTGTTCACGTTCAACTTGCGTCAGGGACTCAGGTGGTCGGACGGTGAGCCGGTCACGACGGCGGACGTGCGATTCGCCTACGAGGACATTTTGCTGAACGAAACCTATTCGCCCAGCATGCCCAACAAGTTCCGTTCGGCAGGTTCCCCGGTCGGCACCCCCATGGACTTGCAGATTGCCGACGACTACACCTTCAGCATTACCTTTGACGAAAGCTACGGCGGTTTTCTGCGCGAGCTGAGCATCAAGGGTTGGCAAGGCTACACGGACGTGTTCAAGCCGGCCCACCACCTGAGGTCGTTCCACGCGGACTACGGTGACGAAGCCGAAATCCAGTCCATGATCGACGACAGGGGACTGGATTCTCCAAGAGCACTCTTTACCGCCATTGACTGCCGGAATTGGGATCTGACGCGGCAGCGATGCGCGGGCTTTCCCGCCCTGTGGCCGTGGATCGGTGCCACCGACAGCGACGATTTCCTGAAGTTCGAGCGGAATCCCTACTACTTCAAGGTGGATGCCGCCGGCAATCAGTTGCCGTACATCGACGAGGTGGTGTCCGCCCTGGTGGCCGACACTGACGGGGTGAACATCAAGGTCTTCGCGGACGAAGTGGACCTGCTGCGTGAGGATACGGCCCTGCTCAAGCTGCCGCTGTACCAGGAAGCCAAGGACGATGGATTCATCAACTTCGTAATCCTCGACAACCATGTCGATCCGACGGCGTTCTACCTGAACATGACCTACGATGACGATGTCTGGCGCGAGGTCGTAAACCAGGTCGAGTTTCGGCGTGCCATCACCATGGCCATCAATCGGGACGAGATCATCGAAAGCATTTATTACGGCTACGCCTCGCTTCCGGAACTGGTGCCTGGAGCCTACGACCCCGAAGGTGCCAATGCCCTGCTGGACGGAATCGGCCTGGATCAGCGGGACAGCGAAGGTTTCCGCATCGGGCCGGACGGCAACACCTTCATCCTGCCGATCGAACATGCCGACCATGCGCCGGACATCGGACCCGTGGCGGAACTCCTGACGGAATATTTCCAGGAAGTGGGCATCAAGACCACGCTGAGGCAGATTGACCCGTCACTCTGGAGCCAGCGCCTCAATGCCAACGAGATGCAGGCTACGCTCATTTGGTCCGTACAACCCATGTGGAAGAACGGCACCTGGACGGACTATCTGCCCCGCAGCCACTGGGCCCACAATTGGCGGGTCTGGATGGACACCAACGGTGAGAGCGGCGAAGAACCACCGGACGCGGTCAAGCGCCTGATCGAGGTGCATCAGGGCCGGGTCAAGGCCATCCCGTCCTCGGCCGAGGATGTGGTGTTGACCGAGGAGATGTATCAGATTCACTACGACAACGTGTACATCATCAACATCGCGGAAAAGGTGGGTTACGTGCTGGTCACGGATGCCGCCATGCGCAATGTGCCGATCGCGGGCCAGGCCATCGCCGGCAACAACTCCGGCGAGCAGATGTTCTACGCGAGCGAATAGCTCGGCGACATTAAGTGCGGGGAATTCGAGCGGTTCCCCGACGGCCCGGCTGTCGGCATCCCTCCGCCGGCAGCCGGGCTGGAATGTTTGCAGGGAGGGACGGTTCCCATCGGAGACCGGAGCGGAAACTCATGAACTGTGACGTGACACAGGCACAGATCGACTCCTACCAGGAGAACGGATTTGTTGTGTTCGATGACTTTTTGACCCCTGACGAACTGGAAACCTGGCGGGATGCGGTGGATGAAGCCGTAGGGAACCGCAAGGACCGAAAGTTGGTGGTGGAAGGCGCGGACGAGGACGACGATCGCTGGAAGGCGGGCGACTCGTACTACGACTACGTGTTCGTGCAGCGGATAAACCTGTGGAAGGACAGTCCCGCCGTGCGCAAGCTGATCCTGGACCCGCGCATTGGCCGCATGGCCGCGCTCCTATCCGGGACCGAGGGCATGCGGGTTTGGCACGATCAGGCCCTGATCAAGCAGCCGTGGGCCAATCCCACCGCCTGGCACCTTGACAACCCCTACTGGTCGTTCCATTCAAGGAACTCCACCAGTATCTGGATCGCGCTGGACGATGCCACCTACCAGAACGGTTGCCTGTACTTCCTGGGTGGTTCGCACCAGAAGACAACCTACGACAACGTTGGCATCACGGAGAACATGGCCGACATCTTCCGGGTGTACCCGGACTTTGTAACTCTGCCCTCCATGGCCGCGCCCATGAAGGCGGGATCCTGCTCCTTCCACAATGCGTTGCTCGTGCACGGGGCCGGTGCCAACATGACGGGGGGCTGGCGGCGCGCCATGACCTGCGGGTTCATGCCGTACGGCAGCACGTTCAACGGCAATCAGAACATCCTCTCCGACGAGCAGTTCGCGTCCTACAAGATCGGCGATGTGCTCGACGACGACAATCAGAACCCCGTGGTCTGGCACCGCAACCCGGAGCTGATCACGGCCAAGCCCTGAACCTCGGGGTATTCTCCGGTGCCAAGCATGCCTTGGCACACCACTTGCCACACTGAGGACGGTCCATGGCCCTCAAACACCTCCAACCCAATACCCCGGCGCCGGACTTCACCGCGGTCAACGAGAACGGCGAAACCGTGTCCCTGGCCGATTTCCGGGGCCGGAACCTGGTCCTGTACTTCTATCCCAAGGACGACACTCCCGGTTGCACCATGCAGGCCTGCTCGCTGCGCGACAACTTCGACGATTTGCAGGCCCTGAACGCGACGGTTCTGGGCGTAAGTCCGGATGACAGCCAGCGCCATACGAAGTTCATCGGCAAGTACAACCTGCCTTTCTCGCTGCTGGTCGACGAAGACCATGCGATTTGCGAAGCCTACGGGGTCTGGGGCGAACGCAACTTCATGGGCAAGAAGTTCATGGGCGTTCACCGGAGCAGCTTTGTAATCGACGGAGACGGCAACTTGGTTGCGGTCGACTACGACGTCAAGCCGAAGAAGACGGTTGCGGCCGCCCTCGAAGCCCTGGGTGGCTAATCCGTGCCGCTATCTTCTGCACAGCCTGTACAAACTTGGTTCAGACCGGGACGGTGCATCGCTAAGCCTTCAATTTTGTACTGTATTGTGTTGCATAGCATCATGTTTGACATGGACAAGATCCATCGCATCCCGCAGTTTGGCGCCCGCGTGGGGCGTTCGGCGCCCCCGTTGCGCGTCATGGAGCGCAACGGCACGTTCCCGGGCGGGGGCGATGTTGCCCCGCAGGACTTGCTCGTGGTCTACTGCCGTGTGTCCCGCCGCGGGCAACAGGATGATCGGAAACGCCAGGTCGCGGCGATGGAGGCGTACGACCCGGGTGCAGGCGTGGCCGTGGACGAGTGGCGGTCGGAAATCGGGGGCGGCCTGCATTTCAAGCGCAAGGTGTTCCTGTCGTTGATGGAGCGCATCGAGAAGCGGGAGATCGCC
>JAPPAJ010000085.1 GCA_026705565.1 Caldilineaceae bacterium | reverse complement strand
CGGCTCCCTTCGGATACAGGGCGTATACCGGCACCGTTGGCACCCAAAGGCCGAAGACGAGCACGACGGCCGCCCGGCTGCCCAGTTTCCTGACCAGCAGGTTGACCAGGGGCAGGGCCAGCAGGGATGAACCCAGCAGCACCGCCGGCAACAGCGACTCCAGGAGCGGCGTCGCCCTCAAAACAATCTGCAAGTACCAGACAAACGTGGCGATGACAACTTCAAGTCCGGTCAATGCAAAGAAATAGGCGGTCGACAGCAGGACGAAGGGACGGTTGCGATAGGCGGTTCGGAGCCCCTCCAGCACGCTAATGGGGACTTCGGACACTACATTGGCCGGTTCCTTTACCGTGATGAAGTTGAGAACCGGTGCCACCAGCAGGGATGCACCGAACAGCCACCCGGCCAGCATGTAGCCGCGGAAAACGTTGGACGCCCCGCCCAGCATGCCCAGCCAGTCTTCCGCCAACATTTTGAACAGGGCCGCGATGACAAGGGCGCCCAGGACAAAGAAAGCGTTGCGCCAAACGCTTAGGTCAATCCGTTCTTCGTAGTCGCTGGACAATTCCGCCACCAGGGCGGTGTGGGGTACCGAGAACACGGTGATGGCTGTATCGAGCGCCACGGAAATCACGACAAACCAAGCGAACAGGCTCCATTGATTGTCGAAGGGTTTTGTCCACAACAGGGCGAACAGCACCATCATGGGCACGGCGGCTGCCAGCATCAGGGGACGCCGCCGGCCCCACCGGGTCTGCAGCCGATCGCTGATGAGACCCACCAGCGGATCGTTGACCGCGTCCCAGATGCGGCCAATCATCAGGATCACGCCCACAATGCCCGGCCTGAGGCCAACTACGGTCACCAGAAAGTAGTTCAGGATCAGGGAACGGCTGGTTGAGGTGATGGCCGGAATCCATTCTCCTGAACCGTAGATCATTTTGAAGAGCGTCGACATGCGTCGATTTGAGGCCATTTCTGGATGTTGCATGGGTGTGGACGGGGTAGGCGGTGCACTGGCCCCGGACAGCACCGCTCGGGTTCTCGTCGGCCGTCAGTTGCCCGAGGGCTTGGATGGTGACAGCTTCAGCAACGCCAGCAAGTCCGGGGGGGCGCCCTCCACGCGCACGAAGACCTTCCCCAAACGGGTTTCGTCTCCCCTCGCCGGAACCCTGTCGATCGCGTTCATTATCATTCCGCTGATGGTTTCCGCTTCGCCTTTGGTCTCTCCCAGTGCTTCCGCGAAGTCCTCGGGCAGTTCGTCCACCGGAACATCGAGCCGGGCCACCACGGTGGTTCTGGATCGGATTTCGAGCCGGGGTGCCTCCCGGGCGCGGTTGGTCTCGAGGTCCGATTCGTCTTCGATCTCGCCAAAGATTTCCTCCATCAGGTCTTCCAGGGTCACCAATCCCGCCGTGCCCTGGAATTCATCCTGCACCACCGCCATGTAGGCGCCCCGCGACTGGAACAGCTTCAGCATTTGGGGCAGCGGCGTGGAACCTGGGACCACCAGTGCTCCCGTTTCCTGATCCTGAGCCCCGTCCGGCACTCTGGTAATGATGTCGACAAGCCGAAACTCCGCGCCGCGTTCCAGCCGCGCCAGCTGCTTGAAGTGGAGTATCCCCTTGATGTCGTCCAGGTTGCTTCCGTAGATGGGATAGCGGGACTGGCCGGCTTCCCGCATCACCTCGATCACCTCCGCGTAGGTTGCATCCTCCTGGATGCCCACAACCCGCGTGCGGGGGGTCATCACTTCGTTGACGGTGCGGTCGTCGAAGTTCCCAATCCGTTCCAGGTAGCCGAACTCGTCCTCCTCGATGTGGTCGGCGTGGTAGCTCTCCTCAATCAGGATCTGGATCTCCTCCTTGGAATAGGCCAGCCCGTCGTCCTGGTCCACGGGCACGGGTGATCTGGTGATGAGAAAGTCGGCTGCACGATTCAGCTGGCGCGCCATGGGTTTCAGAAGCATTTCGCAGACCCGCATCGTGCCGGCCACCGCCAGCACCACCGATTCCGGCATCTGGACGGCAATGGTCTGCGGAACCATTTCGCCCACGACGACATGCAGGAACGACAGACTGCCAACGGCGATGACCAGCGCGGCCGTGGTGGCTGCGTGCTCCGACAGCCACGGCAGGTGCAGAACCTCATGCAACCAGTGCGCCACGCGCTCCTCGGCATATATGCCCAGGCCCATACTGGCCAACGTGATCCCTATCTGGGCCGTGGCGATGAAGTCGTTGCGGCGTTCCTTGTCCCGCAGGATGGTCAGGATGTAGGCGGCCTGCCGGTGTCCAGCCTCCTCCCTGCTCTCGATGCGTGGGTAGGGGGCCAGCATCACGGAAAATTCCGCCGCGACGAAGAAACCGTTGGCCGCCACGAACAAGGCAATCAGCACGATCGGAACCAGTGCTTCCATCACAGGGCTCCGTGTTCGAAACCCGGGCCGGCGGGATCCGACTGCAGTTGTAGTGCCAGCCTGACCGTCTCCTCGGTGGCGTTCACAAAATAGCCGTCGGCCGCACCGGGGCCTGCCCGGCGAAGGCCCCGGTGCGGGATGCCCTCCATGGGGGCCGGCGCGTCCGGAGATGGTTCAAGCGGGAGTGCGTCGGTGTCCAGGCTGCCGTCCCCACTCCCGAACGCGGCCGCGAGCAATGTTGCATCCACCGACGCTTCGATAAACAGCACGTCGTTGTTAACGAACCGGAAGGGCGGCGGCTCCTCCTCGTCGAACTCGTCGTGTATATCCCCGACGACGGCTTCCACCAGCTGTTCCAACGTAATGATCCCGGCGGTCGCGCCCAAATCATCCCGAACCACGGCCAGATGCACCTTGTTATGCAACATGTCCGCCAGAGCATCGTCCACCTTGACATCCTCCGCGAAAGCGGGAAAGGGTCCCGGATCGTCGTCCGGTCGCGGCGCCGGACTGCACATGAGGTCTCGCAGGTGGACGGTACGGGTCAGGTTGTCCAGGGAGCCATCAAAGACCGGCATGCGGGAATAGGGGGAGTTCGCCAGAAGATCCTGCTGCAGGTCCGGCGTTGTCCACTCGGGGGCCGCGAAAATGTGTTCCCGCACCACCATCTTGGCCAAGACCGGTTCCTTGTCGATGTTGAGTGTACGGTCGATGGCGCCACCTTCGTCCCAGTCGAACTGGCCCTGTGCCTGACTCTCCCTGGATATCCGCCGGATTTCCTGGTCGGTCAACACCAGGCCGTGCTGGTGCGTAACCTTGACCCGGATTAGGAACAGGATCGCGCGATTGAACAGGTTGAAGATCCACAGGAACGGCTTGAACAGGAAGTGGTAGGCCCGCAGGTAGGTCACGGTGACCATGGCCAGCCGCTCCGGGATGCGGATGCCCAGGTTCTTGGGTACCAGTTCGCCCAGGAACACCTCGCTTACCGACAGGACCACGAGTGTCGATCCGACCGCCAGCGAGGTGGCGGTGGCCGCATTCAGGCCGAGTTGCAACAGGAGTGGCTCAATGCGGGGCGCGACGCCGGCTTGCCCCACAAACCCCAGCAAGACAGTGCAAATCGTGATGCTGATTTGGCAGCTCGAAATGTAGGCGCTGAGCTGACTGGGATTGTGAATGATGCCGCCCACCTTGTCAGCGAGGACATTGCCGTCATCCTGCAGCTGCTGGATTCGGGAACGCCGCGAACCTGCCAGGGAGATTTCAGCTGCGACGCAAAAGGCAATCAACAGGACAATCGCGACAATCGAACCCAGGATCGCGATCAGTCCCATGAACTAGCTTGTGCCATTGCAGGTCCGACGTTGCGGTCGGGAGGTGTCTGGTCCTTGGACAGGATCGGTTGCACTTCAATGGTACAGCAAACCATCAAGGAACTCCCGCGCTTCGGTGGGCGAGGTGACGCGGCCCATCACCTGGGCCTCGACGAGGAGGGTCAGCAATCGTCCGACTTTCGGGCCCGGCGCCAGGGCATACCAGGTCAGGAGATCCCGCCCCGTTGCCAGCGGCCGCACTGGTCCAAATTGACCAAGTCTCCACAGATGATTGACGGCATGCTGGATTGCCGTCAGGCGGGAGTGCGCCCCGGCTCCGATTGCCCTGGCCAACGGCGCTGCGATTGCGCATGCATCCTGCAACGCAGGCAGGCCAAGGTGCCAGCCGGTCTTCTCCATCAAACGGTGGCACTCAATCACCGTCGGCTCCCGGGCATGGCGACGATTGGGCGGATGTACCCACCGTCTCCACACATGGTCGAGGGCCGCGCCGACAGAACCCAGCCACCGCTGCTCCGTAGTGGCAAAGGCGCATCGTCTACCCCAGCGCTTCATGCCGGCACCTGGACTGGCCGCAGTCGTGTCCGGGAGGATCAGCCAAAGGAGGGCGGCCAAGACCCACCAGTCACCGCGCAGGCGCCCTGGACCCAGATACCCGCGAGCCATCTGCTGAAGGTCAATCACCGCATCGATGTCCGGTTCCATAGGATTCGGGTTCCGTTCGCCCTGGCTCCGGTCCGATTTCGTTGACCTTGTCCACGCCTGCAAACGAGAAAGCCAGCGCACATCGTTCTCGGACAGGATGAACGTTCCCCCTTCCCTGTCGGCAACTAGTGGCCAGAGGTTCAGCTCGTTCAGGTCGTGTGCGACATCACGAATGGACGAGGCGGAACTGGTTACCAGCTTCCACACTTCCGGCCCTATCCGTTCTCGCGCAGCCTGTCCAGCGAGGTGGCCATGTTGCCCTATGAACAACCGCAATTCCGCCGACAGCTTCAGCCCGAGGTCGTGGGATAGCCGGACGCCTCTGAGCATGCGCAAGGGATCGGACAACAGGTTGCGTTCGGAGACGGGGACTACTGTGCGTTGGGCAAGGTCAACCCGTCCTCCGAAGGGATCGACCAGCGTGCCAGTCACGTGCGTGCCGTCGACCGACTTGACCTGGACCGCCATGGCATTCACGCGAAAGTCGCGTTGTCCAAGATCGGTTTCAATGCCACTGCCTCCCAAGACGGCCAAATCGATTGTTCCAACCGGCTCCCGCTCGGACGGCGGGTGCGATGCCAATCGCCAGATTTGCCTGCGGGGGTCCAGGCAAAAGGCGTCCCAGTCGCCGGGGACCCAGCGTTGGTCCACCAATGGGTTCGATCGCGGTACGGCCAAGTCAAGGTCGTGTCCGGGTGCAATTCGCAGGAGACGGTCGCGGACCATGCCACCCACAATCCAAACCGGAGGCCCCCATGCCTCCAGGAACCGGTTCAGAACCCGGGCCTGCTCGGGGCGGAGCGTCAGATGGATTTCACAGGAATTGAGGGTCGTCATGGCAGGCTCCGCCCGGACATCGATTGCATGGGCCACACCCCGTCATGCTCCCTGGAAATGGCCTGTCGAGGCGGAAGTGGGGCAGGATAGCTTCCGGTTTGCGATCGAAACTGGCAAACTGCACCGGCCGGCACCGGCCCGCGATGCCCGGTGGTCCGAGCCATTATGCAGGCAAGTGCGAGTACATTCATCCAGGCCAGCCGCAATCGGGCATGGTCGGTTTTCACGGATACGTCTGCCTGGCCGACGTGGTACGACGGCATCCGGCACGCGGTGTGGGTTGAGGGGGAGCCATGGACGGATGGCTCCATGTTGCAGCTTGACAGCAGATGGGGAGTGCTGGCGGCATGCATACGGCTGGTGGCAGAGCCGAACATGGCGGTAATTGAGGTGCGGATGTGGTCTTCGACCGCCGTGATTGTCTTTGAGGTCGAGGATTCGGTTGGGGGTTGCCAGGCGAAGGTTAGGGAAACCTGGCATGGCCCTGCCGCCTGGCTCGGACCGATCACCCGTCCGGCCAGAACGGAAAAACTGACACGGGCCATGGCTGCGTTTCGGCACTGTGCGGAGGCCCTGTGAGCACTGTTGCCAATTCGATCCGTGACGGTCAGTGGCCGGGGTACAACCGGGACGCCTTGGCCGTTTGGGAACGGATCGCCGAATGTTGGGATGCCTACATGGGCGACCGCGGCAACGATTTTCACAACGTTCTGGTTCGGCCCGTTGCCATGGAATTGCTGGAGCCGGTGCGCGGCCGCAAGATCCTGGAGTTGGGATGCGGCGCGGGTCTGTACACCCGCGACCTGCTGCGGGCGGGAGCGGACGTTGTGGCCACGGACGGAGCGGAATCGTTTGTAAACATTGCCTCCCGACGCAATCCCGGCTGCGAAATCCTGCGTCTGGATGTCACCAGCGAAGAGGACTGGGCGGAATTGCGCCGGCGCCACACATGGTTTGACGCAGTGGTCTGCAACATGTTGTTCATGGATGTGGCCGTCGTGGACCTGATGTGTCGGCAAGTGGCCTCCATGTTGCGCTCCGGTGGAGTCTGGGTGATTTCCCAACAGCATCCCTGTTTTGTCACGCCCGACGCGGAACTTGTGGCTGCGCAAGGCATCGCCGGGCAACGGAACAGCGTAATGGTCCACCGCTACTTGAATGTGGAACCATACAAGGCCACCGGAATCCGCACGCAACCGGAAACCCACTACTACTTCCATCGGTCCCTACAGACCATCGTGGGCCACCTCACGGCCGCGGGCTTGGTTGTCAACGGCTTGGTGGAGCCGTCCTTTCCGCCGACCGAAGAACCGTTCCAACCCCTGTCGTACGGTTCGATGCCGGATATCCCCCCGGTCCTGTTCGTGCGCGCCCTGAAGCTGTAGGTCGACCCGGCACAGACCGACCGTGCTATTCTGGCCGCTGGCCGAACCGGCCGGTCATGCCGATTTCGGCTGCCCAGGACTCATTGCCAGTGCACATCGGGGAACAACCATGGATCTGAACCTCAAGGGCCGGGCCGCGGCTGTGGCGGCCGCCAGCGCCGGATTGGGCTTCGCGTCGGCTCTGACCCTAGCGCAGGAAGGCTGCCGCGTCGCCATCTGCGCTCGCAACGAAGATCGCCTGCAGGCTGCTGCGGACCGGATACGGGAGGAGACTGGTTCCGAGGTACTGGCCTTGGTTGCGGACATGTCCGATGCGGAGGCTCCCAGCGCCTTCATCCAGGCGGCCGCCGATCGGTTTGGCGGCCTTGATATTGCGGTGGCCAACGCCGGGGGGCCGCCCAGCGGGGTGTTTGCAGACAAGACCGATACCGAGTGGGCCTTGGCGCTGCAACTGAACCTTATGAGCGCCGTCAGACTCTTCCGGTTCGCCCTGCCGCATGTCACTGCCAGTGATCAGGGCCGCCTGGTGGCCATCACCAGTGTCAGCGCCAAGCATCCGATGGAAAGCATGGTGTTGAGCAATGCCACGCGCACCGGGGTTCATGGTGTAATCAAGACCCTGAGCATGGAACTTGCTGCAACCGGCACGACCGTGAATGCCGTGTGCCCGGGTGTAACCAAGACGGATCGACTTGATGAACTGGCCCAACAGGCTGCCGACCAGAAGGGCATTACCGTGGAGGAAGCGTTTGCCGAACGGGCGGCCACGGTGCCGCTGGGACGCCTCGGGGATCCCATGGAGTTCGGTGCGGCGGTCACATTTCTGTGCAGCAGGCAGGCAGGCTTCATCACCGGCATTGGCCTGGCCGTGGATGGAGGCTTCATGGGAGCCCTTCCCTGATTCGGGATTGACGCCCTGCGGCCCCGATCCTCCGCGGGTCGGCCGCGCTGTCCGCGGGGCACGGTGCTGGCGGATTCGAACATTCAAATGTGATGCGGTTCCCGGGCGGACGGCTACGATGAAGGAAAGGGTCCTTTCGTTCAACCAGGTTACGGCGGCCTACTTTGACGAACCCGTCCTGGAGGACGTGACCCTGGCTGTATACAGCCAGGAGACTGTTGGCGTCGTGGGGCGCAATGGTTCGGGCAAGAGCACATTGCTCAAGTGCCTTACGGGGATTCACGGCGTCGATGCCGGCAGTGTGGTCCGCGACCGGCCGGTCCGGTTCGGCTATCTGCCCCAGGAGGCCGAACTTCCTCGGTCCGCGACGGTATTGGAGGCGATGCAGGGCGCCCTCCCGGAATTGGACCGGGTTGAAGCGGAACTCCAAGAGGTCGAGGCCAGCATGGGTCTGGAGGAGGTGTACGGGGATCCGGCCAGATTGGAGGCGGCCATCGTTCGCCAGGACACCCTGGTTGCCCGGTATGCCGAACTGGGCGGTCCCAGTTTCCAACGGACCATCGAAGCGACCCTGAGGCAGGTCGGCTTGGTGGAGGAAAGCTTTGGTCTGCAGGTCTCCGACCTAAGCGGAGGTCAAAAGAAGCTGTTGGCCCTGGCGCGCATCCTGGTTGGGCGGCCCCATTTCCTGGTGCTGGATGAGCCCGACAATCATCTCGACCTGCGCGGCAAGCAGTTGCTGGAACGGATTATCGGTGCTTTTGACGGCGGGGTGGCGATTGTGTCCCACGACCGCTATCTGCTGGACCTGATCGTCGACTCCATCATTGAACTGGAACGACGCAAGGTATTTTCCTGGCCGGGCAACTATTCGGAGTACGTGATCCAGAAGGAGGTTGCGGTTGCCAGTCAGGCCCGTCACTACCAGGCACAACAAAAGGAAATCAAACGACTGGAGGAGTCGGCCAAGCGCCTGCTGACTTGGGGAGCCGTCTTCGACAATCCCAAGTTCATCACCCGCGGCAAGAGCATTCTCAAGCGCATCGACCGCATTGACCGCATCGATGCACCGGTCACCGACTCCGAAACCATGGATCTGGCCCTGCAGTACCGGAGGGGAAGCGAGAAGGTCTTGGAGTTGACCAACGTCTCCTTCACCTTTCCCGATACGGGTGTCCGGCTGTTCGACCGCGCGGATCTTCTGGTTTGGAAGGGCGAACGGGTGGCCATCGTGGGTCCCAACGGCGCGGGCAAGTCCCTGTTGCTCAACTTGATCCGCGGCCAACTGCAGCCCACCGGTGGCACGATTAAGCTGGGGCCCAGCCTGAAGCTGGGCTTCTACGACCAGGAACACGGCAACCTCGACTACCGGCTGAACCTGGTTGACACGGTGCGCCGCGACCACTCCATGACCGAGGCCACCGCCGTTTCCTTCCTGCGGAAATTCCAGTTCGGCTACCGCCAGTGCCTGG
>JAPPAJ010000141.1 GCA_026705565.1 Caldilineaceae bacterium | reverse complement strand
TCGCCACGGCCTTCGCCGGCGAGATGGGCTTCGATCCGCGCAGCGACGCCATTGTACCAGAACCTGTACCAGTGCGTCAAGGGCATGAGTGCCGCCAGCCAGATCACCAGGTCCGGCGGCCACATCGTGATGGCCGTTGAGTGTGCCGATGGCATTCCCGACCATGGCAAGTATGCGGAACTGCTGCGCCGCGGCGGATCACCCGACGGCATCCTGGCCATGCTGAATGAGGACGGATTTGAAGAGCACGACCAGTGGCAGGTTCAGATTCAGGCACGCATTCAACAACAAGCGGACGTGCATGTCTTCAGCGCCGGCTTAACCGAAAGACAGATCCGGGAGGCGTTGTTTATTCCCTGTGCAGACGTGTCCAATACCGTTGCGAAACTGGCTGCCCCAGCCAATGGAGTCGCACCGCGCATCTGCGTGATGCCGGATGGCCCCATGACCATTGCCTACGTTGACCGCGATGCCTGTTGAATTCCGACACGAGCACCCCCGGATTGTCCGGATTGTCCGAGGACGGGTTTGCCAATCCCGAGCAGTTTCCTGATCAACCCCTGTCCGTTTCCAAGCGAACCGCAACCACCCAGTGGGAGAGCACATGCCATCCACCATTTCGGGGGGCGTCGCGGACAAGCTGAGGTTGGAGTTTCGCCCTCCAATCCCCGTACCGTACGCCGTCACCGCGGGCCAGGTGTCGTTGTCTCCGCGCCTACCGGCATGAAGCAGGCGGTTGTCGAAGTGCCTGCCATTGGAGATCCAGCTGTTCAATAAGGGCGTATTCCCGATCCCAAAACGTCCGGTCCTGCATCGAGTCGATGAAGTCCGCGCTGTAGCCGTATGGAACCCATGTATCCCGCTTCATGCCATGCAAGCGCTCCCGGTGGTCTCCCTCACGGATGTCCAGGACCTGCCGAACGGGCTCAAGCTCCCGTGTCTCGGACCACCACCCGGACAGATCGCGTCGATGCGGCTGCCTGCCGAGGTTGTTCGACAACCGGTCGAGGACGGACCGGTACCGATCGTTCGAATCCGTTGCAACCGTGACGACAGTACGACTCTGGTCCAAGCCCAGATAGGAGGCAGCCTGCATCGCACCGACGACGTTGCAGATGCCGCTTGGCCCAAAACGGCCCTGTAAACGGACTGCACAATCCGCATCGACTCCAAACATGGCCATGATGTCGTCCGTTGAGCCGCTGAACACGGCCGTGCCCCTGATTGTGTGGACATCCGGAACCCGCACCACGAGATCGGTGGCATGCACGTTGTGGATGAGCGTCACCATCTGATCGCCGATCCCTTCGATGACGTGCGAGCCTCGACCACCATCCGTGAGCGTGGAGCACTCCTCGGGTTCCACGGCGGCAATGCACAGATCGGGAAAGGACTCCCGCAGTCCTTCTCCGGCAGCCAGCGTGCCCGCGCTGCCGGGTGCGGACACGAACAGATCGACTCCGTCCAATCCAAGCCCCTGGACCGCGCGTCGCACACCTTCCGCCGTGACGTGGCGGTGAAAACGGTAGTTCGCCAAGTCCGAGAATTGCCCCAGAACCGCACAGGCCGACTGCCCGGCATACCGGTCCTGCGTCCGCTGCAGGGTCAGGTTGACATCAGCCTCGGAGCCGGGAGTCAGGTCCGTGGTCGCGCCGTAGCGCTCGATCAACGCGTACCGTTCCCGGCTCATCCCCGAAGGCATTACGACGCGCGCCTCATAGCCCTTGACTCTGGCCACCCAGGCCGCGCCGATGCCGAAGTTGCCGGTAGAGGGGGCAATGACCGTGGTACTGCCGGGCCGTATACCCTCGTTGAGCTCCCGCTCCATCAACATGGCGTAGGCGGGCCCGACCTTCATGCTTCCGGACGGGAACGTGCCACCGTCCATGACCACCAGGTTTGCCGCCAACCCGGATACCGCCTGCGGTACCAGGAATGCCGACACGCCGGTGCGCGCATCCAGCCAATGGATGTTGAACAGATTGTCCCGGTGCAGTGGCGAACGATTTTGTAGATCCGCCGCACAGGCCCGGAACACCGGGTCCAAAAGATCGGGGTCCCGCATCTCCGCGTAGGTGGGACCATACACCGGATGTTTCGATTCAGGCATCTGCGGCAAGCCTCCGGCAAAGCGCATCTTGGGTTTGCGGACCTATAATCCCAGGTCGCGTGCGACCATTACCGTACTACGATTCCGTGTGAACCAAGCGCACGGATTCATTGCCTCGCTCAGTCTCCGGCGGTACAGCCCTTGGCCAGGCACGCCGCGGCTTGCCAACCCTCGAACTCCGAATTCAACACTGCCAACATACATGCCACAGTCAACACTCACCCACCTTGAATGCAGCCTGACCGGCCAAACCTACGAAGCGGACCAGGTCATGAACCTGGCGCCCAACAGCCAGCGCCCCCTCCTGGCACGCTATGACCTGGCCGAAGCGGCCAAGTCCCTTACCCCGGAGAACCTGGTCCGCCGCAAACCCGGCATGTGGCGCTATCGGGAAGTTCTCCCGGTCCGGTCGGACGCAAACGTAATTGACCTCGGGGAAGGTTCTACACCCCTGCTGAAGGCCGCGCGCCTGGGCGAGACCATCGGCTGCCAGAACACCTACATCAAGGACGAATCGCTGAATCCGACCGGCAGTTTCAAGGCGCGCGGCCTGGGCATGGCCGTCTCCCGCGCCAAGGAATTGGGAGAGTCCGTTCTCGCCATCCCCAGCGCCGGCAACGCCGCCGGTGCCATGTGCGCCTATGCCGCCGCCGGTGGCCTGGAGGCCCACGTCTACATGCCACGGGACGTTCCACACACCTTCAAGGCCGAATGCCAGGCCTACGGCGGCAGCGTGACACTGGTGGACGGCCTGATTACCGACTGCGGCACCAAGGTGGCGGAAGGCGTGCAGGCACACGGCTGGTTCGACCTGAGCACGCTCAAGGAACCGTACCGCCTCGAAGGCAAGAAGACCATGGGCTATGAAATCGCCGAGCAGTTCGACTGGACGCTGCCGGATGTCATCATCTACCCCACGGGCGGCGGAACAGGCCTGGTGGGCATGTGGAAAGCCTTCGCGGAAATGGAGGAGATGGGGCTGATTGGCTCAAAACGCCCCAGGATGGTAACCGTGCAGACCACGGGTTGTGCCCCCATCGTCAGGGCTTACGACCGCGGCGAGCGGTTTGCCGACGAATGGGAGAATGCGGCCACGATTGCCGACGGCCTGCGCGTGCCCAAGGCTGTGGGCGACTTTCTGATCCTCGACGCAGTTCGGGCCAGCGAAGGTACCGCCATCACCGTGACCGACGAAGCCATCATGGAATCGGTCGGCCTCATGGCATCCCTGACCGGGGTGTTTCCGGCCCCCGAATCCGCTGCCTGCCTGGAGGCACAGAGAGTCCTGCTCAGCCAGTACATGATTGGCCGGGACGAGACCGTGGTCCTGTTCAATACCGGCACTTCCCTCAAGTACACGCATCTGTTCGGCTGAGGGAGTGCCGCACCGGTCCCTCCTGCACACGACCAGGCGGCGCTCCACACGCATCAGGGCCCCCAACGATGGCCAACGACCGCTCCCGCGTTCTCATTACCGGTATCACGGGCCGCGTTGGATCCCATTTGACATCGGAGCTTCTGGCACGGGACGTTGCCGTCAGGGGTCTCGTGATGCCCAACGACCCGCTCCGATCAGAGGTGGATCCCGCGGTTGAGGTGGTGGAAGGCTCCCTTGACGATGCCGTGGCCCTGGACGCAGCCGTGGCCCATGTGTCGCACATCGTCCATTTGGCGGCGGTAATCCTCTATCAACCCCACCAGGACGATCTGATTTGGCGAGTCAACGTGGAGGGCACGCGCAGCCTCATGCGCGCGATCCGGCAACGGCCTCCATCACCGCTCAGGTTGTTGTTCGCCTCCAGCGACCAGGTGTACCCGGGGCCGTTTCCCAGATACACCCCCACCGATGAGGAACATCCGCTGGAACCCACCACCACCTATGGAATCAGCAAGCTCATTGGGGAGGAGTTGACCCGCCACACGGCCCGAGTTGTGCCGAACTGCCGGTTCACAATCGTCCGGTTCTGCCACAACCAGACTTGGCAGGAAATCCTGGACCCACACGGCTTCTTCGCCGAACGACAGTTTTATGTCAAAGGCAGACTGGCCTGGCTATTGGACAGCGAACGCACCGACTCCGTAACCACGGAGTCCATCCGCCGTCTGCAGGCAGTGGATGCAGACGACAATCCTCTGCTGTTGAGCCTGACGGACACAGGGGAACCGTTGGTCTTGGAAATGATGGACACTCGCGACATCGCGGCCGGTCTGGTACCCGCGTTATTCAGGCCGGAGGCCGAAGACAATGTGTACAACTTCGCCCCGGGCAGCACGGTGTCCTTCACTGAGGTCGTCCCGTACATGGGCAAGGCTCTGGGCAAGCGATGGGTGAAGGTCAGATTGCCGGGGGCTCCGGCAAGATCCAACTTGAGCGGAGCCAAAGCATTGCGTGATCTCGGGGTGCGTGCCCAATACTCGGTGTTCGACATGATCGACGAGGCGCGTCAAGCCGACGTTACATGACAACAACACCTGTCGATAGTAAAACTACCGCACAATTTCTCCT
This sequence comes from Caldilineaceae bacterium, assembly GCA_026705565.1. Lineage (GTDB taxonomy): Bacteria > Chloroflexota > Anaerolineae > Caldilineales > Caldilineaceae > Bin34. The sequence continues at coordinate 4,524 of JAPPAJ010000141.1, read as the reverse complement.
ACTGCATGCAAGGCAAGGTGCTTCGTTGAGGCGCTATTATGACAGTCCCGTGTCAACAATCCTCTCCCCTTGGTCAGGAAAGTTGAAATCAGGCAGCTTTGTGAATGGAGTGTTTTGGTTCGGAGGCCTTTCATGAGCAGGAGAATTTGCTGTCTGCTTTGTGGTTGCCTTGTAGTACTGACCCTTGGTGCTTGGACAGGCCCAAGATGTACCAGCCAGTTCGCCCTGGCCGATCTCCACACTGAGAACTCCCAAGGGCTTACTCCTCTCCAATCCGCAGTGATAGATAGCAACCGTTCTGCGATAGAGTGCCTCTTGGCCGCTGGAGTACAGGTTGACGACCATGGCAGTGCCGGCCACACCCCACTTCATATGGCAGCGAGTTTGGGTCATGCTAAAGCCGCGGAAATGTTGCTCACGGCAGGCGCCAAACCCTACTCCTTGTCGGTTGATGGCTGGTATCCGTTGTACATGGCGGCTTCGCTCGACCAATTAGATGCCGCGGAGTTATTGCTCGAGGCAGGAGCCAAAGTCAAGACACGGATGGATGTGGGCATAACCCCTCTGCACGTAGCAGCTTGGTTTGGCCATGCGGATGTAGCAGATGTGTTGCTGGCCGCTGGTCCCCAGGTCAATGTGACGAACAGCGTAGGTGAAACCCCATTGTCAATGGCAACGGAGGCAGGATACCGTGAGGTTGTGAAGGTGCTACTGGCGGCCGGGGCCGAAACCAACATTGATTGTTTTGATGGCCGGTGTCCATTGCATCTGGCCGTTTCAAACGGCAATGCGGAAATCGCGCGCATGTTGCTCGCGGCCGAGACCGAAGTCGAATCGCCGACGAACAGGGGATGGACTCCCCTGCACATCGCAGCCTCGAACGGTAATGCGGAAATGGCGAATGTCCTGCTCACGGCCGGAGCTCGTACCGAAACACCGACGTACGGGGGCTGGACTCCCATGCACTTTGCGGCTGCCAACAACAGTGTGGATGTGGTGGGTGCCCTGTTCGCGTACGGGGCGCAAATCGATACACCGTTGAACGGGGGCTGGACTCCCCTGCACCTTGCAGTTGCCAACAACAGTGCCGATGTGGTGAGGGCCCTGCTCGCGGGCGGAGCGCAAATCGATACGCGGTTGGACGGGGGCCGGACACCCCTGCACCTTGCAGTTGCCAACAACAGTACGGATGTGGTGAGGGCCCTGCTCGCGGGCGGGGCGCAAATCGAAAAACCGGGGCCCGTGGGCCGGACTCCCCTGCTCATTGCAGCCTGGTATGGCCATGCGGATGTAGCGGAGGTGTTGCTGGCCGCTGGTGCCCGAATCTACTCCCGCGGCAATGATGGCTGGAACTCGTGGCATGTGGCAGCTGCGTACGGGCATGCGGAATTCACGAGAACCCTTGTCGCAACAAGATACAGCGTCGAAGTACCGTTGGCCGGGGGCTGGACGCCACTGCACATTGCAGCCGTGAACGGGCATGCAGATGTCGCGGCGATATTGCTAGCCACCAGGACCCAATTCAACCCGACTGCCGACTATTATTATGGCTGGACACCGCTGCACATCGCTGCCTCGTACGGGCATGTGGAAGTCGCGGAGGTGCTGCTGGCCGCCGGCACCCAAGTCAACGCCGTGGACGTATACGGCATGACTTCATTGCACCATGCAGCATTGTATGGAAATGAAGAGGTCGCAGGTGTGTTGCTGGCAGAGGGTGCAGACGTCAATGCACGGGACTCCGACCGCCGAACTCCGTTGCACATGGCAGCTGGGTGGGGCCATCCTGAAACCGCGAAAATCCTGCTTGAAGGTGGTGCTCGGATCAACGTCCGCGACCATGAAGGGTGGTCCCCGCTGCATATGGCGGCTGCATACGGGCATGCCAAGACCAGATACTTCCACAGCGCGGCTGGTGCGTACCCGGAAAATATTCGGTCCAGCAACAACACCAACTTGCCAAGCCGAGGAGAGCCGGCCGAGCTTGTGGAAGTCACTATGGTGCTGATTGCCACGGGCAGTGATACGGATACAGTTACTAGCAACAACACCAACTTGCCAGGCCGGGGGGCGCTGGCCGAACATGCGGAAGTCACTACATTGCTGATTGCCGCGGGCAGTGATACGGATGCAGTCACCAACAACGGGTGTGGATGGACTCCTGGCTATCTGGCTGCGCAGTTGGGAAACTCGAAGCTCGTGACTCTCCTGAAGCTTGCGGGATGGCGCAATGGGACACGTGGACCTGCATCCCCGCTGCCAACTGTCAACTGTTTGGTTACCCCTACCTGAAGCGGGACGGGGCCCGGACGCTTCGGCACTCCGGCCGCACCCTGCCGCAGGACCTCCTAGAGGTCCCACCCCTGCTGTCATGCGGTCTTCACCAGGCCCCCCAACGGGCGAACCATTCGGTCCCGACCCACGTGTGGAAGCTCCCCGCGATCTTCATCATTGACCCAGATACTCTCCGTTGCTCACACAGGGTGGTTGACCTGCTTGTCGCTTGCTGCTGTTAGGTTCAGAATCGCGTCCCACTCTGCCAACGACAGGCCAGATACCCAGCCACTGTGGAACGACTCCAACTGGACCTGGTCCCATTCAGGCACTACGGATCGGATTTCTTCAGGACACCTTCGCAGAAGTTCGGCGTAGGCATGCTCCAGGATTCGGTAGCCCGACGTGGAGGAACGTGCGAACTTCGGATGGGGCGCAATCAGTCCCTGTTCGACCAGTTCCGCATCCAGAACGTCCGACATCGCCTCCAAGAGCACCAGTTGCGCCTCGGGCATGGTTTCCGGCCGCACCGCCGCCTCCACCAGGTGCCCCATCTTCGGCCACATGTTGGGTAGTTCGCGGAACCGATGCATGATCCACTTGTCGTATGGGTAGAACCTGCGCTCCAGCATGAAGGCCATCTGCACGGCCCAGCGTATGCTGCGGCTGGCGGTGATGCTGGCATAGTAGTAATCGTTCCGCAGCAAGGCACGCTGCAAGGCGTACACCCCCATCCCGGAGAAGTAGCGGCACCAATGAGCCAACCGGCGCATGCGCACAGGTTCCGGCCAGTAGTCCGCGAAGGCGCGCCGGATCTCGGTGAAGCGTCCGGAGTCGTCCTGCCAGACCCACCCGTTGGTCACGTGGGTCACTTCCTCCTCCGCAATCGACAGCCATTCGGCCAATGTCTCCGGCACGCCCGGCAGGCCAATGGTCCGCTGCATGAAGCCTTCCAGGCTGTCCGGGGCCAAGCCTGCCCCCGCCACATGTCCTTCCCGCAAGGCCATGCCCAGAAACATCTCGGGCAACGCACCCGAGACCACCTCTCGCAGTTCCTCGGCATGGGCTTGAAACAGCCCATCCGGCATCAGGGCGTCGATGCGCAAGCCGAACTGGTGGTCGCGGGAGTGCTCGTCGTCAAGGCCCAGCGCCTCTGAACCGTAGCCGAACAGGCCGAACGCCGTCTCGGCCGCCACCTCCGGAAACCGCGTGTCGAGAATGGGCTGCACCACCTCGACAAACAGTTGTCTGCTCTGTTCCACAATTTGGCTGGCCATTTGACCCACCTCTATATTATGATTATAATGTTCTATGTTTCAGAGATTGCCCGTGCCCAATGACTTCTGAACCTGTATTGCCGGCGGGACACAGCCCCGTGCCCCTGACCGAAACCGTACTGGTGAACGGCGAGCCTGTCCTCACCCTCAAGGAACTGGTGTCTCCTTCCATCCACACGCTGATCGTCGGTATCAACCCACCGCCGCCCGCGGTGGCGGTGGGACACTACTACCAAGGCCGACTGGGCCGCCAGTTGTGGCGCTGCATGCGCGTCGCTGGCATCGGCAACCTGCTCGAGAGCGACCGCGGTCAGGAGGACTCGGTTCTGTTCCACCAGGGCTTTGGCTTTATGGATCTCGTGCGGCGGCCGACCGCGCGCGCCAGCCAACTGCGCTCCGACGAATGGCGGCAGGGAGGCGATTCCCTGATTCAACGCGTGGCAGACCTTGCATGCAGACCTTGCGTGGTCATGGTGTACAAGAGCGTCGCCGACATTGCGGGCGGCCGTTTCCGCGAACTGGGCTATCGTACCTTTACCATTGGCTGCAACCAACGCCGATTCCGCGAGGAACGCTTTCACGAACTGGCCTTTTGGCTCCACTGCAATGCCCTGCCCATGCCCGCGGCCATCAACCTGCCGGTGGATGGCTAAACCCAACCAATGCCCTTGACCCGTCACCGCCTGGTTCTCGTCAACGGCTGGTTCCTGCAGCGCCCGAACACCGGATCGGGACAATACCTGACGTCGTTGCTGAGAGAATTTCCGGCTCTGCAAACCGAGGTTCGGCTGCGCACGCTGGTACCCGTGCCGTCCGACCTGGCCGGCAACTGGACACCATCGCCGGATTTGCCGGACGGCATGGAGTTCCTGCCCGTTCCGTTGCCTCCGGGACCCGAACCCGTGGCCAAGGTCTGGTGGGAACAGGCTGCCTTGCCGCTGCAGTGCCTGCGGCACCGGGCTGCGATCCTTTG
>JAPPAJ010000095.1 GCA_026705565.1 Caldilineaceae bacterium | reverse complement strand
CAACCCTGGATCCTGGCGGCTGCACTGCCCTGAAACCGACTTTGCGTTTGCCCTGACCTGCATGCCGGGCTGTTCCATAAGACCAATCTGCTCTCTGTCAAGGCTCGAAAGTAGCCATGCATAGCCTTCAATGGCTGGACGCGGCACTTCTTCCTTTGTGATAACCAGTCGCCTACTGATTGGTTCTTGTCCATCTTGCGGATTGGATTCGGTTACTGATTCTTTGGCAATCTCAATTGGACCATGTTGCGGTTGATAAAACTCCAATTTCAATGTGCGCTGAGTGATTTTTCCAAGGAACTCATCCTCATGCAGGTATTCCAAACCTATCTTCAGGTTGGGTTGGTTTTTGCCATTCCGAATGCGCGTGAACATCTCCTTGTTCCAGAAAAATGACACATTGGGGCCATCGATCTTGAGAGGTCCCGGGTCAAAAGGAGCGTCCAAGGTCTGTTTCAGGAGAAGCAGAGGTTGGATCACACTGCTCTTGCCGCTGCTGTTGGCACCGGCCAACAGTGTTAGGGGTCGGATCTGCAGGTGTTGCTTCTTGCCGAACGACTTATACCCTTCGAGGGTCAACCCGGTTATCTGCTGCCCTGCCATGGGTATGCCTCCGTCCCATGATGCACCTGGCCCTAATCGTAGCAGTTGGTCCGGCCGGTGGTTGTCAGGGAGCAACCAAGACAACCTGATTCCCATACCGATCCGGTGAAGCATGCAGGTCTTCGGCATCGCCCAGCAGCATAGGGCTACAGGGATTGGGGAGGCCACCGGATACCCGTTGTCGTGCGGCTCGGTTCGGGAATCCTCAATCGTCTTCATCGTCTTCACTGTTGCTTCCGTTGGGGTGGAGTACAGCCAACTGGTGATGGTGGGACTGCAGCCATCTCGGCAACGATTCCCATCGGTCCATCTCCATCAACCATCCAACCCCGGGCAACCCCAAGCATTGTCGGGATCGCTGCCGGCCGGTGCCGCAAGCCGCCGAAAGAAAGCGATTAGCCGGACCGGATATACTCCCATCAGGCAACGTGGCGCAGATCACGCCACCCTACCATTCACAACAGGAGTGTCGCATGCATGACACGCGTCTGACCCGAAGGTCCTTCCTGCGTCTTGGCGCAGGCATGGCTGCCACTGCCGCTATTGCCGCGTGCGCCCCCGCCGGCCCGGCCGACGGCGACATGCCGTCCGACATGGGGCCCGTCGTGGAAATCGGGACAATTGAGGTTCCCGACAACGTCTTCGACCTGCCCAACGCAGCCACTGGCATCCCCTATGTCCAAAAGGACAGCATCAACAACGGGGAGCCCATCACCCTTGAGTACTGGGAGTGGGCCCTCGACCGGTACGAGTACGAACTGGGCTGGGCCGAGGAATACATGAAGCTGTATCCCAACGTCACCATCAACGTGTCCAACCAGTCCTGGGGCGAGTACTGGACCAAGCTCACGGTCAACGTGCCCGCGGGCCAGGGACCGGCCCTCTGGCACATGCACACGTCGCAGCTGACGGAGTTCTGCGACGGCGGTTTGATGGACCCGATGCCCGACCACGTGGCCAACCGCAAGTTCCTGGACGACAACTGGGTCGCGTTTTCCGAAGGCGCCATGGACTGCCCCACGGGTACACCGGGCAGCCGCCACTTCCTCCCGATGGGCACCATGATGCCCGTCATGTACATCAACACGCGCCTGTGGGAGGAGGAGGGCTTCTCGGTGGACGAGCCGCCCAAGTCGTGGTCCGACCTGCGCACGGTCGCCAAGGCCTTGACCAGGTACGACAACCAGGATCGGATTGTGCGGTCCGGATTCCAGGCCGACTGGCCCACCTTCCACAAGAACGGCTGCTACCAGCAGGGCCGCTACCTGTTCACGCAGGACGGCAAACGGACCCAGATCAACAACCAGGAGAGCCGCAACGCGCTGCAGTTCATCAAGGATCTGCACGAGGTGGACCGGGTCGTGGATCCGGAAATGCCCAGCCGGCTGGATTCCTTCACGTCGGAGACCGCGGCCATCATCGCCGACTTCTCCTGGGTCACGTCGGTTCTGCGCCGCAACAACCCCGATCTGGAGTGGTTCGCCGCGCCCATCCCGACGTTCGACGGCACCTTCCAACCCGCCTACGGCAACATCCGGTTTGCGGTGGAAGCCGTCGTGAATCCCTACGCACCCGAAGCCGAGAAGGCCGTGGCCTGGGACTTTTGGCACTTCCTGTACAGCAGCGATCATCGGGTCGCCCATACCGTGGCCCTGCGCAACGGCTTCATTCCGCCCTATAACAAGCTGATCGACCTGCCCGAGGTCCAGGAAGACCAGGTGGCCAAGGTGATCTCCGGAGCCGTGGAGTGGGGAATCGTGAACGACACCCCGGCGGTCTACAACGTCGGCATCACCGATGCCCTGATTGACCCAATTCTCGTGGGCGGCACGGAAATCGACGATGCCATGGCCCAGGCGGAGCAGTTCATCGACTCCGAACTGGCCCAGCGGGAAGACTGGAACATCATCGAGCGCAACTACAAGCACGCCAACCTGATGATCCCGGACCAGCCATAGTCTTGCCCCCGCCTGCTTGAAACCACGGGAAGGCGGCCGGGAACACCGGCTGTCTTCCCACCCGGAAACCGTAGACAAACAGTGGCATTTCTTGAACGCCTGCGGCGGCCGCAGGCCACCAGCCCCCATCACATTCGGCTGGCAGGCCGGAACGCCATGATTGGCGGCGCCATTGTGCTGGCCGCCGCGTATTTCCTGATCTGGACCGTATTCCCCTTCATCTACACCTTCGTCTACAGCTTCTTCGACTGGCAGCCGCTGCGTCCGACCCAGGAATTCCTGGGCCTGGACAACTATGCCGAGGCCCTGTTCAAGGACCAGCGCTTCTGGCTGGCCATGGGCAACTCGTTCGAGTTCGCCTTCGGCAATGTGGTCCTGGGCACCGTCATTTGTCTCCTGGTCGCCGTCATGATCAACTCGGTCAAGCGGTTCCAGGCCTTCTTGCGGGCCAGCTACTTCATGCCCACGGTAACCGGCATGGTGGCCGTGGCCCTGGTCTGGGAGTTCATCTACCAGCCCCGGTTCGGCATCCTGAACACCACCATCTTCGCCACGGCGGACTTCCTGAACCTGCCCCCGCCGCCGGAGATTGGCTGGCTCACGCGTCCCCAGCACGCCATGAACAGCCTGATCCTGTTCGGCTTCTGGAAGTTTCTGGGAGTGCGCATGATCATCCTGCTGGCGGGCCTGCAGAACATTCCCCAAACCTACTACGAGGCGGCCCAAATCGACGGGGCCGGGGCGCGGGCCAGCTTCTTCCGCATCACCCTGCCGCTGCTGATGCCGGCCCTCTCCTTCGTGGTGGTGGTCGGCGTGATCAACAGCCTGCAGGTATTCGTACCCATGTACGTAATGACCGGTGGCGGTCCTCTCTTCTCCACCACGACGGTGGTGCTGCTCCTGTACGAGAAGACCTTCCAGCTGTTCCGGTTTGGCTATGGCGCGGCCATCTCCTTCATCCTGTTCGCCATCATCATGCTGATGACCTTCGTGCAGCTGCGCTTCCTGCGCAGTTCATGGGACATCGGAGCCTGATCGGACCATGACCGCCGTCACTGCCCGACGCAGCCGCCTGCGCATCGATCCCGGAGAGGTGCTCCTGTACCTGCTCCTGTTCATCGGGGCCTTCGCCATGCTCTTCCCCGTCCTCTGGATGGGGATGTCCACCTTCAAGGCAGAGGCGGAAATCAGCCAGTATCCACCGTCCTTCCTGCCCAAGACATTCACGCTGGAACCCCTGATTGCGGCCTGGACGAAGATCAAGTTCGGCCGCTACTTCATGAACAGCCTGCTGGTCACCGGCGTGGCCACGCCGCTCAGCGTGCTCACCTCCGCCTACCTGGGCTTCGTCTGGAACAAGTACGACTTCCGCTTCAAGGAACCGATGTTCTATGTGATCATCGCCACCATGATGATCCCGGGCCCCATGCTGCTGATTCCCCACTACCAGGTGGTGCTCTGGGCCAACCTGCTCAACACCTACGCCTCCATCATCGTGCCGGCCGTGGTGACCCCCTACGGGATCTTCCTGATGCGTCAGTTCATGCACAGCGTGCCCAACGAGTTGTTGGATGCCGGACGCATCGACGGCGCCAGCGAGCCGCGCCTGTTCGTGTTCGTGGCATTGCCGCTGGTGCCGTCGTCGCTGGCAGCCTTGGGCATCATCCAGTTCCTGGCCAACTGGGACAACCTGCTCTGGCCCCTGGTGGTCCTGACCAACACCGCCAAGTACACGCTGGCGGTCGGCCTGGCCACGTTCGCGGCGGAATACGAGCGCAACTTCGCCGTCCAGAACGCCGGTGCCTTCATCGCCGTCTTTCCGGTGGTGATCGCCTTCCTGTTGTTCCAGCGGCAGATCATCCGCGGCATTGCCCTTACCGGCCTAAAAGGATAGCGAGTTCCGATGCAGCCCAACTTCCTTGTCGTCATTGTCGACCAGATGAACAGTTTCAGTCTGGGCCGGAACGGCAACGACGAAGTCCGGACCCCCAATTTGGACAGACTGGCTGCGGAGGGGGTCAATTTCGATCGGGCCTACCCTTCCAACCCGGTCTGCCAACCCTCGCGGGCAACGCTGCACACCGGCCTGACCCCGCGCCAGCACGGCTTGACCACCAACGGCTGCAACCTGGATGAAAACATTCCCACCGTAACCGGTGTGCTGGCCGCCAACGGCTATCGGACCCACTGTGTGGGCAAGATCCATCTGCAGCCCTTCAGCACGGATGCGCGGGACAACGACGGCCAGCCGGCCACTTGGGAAAGCCGGGACCTGTGGAACGACGGCACCATCAAGGAACTGCCGTTGCCGTTCTACGGCTACGAAAGCGTGGACTACGTGGGCGGGCACGTGAACTACGTCAACGGGGACTACGTAAACGATGTGGAGGCCAAGCGGCCCGGCACCAAGGCCGAACTAAGCCGGGAGAAGGCCTATTACTCTGCCGGCCCGCAGACCTGGCGCATGCCCATCCCGCCCGAATGGCACTACAACGACTGGATCACCGAGCGCAGCATCGACTTCCTGCGCAGACAGGAAGATCGGCCTTTCTTTCTCGTGACCTCCTTCCCGGACCCGCACCATCCCTTCTGCGCGGCTAAGCCCTACAGCGAGATGTACGACCCCGCAGCCGTCTCGCTACCCGACAACTGGAACCACCGCGAGGATCCCTGCGGCTACCTGGAGCGGTTTGACATGGGTGACCGAAACATGCACCGCAACTGGGACGAGGCTGTCTTGAGGGAATCGATTGCCCAGACCTACGGCATGATCACCCACATCGACGACTGCGTGGGACGACTGCTCAGTGCGTTGGACGAATGCGGGTTGACCAAGAACACCACCGTCGTGTTCCTCTCCGACCACGGCGACTATCTGGGCTCGCATCACCTGTTGTTCAAGGGGCCCTGGCCGTACGAACCCGTCGTGCGCGTGCCCTTGATCTGGCGCGCGCCCGGAGGACAGCAGGGCAAGCAGGTGTCACAGCCGGTCAGCCACCTGGACTTCGTGCCGACAGTCCTCGACTACGCAGGTCTGGACCAGCAGGATTTCGACCTGCGGGGAGGCCAACAGGCGCAACGCGCGATCCTGCCGGGCGAATCCTTGAGACCCGTCATCGACTCGGGAGCCCGGCCGCAGCAGGACGGCAAACTGATGGAGTTCGACGAGGACGGCGTATCGCCGGAAATGTGCCGCTACCGCATGCTGATCACGGAACGCTGGAAGATCTGCATCTATGGCGGCTTCGGGGACGGCGTGCTCTACGACCTCGAAAACGATCCGTTGGAGATGCAGAACCTCTGGGACGATCCCGGACACCTCCACGTAAAGGCCGAGATGCTGGCGAAACTGGGTGATCGCCTTGCCCTGACCGACAGGATGGACAACTATCGGTACTGTGGTGCGTGAGGCCGCTTGCCGAAGCCCGAACATACTCACCAGGGCAACCCGGACTTGCGGCAACGACATCGCCGAGGAACTCGGGAGCAACAAGGATAGGCGGCAGTCGGAAAGCCAAGTCCGGCAGTGCAGTTAACTGATCGACTGCAGGCGGCTCGAGGGCCACACCACCGGCAACCTCCACACCCCAGGACAAACGCCAAGTCGCGATCGGGCCAGGATTGAGTCCGGAATCGACGGGTTGTATCCGATTCTGTTTCGGAGCAATTCGAGTGATGCATCCGGTCTGCTTGGTTGCTGAACCATCTACACCATGTTTGGGGCAGCCCTTCGGATGTCCCTCACTACAGCGGCAATGCCGCTGCGCATGCGAAAGCCATCCACCGAGACTGAATCCAGGGTGTGGTGCAGGCCGTTCACGACGCTCTGGTGACCGTGGACGATCACCAATAGGGCGCATCGGTGGATGCGTCAACGACACATCCGAAAGTTGCAACGTGGCCCGTAAGGATCTGGGTTTCCCGATGGCGCATGGCATCCCTCTAGATTGCGCAATGGGCAGATGTGGACGGCCAATGTACCGAATGGGTTTGGCATCCGTGTTGGCTTGCTCCGTACAACGCGTTGCCTAAAGACACGCCACCACACCAAGAGCACCCCCAAATCTCCCTTCCACCGCAACTTTGCGTTTACCCTGACGTGGGCCAAGGGTGTCACCTTGCCCTGCGGTCCTGTGTGACCACCGCCTGTCTGTCATGCAAGTTGGAATGGAAAATGATGAGTCGATGCCAGATGGCCACGAAGCTGTGTCTCCTGCTTGCCGGTTTCTTGACCGCCTGTGTGGCCCCTCTCCCCGTGTCTTCCGAAGAGGCGCCGCCGGCAAAAGTGTCCATCCTTTTTTGGGATCAGTTCATGGATGTGTCGGATCGCATGGATGCCATCGTGGCGGATTTCAATGCCAGCCAGGATCGGATTGAGGTGGTACGCGAGCCCTATACCGTCACCGCCATGCGCGACATCGTGCGTACGGCACTCACATCCGGCACGGGCCCCGACATCATCTACTACGACTTGGGGCCCGGCATCTCCGGCGTGCTGGCCGATGCCGGACTGCTGATGCCGTTGGATGACATTTATGTCGAACGGGGATGGGATCAGCGCATCTATCCGTGGACCCTGGAGCGCAGCACGTTCGACGGCCATGTCTACGGCGTGGCCAACGAGCTGGAGTTCATCGGCTTCTACTACAACCAACGGCTCTTTGCGGAACACGACTGGCGCGTGCCCGAAACCTGGGACGATCTGATTGCCCTGTGCCCCGCCATCCGGGAAGCCGGTCTGGTCCCCATCGCGTTCACCAACGGACCCAGTTGGCCAGCCTTTCACATGTTCAGCATCATGATGAACAACCGAGTGGGCCGTGAGCGTCTGGCCCGGATGATTTCGGGGGAGGAATCCTGGGACCATCCCGACACCGTTGATGCCATCCGCAAGTTCTTTGTGGACATGCCGGCTGCGGGTTGCTTCCCGCAGGATTTCCATGCCATCAGCTATGAGGACGGCTTGGCGATGCTGCAGACGGGACAGGCGGTCATGCACCCCAGCGGCACCTGGAACGTGGGGCTTTTCGCGGATCCCGACCTGACGACTGATCCGATCGGGTTCTTTTTCCTGCCTTCCCTGGATGGCGGCCCGGTTGTGGTGCCGGGCGGCATTGGCTCCGGCTGGGTCGTGAATGCCCATACTCCCCACCTGGAGGCGGTTCTGGAGTTCATTGACTACCTGATCAGCGAAGAGACCGGCAAGCGCTGGATCATGGAAATCAACGTGGTTCCCGCCTTTCCCGTGGACACCACGGACTTGGTGATTCCAGAGCTTCTGGGACAGGCCCTCGCCATCATCGGAGAACAGGCGGACACCATGGGCTACAACATCGACGTGGTTGTGCCCGCCAGATTCAATCAGGTGCAGTGGGATGGATTTGCCGCCATTTTCCAGGGGCAGAAGACCCCGGCGGACATAGCCGCTGAACTACAGGCCGCCATGGAAGAGGCGAAAGCAGCCGGGGAAGTTGTCAATCTCACCGAGTAACCGAACCGGCTGTCCGCCATCTGGGCTTGACCAGGACCCGGAAGACAGACGGTCTCCCATTTCCATCATCCCGGTTGGCAAGGCCATGTCCGTCCGTCTCCGGCACATCCGCTCGCGCCGGTGCCGACATGACCTGCCGCTCCTGTTCATTCTGCCTGCCTTCCTAGTGTACGGAATCTTAGTCCTGTGGCCGGCAACACCATTTGCTACAACCTGACGGACAGGAACAGAGCCCAGCCCGTCAAGAACTTCATCGGAGCAGCCAACTACCGGGAGATGTTCGCCGCTCCCCTGATGTGGCTGTCCTTGCGCCACAACTGCCAAGGCTATGCAAGGTGTGCAGAAGAACTGGAGGTAGTGACTGGAAAGTCCCAAGCACAATCCGACGTCCGTTTTTGGCAGCCTTGCGTGATTTCACCACTTCAGACCAGAGATCTGTGGAGTTAGGCATGAATCTGCTTTGGCAGTTTGCACAGAATCAGCATTGCCCGTATGATGGACTGTGTAACTTGGAGTTTGCCTGCTTGCAGTTGAACTTCACGAACCCGTTATGACATTCCATTTGAAGTCAACCCCAAAACACAGGACAACCTTTAGGTCTTTGCCTTTATGACATCCAACTCCGAATTTGACCTTGCAGACTTGGTTCCACAATACAAGGGGTTTGCCCAAATCACTGTTGGCCCCCGTCCGGGAGGAGGCTCATGGCAACTTCCCATTCTGTATGCAACCAGTGAGGTGCGGAGTCCAATCCTGGTTGTAACTGCCGGTGTACACGGCAATGAAATGGAAGGGATACAAGCCCTTCCTCGTGTTTACCAACAGTTGGATCCCCACCACATGCGCGGCACAATCATCATGGTGCCCGTAAGCAATGTACCGGCTTTCGAGACCCATACCCGCAACAGTCCTGTGGATGGTCGCAATCTGGCTCGGGTTTTTCCAGGTTCCGCCTCGGGTACATTAACCGAACGCATAGCGGACGTAATGTACCGGCAGTTGATTCGCCACGCGGATTTCTATATTGATTTACATAGTGGCGGTCCGCAGTCCGATATCCCTACCCTGGTGGGTTACATCCACGAGGATACCCCTGCAGGTCAGCAGAGCCT
>JAPPAJ010000250.1 GCA_026705565.1 Caldilineaceae bacterium | reverse complement strand
GGAGAACGGATTTGAACTGGTTCTGCCTCGCTCTGTGGGAGGCAGCTTGTTTCAACACCTGCTGGAGACGGGGCGTCCGCGAGGTTGGCTGCCCTGCGGGTTGGCGGCACGGGATTCCCTCAGGTTGGAGGCCTGCCTGCCACTCTACGGGCATGAAATCAGCCAGGACATCAACCCGGTGGAGGCGGATCTGGCATGGGCCGTGTCCTTCCGCAATCCCAGGTTCATCGGCCGGGATGCGTTGCTCAAGGCTTGGCTTGAACCACCAACGCGCCGGCTGTGCGCCTTTCGGATGGAGGACCAAGGCGTGCCGCGCGCCGGTTACGCCGTTTATGATCAGGATCGGCGGATTGGCACGGTTACATCCGGCAACAAGAGTCCGACCCTTGATCAATTCATTGGCATGGCACTGTGTGATGCCTCGGCAACCGAAATGGAACGGTTTGCGGTGGAAATCCGAGGTCGGCGCCTGTCCGCGGTGGTAGTGCCCAAGCCTTTCTACTCCCGGCCTGCCTAGGCGGGGCGGCAACTGGAATCTCAACAATCGCATCCTCTCACCATGACCGGTTTTTCAGTCCCCTCCAATTTGCTGTACGCATCCACGCACGAGTGGTGTGACCGGCAGGACGATGTAGTTACGGTCGGCATCACCGACTACGCCCAGGACCAGCTCAGCGACGTAGTGTTTGTCGAATTGCCCGAGGTGGGCGAGGATTTCGAAGCCGGGCAGACCATGGCCACGGTCGAGTCGGTGAAGGCCGCGGCGGACATCTACGCGCCCATGGCGGGCAGGGTGGCCGAAGTCAACGGAACCCTGTTGGACAGTCCCGAGGAGATCAACTCCGATCCCTATGGCAGCTGGTTCCTCAGGCTGGAGGTTGCGCCCGGCCCGGGCAATCCGGACCTTTTGGATGCAGCCGGATACCGGAAGCTGACCGAGACCTAAAGGCGGCAGGCCAAAAACGCCATGGTCGGACATGGCCAAGCCATGGCGACAGTCCACAAGGTGCCTCCCAAGAAGTTGGCGCCAGAGGCGGACGTTGATCAGCTATGGGCCAGGATCCTTCGAAAGCGCCGCGCAGGCCACGCACTCCACTACGATGTGCTGGAAGTGCCGTTGGATGCCGCCCATGAAGAGATCAGGGGTGCCTATCGCTCATGGATGGTCCGGTTGGACCAGTTTGGTACCCAAAACCCAGACGTTGAAAGTCTTCGCCGGAAAATAGAGGACGCTTGGGCGGTCCTGTCCGATCCCGTCCGGCGGGAACGGTACGATGCCGGTGTCCGCGGAATGCGGGAGACCGGCCGTCGATTCGCAGCATCGTCGGAGACCGGCCGCGGTGCCGGCCAGTGGGCTCCGGAAGCACCTGACTACCATGGCCTTAGGCAGACATCCGAGCGGTTGGAAGTTCTCGATGCACTGAAGGTGGTGGACGGATCGGTTGAATTCCGATCTGTGCCGGGCCGCACCAACCAGGTTCTTCTACGCCGGAAACTGCTGGCGGTTCTGCCGGAAGAGGAGCTGCGGTTTGATTCCCTGCGCCAATTCTGGACGGTGCCCGCCCATCGATTGGCGGAGTTGCGGAGCGTGTTCCTGAATGTGGATTCGCTTCTGGAGCAGGCACGCCGCGACGGAATCGGCCTCAAGCTCCCGGACTACGCGGTTCCGCGGAAAAACGCCGAGGTCCAAGAAAACTCTCCCAAGCCTCCTGTCCGAGTGCCAGAGCAGGTCGCACCAACAGGCCAACAGCCGTTCAATATCATCATCGTCGTTGCACTGGCCTTGCTGACGGCCTGGAACCTCTACGTGGCCGCGGACAAAAGCCGGACGGCCGCGGCCGAAGCCACCGCACAAGCATCGGTACCGGTGCCGGTCATTACGCCGATTCCGATTGTCCAGCCAACCGCCACGCCCGTTCCGCAGCCGACCCCGGTTGTCCTGCCGGCGCGCACTGCCTATCCCCGAGTGCACCTCCGGCGCAGACCGGATCCCAATGCCTACTCCCTGACCCTGCTCCTGGCCGGAGAGGAATTGGAAGCGCTGGGCCGGGCAACCGACACAACCGGCGACGAATGGATTCGCATTCGTCGGGGCGACTACCTGGGATGGTCCGCTGCCTGGACACTCGAATTGGAAGGCGAAGCAGGGCAGTTGACGGTTCTGGAGGCACGGTAGCCCCTGTCACCCGGGATCGGACTATGGGTCCGGCTCCGCGTGGTGGACGTAGAAGTACTGCGTTTCGGTTTCGGTTTTGTTGCCGGCCCTGTCGTACACCTTGATCTGTAGCGCCACCCGTTCCAAATAGAACCCATCGGCCGTGTAAATCGCGCCAAAGCCGCTGTCGAACCGGCGCATGCGGCCGCGTTTGATGCGGGGGTCGTCGCTGTCGAAGTCGGGTAACCAGTCGACGGTTTCCTCCAGGAAGACCTGTACCTCTCCCAGTATCCGGCCGGTTTCTTCATCGGTTACCTGTTTGACGCCTTGGACCGGCGGGCGGTTCAGCTGTGCCGAGGGAACATCCTGCATTGCAATCTTCCAACGTTCGTTGAAGGGCGCCACCGAGCTGGTCTTGACCAACTCGTCGTTGATCCAGAACTCGACGCGCTCGATCGACCCCTCGTCAAAGGCGGTGACGTGGATGTTGACCTGCTCATCCGCCCCCTCGACAAAGACTGCATTGGGCTTGGGTGCGGCCGTAGCCGCCTCGGGTCGAGTGTTGTCCAGGACCAGGGGCACAGCCACGCGTTCCACAAGGCCGCTGCGGTACCGGGCGACCAGCGCCAAGTTGTAGAGGCCGTCGGGCCAGTCCCAGGAATGCACATGGGCTAGGGAATCGCTGAGCGTTCTGCCGCTACCGTTGGCCAGCATGGATACCGGGGAACTGAAATCGGCAGGTCCCAGCTCCAGATGCCAGTCGGTTACGTTGGAATCCGAGACGAAGCCGGTAACCGGAAAGTCCCGGCGCAGGTACAGCGCCGAACCGGGTGATGTGATCGCCATGGTGCCGGCTGCATTCGTGCGGACGGTTGGCAGGTTGGCGGTAGGCGGCTGGGGCAAGCCGCTCTCCGCGACCCAGTCCTGCGCTTCCAGAGGCAGGATTTGGAAGTAACGCGTCTCCCGGTTCTCGGGAGATGTCGAGGCATCCGCCAGTTCTCCGGTCTGTCTGTTGATCTCAAACCCTTGCCAGATGTTGTCGGGGCGTATGGGTTCGGTTCCCTCGACGAATATTTCCCAGCGCTGCGCCTGGCAGGCATCGGTGGGTTTCAGGCCGCTGGGAATGCAGACCAGGCTGCGCACAATGCCGGGGGGCTGTTCGTACCACTGGACTGGCTTGTCCTCGTGGTATTTGTTCATGACCGCGTTCCAAATGGGCCCGGCGCCGGTCATGCCCGTCAGCGCTTCCATCGGTGTGTTGTCCGTGTTGCCGATCCAGACCCCGACTGCCAGCTGCGGAGTGTAGCCCAGGGCCCACGCGTCCCGGATGTTGTTGGTCGTGCCGGTCTTGGCCGCCACCGGCCGGTCGCGCAGGGTCAAAACGGACTGGTATCCAAAGGCCAAGGACCGTGCCTGATCGTCGGAAAGGATGTCGGTGATGATGTAGTGGACTTGGGGCGATAGCACGGTGGCCTTGGCTGGTTCGCCTATGGAGTGGAGCACATTGCCGTCGGCGTCGGATACCTCCAGGATGGACACGGGATCGATGGTGCGAAAACCGGCCTTCTGGTCTGCCACAGGTACCGGTTGTCCGGCCATCACGCCGCGGTTGCCGAGCACGCCGTAGGCATACGTATGATCCAGCAGGGCAATTTCGCCACCTCCCAGAACCAGGCTTAGTCCGTAGAACTGCGAGCCGCGGTCCAGACCGGTGATACCGAGTCGGTGCGATGTGCGAATGGCGTCCCCCACCCCCACCTTGTCCATGATCTTGATGCTGGGAATGTTGTAGGACCTGGCCAGGGCCGTGCGCAGCGAAACCGGACCGTGGTATTGCCGATCAAAATTCTCGGGTACGTAGATGCTGCCGGTTTCCAGTTCGAACGGAGTGCGCACGTCCAACAGCATTTCGGCAGCCGTCATGCCGTTTTCCAGTCCCGCTATGTAGACATACGGCTTGAAGCTCGAACCGGGCTGCCGATCGGCCAGGGATACATTGACCTGCCCGTCGATGGTCCGGTCCTCATAGTCCAGGGAACCCACCATCACCAGGATTTCGCCCGATTCCGGTTCGATGGCCACCACCGAGGCGTTCGACACGTTCTTGCCGGCATCGGCTTGGCGCCGGACAGTGTCGCGGCTGGTCTCTTCGGCAAACCTGTGCAGGTCCAGGTCGAGCGTGGAGCGGACCGACAAGCCGTGTTTCCATATGTAGAACGGTTCGGCCAAGGTGTTGAACTTGCGCTGGAGTTCCTCCAACACGAAGATGCTGAAGTGGGGAGCCAATCGCAGGTCGAACCGCTCGGCGGCACCGCTGGCGTAGACAAGCTCCTCGGCGAAGGCGGCATCCGCCTCCACCTGGGTGATGTAGCCTGCATCCACCATGCCATTGAGCGTGATGCCCTGCCGTTCCTTGGCCCGTTCCGGGCTGAAGTAGGGATTGAGCGCCTGGTACTGGGGGATCAGGGCCAGCATCGATGCCTCGGCCAGCGAAAGATCCGCGCTGCTCTTGTCGAAGTAGACATGACTGGCGGCTTCGATGCCGTAGGCAAGATTGCCGTAGAAGTTGAAGTTCAGATACCACTCAAGGATCTGCTCCTTGCTGTGGCGGCGGGTCAACTCCATTGCCAGGATCAGTTCCTTGATCTTCCGCGCATAGCTGCGCTGGGCCCGTTGCTCCACCGGAATGGCCACGTTCTTGATCAGTTGCTGCGTGATGGAGGAACCGCCCTGTACTTCGCCACCGGTCAGGTTGGACAGGAATGCCCTCGTGATGCCACGCAGGGAGATGCCGGGATTGGTCCAGTAGGTACGATCCTCCATGGCCACCGCCGATTTCCAAATCCACGGGGACATGTCCTCCAGCGCGACGTACGTGCGATCGCCACTGAAGGGCCTTGGGTCGAGGCTGATCAGCAGCAAGTGCTCGCCGGTTCGATCGTAGATCCGCACCGACTGGAATTCCTCTTCCCATTCGGTTAGCGAGCCGATGTCGGTCAGTTGGTCCGCATAGTACGAATACATCCGCAAACCTGCTCCGGTCATGGCCACAGCCAGAACCATGGCAAATGCTCCGAAGACCATGAACAGCCAGAATCCGGTTTGCATTCCGGTCGCCACATGGCGCGGCCGGTTCCGTCTGGCGCGGGCGCGGCGCCGGCGCTGCAACAGAACCAAGGATGCAGGGGACAGGGTGCGCACGGTTTGCCTAGCCCCGCCGGTCACTTTGCTTCGATGCCCGTGTCGGGCGAAAGGACCACCGAGTTAACCACGGATGCCGGCTGCAAAACCACGAAGTGGCTCAGGCCCAACAGATCCACGGGCGAGCGGGACAACCGCATCATTGCCTGCGGCAGGCTGGCCGGGAGCCACGGCAGTGCGTGGCCGAGCGCGTCCAAGGCCGGGGGCACGATTTGCCAAGTGGCGATCCGTAGGGGCAGGTTGGACCACAACCGGCGAAGGTCGCGTCGATTGTAGGTCCGCACGTGTGGCGCAAGGATGTCTCGGTACTGCCGCGGCAGATAATTGATGAACGGAATGTTACCGAAGTAGTAGCGACCTTGCCACCAGCAGCCGTGGGTCTCGAACGGGAACCATCGATTGGGTACGAACAGGACAATGTATCCGTCGGGCCTCACCACGCGGGCCATCTCGTCCATGGCCCGGCTGTCGTCATCCACATGTTCCAGCACTTCATGGCTGAACACTACGTCGAAGTGTCGACTCGGAAACGGCAACCTCTCGCACTGGGACAGGACGCAGGCTAGGTCCGCTTGACCCGCGCGGGCCTGCTTCAGATAGGACGGCTCGATGTCCAGCGCGTCAATGCAGCGGAAGTATGGGCTCATATGTTTTGCGTATGCGCCGATTCCGCAGCCGTTGACCAGCAACCGCCGGCGCGGCCGGCCGGCATCAAGTTTCAGGGCATCGACGACCAAGTCGAGCCTGCGCTGCTGGCCGACACCCCAAACCAAGCTCGGAATCCCCCTTTTGGAGGCCAGTTCACGGCTCAAGATCGATGCTCGTCGGCCAGGGTTGGCTTGCGGCCATGGTGGATCGAAATGGTGTTCGCCATGTACGTGGCGAAAGCCGTCTGCCTCAGGCCCGCTTCCCTCAACATGCTCAGCATATCGAACGGAGACTCATACACCTGGGTGCTCGAGGGCAGATAGGAGTAGGCGGTTGTGGACCCCGAGAGCAGGTGGCCCAGACGGGGAACCACCGCAAACATGAAGAGCTTGTAGGCACTGCCCAGCCACGTGAATTCGGGAGGCACGATCTCCAGGAACACAAGCCGGCCGCCCGGTTTCAACAACCGCACCTGCTCCCGCACGGCCGCCGCGGGATCCGGAAGATTTCGCATCAGAAATGCAGAGACCACGACATCGAAGTGGTTGTCCTGCAACGGCAGTTGGAGGGCATCCGCCTGGAAAAACCGTATGGGCGCAGCTCCGGGTTTGGCTTGGGCCAGGGACATCATCTCCATCGATACGTCGGATGCCCAGATGTCGAGCCCGGAGGCGGCTTGACCAAAGGTCAGGGCCAGTTCGCCGGTTCCGGTTCCCAAGTCAAGTATTCGCTGGCCCGGTTGGGGATGACAAAGGTCGACGACGCGCCGGCGCCAGTCCCGATCCCGGCCCCCGGTCATGATCGCGTTCATCAGGTCATACCTGTCCGCAATCGCCGAGAACATGGCTCCAATGTCCGCCGCGCGTCGCTGGTGCAGGCTCCGGATCGGGTCTGTGTCGTGGTCTGACGCGCTTGGCGAGGGCAACCTGCGGTTCCCGTCCGTCGGAAAAGTCCGTTCCGTCATTGTGCCCATCCGGCTGGTACCGACTGGTCAAACAGGTGCCCGAGGTTGCAGTTCAAGAACAGCGGACAACACACGCTTGACCCCCTGCGCATCATGGTTGGGTGCGCACAGGTCGGCCGCAGCCAGGAGTTCGGGATGGGAGTTCGACATGGCGATGCCGATGCCGGACCGGGATACCATGGTCAGGTCGTTGGTTTCATCGCCCAGCGCCATGCAACGGGCAAGATCCAGGTTCCATTGCTCAACCAGCCAGGCGGCTCCCACGGCCTTGTCCGCCCAGACCGCGTCCTCAAACTGCACTACATCATAGTCGTCGGAGATCCAAAGGCATGTACCCGGCGGCACCGATGTGCGAACCCGGTCCGCCTCGTTGGACGACAGATGGCTCCGGGGACAGAACACCTTGAAGGCTTCGGCGTGGATGGCGGTTGGATCAGCGGCAATCGCGTCGCTCCAACGACCAAGCGGTCTTGGGGCGTACAACCGATCGTCAATCTCCAGGCCAATCCAGGCGTTTGGATTTGTCCGCCTAAGGCATTCGATTGCAGACCTGGTCAGATCGCTGGACATCGGCCGGGCGTACTTGACATCGCCCAGATGTTCGATCCAGGTACCGTTGTAGCAAATCAAGGGACACTGGTCCAGAACCGGGGAAAGGTTGCGGGCACGGCGCGGCTCCCGGCCCGTGGCAATGACAAACCCGTACCCGGCCGCCAACCACCGATCCAAAAGGCCATTGGTGCCCGGAGGAACCTGTCGATCAGCATCGAGCAATGTGTGGTCAAGGTCGCACAGGACCACCTTGATCCGAGCCAAGCGATCAGCCAGTTCGAGCAGTTGACGCTTCATGACGCCGGTTGCCGGATTGTGCGAAGTTGACGGCAACGGTGTTTCAATGCCGCTCAAAACACGAAATCAACGATTGAGAGCCTTGACAGATGGCGATTTTGGTTGTGGACGCGGGGAAACACCAAGCGGAAAGCCAGTCCCTGCCACTTGCGCCATGATCACATGGAGGCCATTTCAAATCCTGTTTTCGCATAGCAAAATATCGTGCAAGCTCCCGGACAAACTATCCGGCCGTTGGGAAATGCGTCGGTCCTGCCAGTTCGAGTATGGTGGTCAGGGCTATGGCAACGCCTTCGGATTCTGAATTCCGAACGGTAATGTCGGACGCGGCAACGGCATCCGGTACCGCATCCGACATGGCTATGCCAATGGCGGCCTCGGACAACAGGCGGACATCGTTGGTGTCGTCCCCAAGTGCAATGCAATTGCCCATGTCCATGCCGTTTTGGTCCAACCACCACGCGGCGGCAACTGCCTTGTCGGCCGCCTGATCCATGAATTGCAGGAGGTTGTACTTGGCGGATTCCATCAGTCGGGTGCCTGGTGGCGCGGTCAACCGGACGGCCTGCAGCTGGGCTTGGGTCAGGTGGCTGAAGCGGCAGAAGATTTTCGCGGCCTCGACATCCAAGTCCACGGGGTCGCACAGGATGGCGTGAGGCCAACGGTCCTGGGGTTGAGCGGCATAGAGAACGTCGTGGGATTCAATTCCCATCCACAGATCCGGACATGCGTCCAACAGGCATCTGATAACCGCTTGTGTAGTCTCGCGCGACATCTGTCGACGGTACTGAACATGGCGCCGATGCTCAATCCAGCAGCCGTTGTAGCAAATCATGGGCCGCAAGTTGAGCCAATCCGAGACTTCGCGGGCCCTTCGGGGAGGCCTGCCCGTGGCAAGAACCAATTCGTATCCGGCATCCAGCCAGCGCCGCACGGCCTGCTCGGTTCGGCGCGGAAACCGTTTGCGGCCATCCAAGAGCGTGTCGTCCATGTCGCAGAGCGCGATCCTGACATGGCGCAGGCGGTCCCGGAATCCATCCAGTCGCCTTGCGGTGCCGGGATCAAAACACGCGTGGTTCGTTCGGCGAGTTGCCAATGCGGGTATGGTCATGGCCGACTCCGAAACGTGTGGCCACGCGGATTCTCGTCGAACGGTGTGACATCGCTGGTGGTCAGGTACCAGTCCAGCAACACCAGTTCAAGCTCCCGTTGGATGCCTTGGTGTTCGGGTTGGTCAATCAGGTTTACCGTCTCCAGGGGATCGCCGACCAAGTCATAGAGCTCCGAGATGTCTCCGTTGCGACGGGTCAGCTTATGGGTTGAGGTCCTGACCGTAGCTGTTCTGCCAATCGTTCCGGCATCCTGCTGTTGGAGCGTCAACTTGGGCCAATAGGGGTGGAGGTCTCCCC
>JAPPAJ010000327.1 GCA_026705565.1 Caldilineaceae bacterium | reverse complement strand
GAATACGTGGATGTCAAATCCATTAGGCACTTCCAGGTGCGTCCGTGTTTCTTCACATGTCCGCGTCTCTACGGGTACGGCGCAGCATCAGCCGGCTGCCAGGCGAACGCTGCCGAATGGATTCCAGTAGTTCCTCCTGCAGTTCATGCTTAACAAGGGTGTCTGCGTCCTGTACGGCATCGCGTCCTGGTCTGCCGAACCCTGTCAGTTGACGCCGCAAGAATGGTTTCAGTTCACTGTATTTGCGGGGGTCCAGTTGGACTGGCACTGTCTCACCTACTCCCATACCCAAGGCTTCCCAGTTCCGGTCGCTTTTGGGAGCAGCCAGCGCCGTGTAAAAGCGTTCAAATTTGAACCAAGAGCCCAGTGGAGATGATTGCGGTTCTGAATCGGGTTTGATGACATTCAGGAGGTCAAATAATTCGACCAAGTGAAGCTGGACGGGTGTCGCGGTCAGGAGCCACAGCGTGCGAGCAATCTGGGGCAACACCTCTTCAAGCAGTTCCAGAAACTGATTCGGCCGCCGAATTCCTGATTTGAGGTCGGAACCTGGACTACGACGGCGCGCATGGTGCGCTTCATCCACTATTACCAGATCCCAATCCGGTCCTTGCAGTAGACGGCTACGCCAAGTCGGCTGTCGCATCAGATGCCACGAGGCAAT
Source organism: Caldilineaceae bacterium (assembly GCA_026705565.1). Lineage (GTDB taxonomy): Bacteria > Chloroflexota > Anaerolineae > Caldilineales > Caldilineaceae > Bin34. The sequence continues at coordinate 8,573 of JAPPAJ010000327.1, read as the reverse complement.
GAGCATGGGTTCATTGAGAGGATTGACTGCCGCATGTTCGCTCCCATCAACATTGTGGAGATAGTTCTTTACCAAGCGGGGAACCTTCATGTTGAACTTCTCCGCAAGTTCCTCCTGCCACTGGATACAGACGTTGGCAGGCGCCAAGATCAACACTCTCTGGCATTTCCCTTGCGCCTGCAGAGCCTGCATGGCTGCGGAGGCTGTGATCGTCTTGCCCAAACCAACCTCATCGGCCAGTAAGCGGGACTCCGGCCATGCTGCAAGGAGCCGGTCACAGCCTTCCTGTTGATGTGGGTAGAGTTGCAGGGACTTGCTAACTGGTTTCGGAATCGGATGTGGCCTGTGTTGGGCGTATTTCAGCAACTCCTTCCTCACAGCCTCAGGCAGCGAGTATGACCTGCTGTGGGAACTGCCTTGCCACAACCGGTCGAGCTCTGCAATGGTCGCGGGGAACCAGGCTTCCTGATCCAGCCAGGACCGACGGACCGAAAGCGATTCGATGTTCGAGTCCCAACCGGCTAGTGTTTCGTTGTTGGACCCTTCAATGCCAACGGCATCATCCCTGGAATCCCAAAACATGCCCACTTTCTGATGGAAGAGCTGACCGTTCGGACCGATGATGATGCGGGTTTCAAGTCGGCCTTCTCTCATCAGCCAGGCCAACACCGACAGATGGTCCCGCTCGATGTCGCTCTTGGTAATCAAGGACCTGGCAAGCCGGTCAGCAAGTTCCCGAGGAATTTCCCGGTGGCCGCTCAGTGCCTCCACATCTTGCGGACTCCATCCCACCGGGCTTGCCATCAGGCGCATGGAACCGTTGTTGCGAATGAAGGATTCCAATCCCGAACCAACCGACGCGAGGCCGCCTGAACTGAAGTATCCAACGGCCCGGGTATATCGGATCGCTCTCCCCAAGAGCGGAACGTACACATCATTCAGGAAGTCATCACCGAGCCCGTACTTGGGTTTCAGCGTCAGATCGCGCAATCCAGACATTCTCGATCCAGTCCGTTGCTAACCGTAGAGATCCATCTGGGCAATGCCGGGAGCTGGCGGCTCCAGATCATGGAACAGGTCCAGGGTTTGGCGCATCGACTCCAATGTTCGCGCTTCGGGCAGGGCCAGTTCACCATTGCTGTTCCTGTGTCTTGGGACTACCCTCAGGGCAGCGTCCACCAACTCCTTGAGATGCTGGCTCTGATCAAGCTCCCGGTCACCGAGCCACTGGCGTGACGCAACTGCTCCATCCTGTTCGTGTATCACCATCAGGGCATGAAGCCGATCAATCCACGTGTCCAGTAGGTAGAGGGAATCCACTTGGAAGGCCCGTGCTTCAAAGCGTCTGGCCGGGGTCAGGATCTCAGCAGTTCCACTCTTGGTCTCCACTAGGCGCCAACTCTTGCGCAGTTCGGTCTCCAGATCCAGGTGTGTCGCATGGGAAAGCTTGATTGCCTCGCTAGCGGGGAACTTTGGTGCTCCGAAGTCATGCCATGCAAGCAGCCACCACTGGGTAGGTGGATCAAACTGGTACTCCTGTCGTCCCTGGAGCAGTCGGGCAATCTTGGTGCGGCCGACTTCCTCCCGAGCAAGGTTCAAAACCACCTCAGGCGAAATGATCTGACGATTGCCGTCAGCGTCAAGGTTGCCGGTGTAGACGGGCCAGTGTCGGGACAGGACTGACAGCACCGAACCGAAGGACGCAAGGGTTACGTCCACACCGGCCAAGCCATCTTCGGCGTGCCGAATTGCAGCTTCGTGTGCCGCCTTCCGAACTTCCGACTGGATGTCATCCCACCACACAGGCTCCGAACTCCCTCGCTTGGTGCAGGTGAGAAGGATCGTGGCGTTCGCCGCATTCTTGCCTTTCTGGTGGAGCGAATGCTCCGACTCAGTGGAAACCGGCCACGAAGACTCGATGCGAAAACCGGCGTTGAGGAGCCCCGTAGCCAGTGCATTCCAGGCGTCGGCTCTCTTGTGGGTGAACATCACCGTCATGGCACCGTGGTCTCGCAACACCCTGTATGCCTCGGCGAAAGCGCGAGCAATCATGGACTGGTAGTGGGCTTCGGCAAGTTCCTGAGCCGTTACGGCGCCGGGTGGTTTCTTACCGCGTCCGGAGTGGGTGGCCATATCGGCGAAACGGGCTCGGTTGGACACTGCCTCGTTGTCCTTGTCGGAGAGGTGCTGCCGACAGAGTTCTGGCCAGTAGGGCTTGAGAGAGCGTTTGAGCCATACGTAGAAGTAGTCCGAGAGTTCTGCATACATGACGTTGTCGTAGTACGGAGGATCCGTCACGATGGCATCAACCGATTGGTCCTCATAGGGAAGTGTGGTGGCAGATGTCAAAGTAGGTTCTGCCGGAAGAAGTGGTGCAGACACCTGATCCGGCAGCAACGCGCCATTTCTAGATACCTGTGCTCTACCAACCAGCTTGGAGATGTCCCTGTAACAGTCAACAACCTGTTTCAGCCCCCAGCGACAGGCATCAATTCCCTCCATCTCCGCGAACGTCCAGCTCAATGAGAAATTGTGCTGAGAGAAGACGTGGGCGACCTTCAGATAGGTTGGATCCCACATGGTCAACCTACTGTTGTAGTCCACGACCTTGTCAATCGCGAAAGCGAGGTACAGGTTGAGCGCCTTGAGCGTATCCAAGTCCAGTTCGTCGGAGGCTTCCTCAAGGACTTCGTGCAGACATTCAACTGCAGTGACCAGGGCCACCAATTGGCGGGTTGTGAACATGTCACACCAACGGAGCATGCCGTAGGTAAGAGGCCTGTTGTCAGACCCACTTGGAAATGGCTCGGTAGGTATCAGTCCCTTGGCATCCCACTTATCCCAATTGACCTTGAGGTACTGCTCAGCCTTCCCCAAGGCCGCGAAATCCTCGTCAACCGGCACTCGGAACTGGGTCCCCCGGCCGTTAGCGGGACGATAAGCGATGGCATACAACAGATGCCCCATGCGGCCAGCCTGAGCCTCAGAGGCAATGTATTTGCCGTCAAAGGTGTCTCCAGTGAATACGCTTGTGGCCGCTCCACGCTTGTAGGTGAACTGGTTGCCCTCTGATACAGTGGCACTGCCTAGCAACTCGATCGAGATTCGCCCAGTTTCGCTGTCCGGATGCAGCTTGATCGCCACCTTCTGTTGGGCAGTACGAGCCAACCAGTGGTTGGGGAGCAGAGGGGTGGGATGCCCGGTGGTGGGACAAGGTACGGTTAGTGCCCAAACACAAGCCAAGCGCTGTTCGTCTGTACGATGGAAAAATCGTGCCAGTCGGTCGTTGATCAACTGGCACCAGTACTCTCCCCATTGCGAAAGAGTTTCAGAGAAACCCTCACCCAAGCGGAACGGCAAATCGACCGTTCCATGGAGAATCGCTGTTGCAACTGGATTCAGTTCAGTGGTCAGCCCATGGCACCCGTATCTCGCAGCTTCAAAGGGAATCGAGCCACCACCACCAAATGGATCAAGGACTACGGGTTGATTGCTTTCAGCGGTATCTTTCTGAAAATATGTTATTGTTTTCAGAAATTGTCGATGCTCGGGTAAGGGATTGGATGTGAAAGCACGGTTGTAACCATATGGGTTCTTTATGCGGTTTCCAGACTGTACAGCTTCAACAATCTGCTGTCTAGCAACAACTGGATCCCCCTTGATGCCTATCGCCTCAAGGAACCACCGTCTGTACTCGGATTCCGAACCGAACGTAGAGTTCAGCAATTCCTGAATTTCAGAGGGGGGGGGCGAAGATTGGTTTCTGTCCACGCTGGCAGTAGTGCTGCCAGCACCGCCGCTCTGGCCAGAATCAGAGGGCGACGTGCCCACCAAACGTGTAGGAAGTACAGGGGCGGAAGAGAGCTTGAGGCTGCTCTCTCCCTGAGGGACTCCGCTCCCAACTGAGGGGTTGGCATCCATTGGGTAGCGAGTCGGGGCGTGTTCATGAGGTTGTATCCCTTCAGGGTCCTGCCAAGCCGGCAAAAGAGTTGCAACAACAGCCGCGCGTGCGGTGGTCAACGGTCGGCGGGCCCACCACACATGGAGGCGATTGGGCGGCGGCTGCTGTCCGGCGGATACGTCGCGGAGTGACTCCGCGCCGATGGTCGCCGCAGGAAACCATCGCGTGATTAGAGGGCGTGGTTTGGACATGAAATCAGCAACTTCCTCAATGCTGGGAGTCCACCCTTGTGGGCGGCATGGGCATGCCAATAGGTGGCCTCTTCTTCGGACATTCGGGCTATACCCATCGCCACCCGAGTGACACGTTGATAGCCGGCAAGCGGCTTGACCGCTCGCAAAATCAGCAGGACTTGAACCCCTAGGTGTTCGTCCAGATGCAAAGGCCGATCCACCGCCAATGACAGGCGCCTGGATGCGCGTGTCAGGGTTGCCTGGACTGAATCCACAACAGCTTCTGCGCGCCAGCCATGCAGGGTGACCGACCGACCATCCACATCCAAGACATCGAACCGATTGATGCAGCCATCGGTATCACGGCTCGCAACCAGCCGGTACGACAGGGTCATGCCGTTTTCAGGATGGTGAGGGACCTTGAGACCATGGTCCCTCGTACGGCGTCCTGGATTGTTCGCTTCTCATTTCCCTCAACCGATGTCGAGGCCGGGAAGGCGAGCACAATCCTGGTTGTGCATGCAGTCCCTTCACCTTGCCTAAGGATGGCCTTGAGGCTGTCCCCCATCATCTGGGCTTGCGGCGCGGAGCATGTCATCTTGAGGGTGAATGGCTTGCCCTCGGTTTCCGTGTCTAGATCAACACTCAGCGATGGATCAACATTGGGGTGGATTCGGACTTGCGCGAGCGTGTGCAGGGCTTTGGCCACACACCCAAGCGCGGCATCCTGCTCTGCATCCCATTCCAGAATCAGTTCCTCCATACGGGTGGCCGAAGCGTCCTGGGCCTGGGCAACTACATCCTCAATCGCTTCTGCAGGCGCACGCGTGGACTGGAATTCACTGGTTGGCGGAGGTTGGCTACAAACACAGGAATGCTCACCACATGCGGGACATGCTGCGGGGGTTGGTTTGTCGCATGGGGCACACGGTTCTGGTTTGGTTCCAGGCGCATGGAGGCGGTATTCTTCGTCCAGACTGAAGGAATCCAGGTCCAGCTTGTCTACCCAGCCGCCGTTCGCCTGCTGACAGTCCCAAACATCCATACGAATGCCGTTTTGGATAACCGTCCGCAGCTGCCCGGAATCCAGAAGCATGGGACTGCTGCCGGAGCTGGCCATGAACTCCTGCACACCGCGAATGGTGATGCTGCGGCTAAGACGCTCTCCCAGCATCTGCCTCAGTCGCGCCGGGTCCATGGGGGAACTGTCCGCTGTCAGGAGCTTCCCCCGCTCGCGCAATTGCTCGAAGATGACCTCTGTCTGGTTCCGCTTGGCTCGGGCCTTGCTGTCCACCGTAAGTTCCACCAGTTCCAGCCTGTCGTTCGTAGCCGGATACCAGCAGAGATTCATAACATTCGCGACAGCGACGCGAGCTTCCAGCTGCTGCTTGTTGCAACGATCCGTGAGATCGCCCAGGACATCCGGGCTCAGGCGTTCCGTGACCGAACCATCCTGAATCAGGGTGTCCAGGGCAATGCGGCGTTGTAGGACCTTGAGCATGCGGTCGTAGTACTGGGCATTCGGTGCAATGAACACCATGTGGTTCAGGTACCGCCGTTGTCCACCGCTGTCCAGCTGCCTCCAGTGGTCCAGAATGACCTGAGGCGGAGAGTCGTAATCGACCACACCGTGCTCGCCCTTGAACTGTGCCCATCCGAAGACGCAGATGTTGATATGGGCAAGGTTGTCGGGTGCCTTTTCGTTGAGGTACATGCGACGGACGTTGCCGGTGCTGCTACTGGAAGAGAAGAGGTTCTCCAGCAGTTCCTGTGCCGCACTGCGCGCTTGCGATGTCCGCACTTCGTTCGTTCGGTCGACCACCATCTTGGTCAAGGACGGCTCCGTCTTGAAGCGGAAGCCCTCACTGTCCTGATGCAGATACCAGGCCTCTCGAACCAGCCGGGTCCATCCATCCAGCAGAATGTCCGCGTCCGTGCCGGGTTCCAGCGTGGTGGCCAGCGTATGTCCTTGCGTCATGGCCGCGCCCAAGTGCAGGGAATGGACAAAGCAGGTAGTCGCGGCGTGGCGGATACAGGACGCGTCGTACCGCTGGTCTATCAGGTCCGCCCTCGAAGGTTCATGCTCATTCTCATTGGCCACATCGGCCCGTGCCACAGCTTCCATCTGGGGCTGCTGCAGGGCTTGGGTCAACTGCGGTCGAATGATGACCCCGTCAGCCAGGTCCAGATGATGTGGATGGATTGCACTGGCGGACGCTGCCCCGTTCTTCCAGAGCAACTGAATTGTCCGGGCCAACAGACGCAGGGCTCCACGGGTGCGCTGGAAGTAGGGGTTAGTCGAAAGCCGCTTGTCCAGCAACACAATGAGTTCCGGATGGAACGGCCAGGTCTCGTGCATGCGGGATGCCAGACGCACGGGAGCCAGTTCGGCAGGCAAACCGCTCTCCCAGCGCTGCTCCGCCGCTGTCAGGGCATCCGCATAGGAAGCAGCAATGTCTGCAATGTAAGAGCGATCCACATGCTTGAACAGCCGGCGGCTCAGGATGGAAGGCAGGTCTGCCTCCGCTGAAGGCTGGATTAGGTGGGCTTGCCGTCCGGTGATTTCCCGCACACGGGTCATCAAGGCAACGACCTTCTCGGTACCGCTGCTGAATACGCTCGAATCTTGTGTGGTTGTCAGGACCAGAACTGTACGTGGAACCCGGGCTGCGGCTTCACACAGGGCCATCAGGAAAGTCAAGGTCTGGTCCGCAAGCGTACCGTTTCCCACTGCCACTCCATCGGCCTTTTGGAGGTACTGGGCAATCTCGTCGACCACGATCAGATTGGGTTCGTTGCCCAATAGTTCTGCCAGCGTGGCGGTGCCTGGAGCGGTTCGGCCCACATCGTCCGGACGCACCAGGGCATAACCCGACGCTCCGCCCAGTTGGTTGGCCAGCAGCCCCCACATGGTGCTTTCGCTTTCGGACACGCCATGGTCGGTGCCTACGAAAGCGGCCAAGCGCACACCCGGCATTTGGTCCAGCGTCTGTCTGACCGGTGGCGACAGAAGTCTTTCCGCGGAGGCTGCGTCCAGACCGCCCTGAACCGCGTGGCTGAGGGCAATTAGGTTATGGGTCTTGCCGCCACCCAAGTTGGTGTCGATGCGGATGATCGGCGGCGCGTCCGGCTGTGCGCCTACAAGGCGCCCAAGGCAGAGGTTGAGCAGGGCCTTCAGCCCAGACGATGGATGGGTGCGAGAAAAGAACTCACCCGCATCTCCGTAGACGGGTGGCGCAGTGCCTTGCAGCACCGTACCCAGATTCGCAGCGAAAATCGATTCGTCAAGCGTGGATTCCAATACCTCCTTGCGAGGGCGGACCAGACTTTTCAGACTTGACATGGGCATTCCAGGAACTGTGTTGACCGGACGATTGCTGAGGATTGGTGGCACAACGAACCAAATCACGACGAAACAGATTCGTCTTGCCCATGTGCTCTCCTCCCACTCCGACAGGCGGCCACCCGGGCCGAATCAACCCAGATCTATCATATCGCAACGTTATGAAATGACGCACCTTCCACTCAGTCTCATAACATCTAGGATGGAGGGCAGGGAGCACTTGCGTGTCCTGCGAGGACAACCGGCACACCTGCGGTACCCAAAGCCCCCACTGGTCGGTCATACTGGCCGCCTTGGGAGCTGGTACTATGATGATTGCGTTATGATTTTTGTCCGTGGAAACCACGGAAGGATATTGCCATCCCCCTCCCTCCACCGGCCTGCGGCCCTGCGCGGGCGCAGGTCTCCTACCAGGTCCAGTTGAAGGTTGAGGCGTGTGTAAACGATGCCCCACTGTGCCTCGACCCAGTCCCGGGCTACCACCATAAACTGCGCCTCCTGTGCCGATGTCAGGTGGGAGAGCTTGCCCATCCCACCCAGCGGGGAGCCGCACTGCATCCAGGCTTCTGCCGGTACCACCGCAGCACCTTGGTCCGACCTATGCCTACCAACTCTGTCACTGCCGTGGAACTGCGGGAGCAGGGCTTCCGCCGCGTTCGCGCCCGCCCACATGCTGCTACGAGACCGGGTACCCTAAGACCGCATCCGCCTTCGTAGACGCCCTGGCTCTCGTGCCTCTCACTCTCTAGTAGACTGCTGAAAAACGCGGCCAGTTAGGACTAGGTCTGCATGGCAACAAAGGAGTTCCTGATGCGCGGTGGTCCCAACCCCCAACGCAGCATGCTGGTCATCGTGGACCTGAAGGAACAGTTCCCCCGGGACCATCCGCTGCGGCGGATTGAGGAAGTGGCCGATGCGGCCCTGGCATGGTTCTCGCCGACCTTCGACCGCATGTACGCGCGGGTGGGACGCGCCTCGGTGCCGCCGGAGCGGCTGCTGAAGGCCTCGCTCCTGATCGCCCTCTACTCGGTGCGCAGCGAGCGCGCCTTCTGCGAGGAGCTGGAGTACAACCTGCTGTACCGCTGGTTCCTGGACA
>JAPPAJ010000125.1 GCA_026705565.1 Caldilineaceae bacterium | reverse complement strand
TGCCTGGATGCCTCCATTCCGGCATGGGCTACCTGCGAGCGGCGAGGAGTGCGATCCAGTCTTCTTCGTGCCGGGCAACAGAGACTTTGAAACCGTGGCGCTGCAAGGCATCCACAACTTCGGCTCGACGCCCATCGATAATGCCCGACAGCAGTAAGTGGCCGGTCGGTGCCACGTAGGAAGCAAGTGAATCCCGGTCCAGCAGGGACACGATCACGTGGGGCAGGATGTTCACCACGACCACATCGAATTCGGCAGGCGGGGGCAAGGAACCTGCGAACGGTACCAGCGGACCGGCCGGTCCGCTGGCAACATCGTTGTAGGAGGCGTTTTCCGCGACGACGGGCAGGGCCGTCGGATCCGTATCGGTGGCCACCACCCGGGCAGCGCCCAGCTTGAGCGCGCCCAGGGCCAGGATTCCACTTCCCGTGCCCACGTCCAGTACTTGCGTCCCTTGCAAATCCAATCCTTCCAACAACACAAGGCAAAGCCGTGTGGAGGGATGCAGGCCTGTACCGAAGGCCATGCCCGGGTTCAACCGCAGCACGTGGCGGCCGGCCGGTACGGCGCCTTCCTCGTCCCATGCCGGCTGAATCAGGAACAACCGCCCGACCACGAACGCGGCGTAGTGCTCCTTCCAGGCTTCCTGCCAGTCCTTGTCCTCGACAACCTCAACGGTGGGTTCGGAGACGGGATGGAGGCGGGAAAGCCAGTACAGGCCTTCGCGGATGCGCTGCACCACAGCCTCTGCCTCGGGCCCCGGGGCGACGAAGGTCTTGACACGCAGGATCCGTGCCATGTCCATCGTCACTTCGTGCGGTTCCAGGTCGGCATCGTCCGGAAACCCGGTTGCTTCAATGACCGCGCGCGAACCCCCGGCATGGGGGGTTCCGGACGGAACCGTCTCAGGACGGTTCAGTTCGTTGAACAGGGAACAGACCGCCTCCGCCCCTTCGGTGTCCACCGCAACGCTGATTTGCAGCAGTCCGGCCATGGCTGAACACGCGTTGAATCGCCTGTCGGATGCCCGCCCGATCCGGATCAGCTCAGGAGTTCCTGGATGCGCGAGAAGAATCCTCTTTTCTCGCCGTGGGCCTCCTCGCCAATGGCATCGGCGAGTTCCCTGAACAGTTCCTTTTGACGCTCGTCAAGGCGAGTGGGGATGACGACCTGCACCGTGATGAGCATGTCGCCGCGACCATGGGACTGAAGGCGGGGAATGCCCTTGGCCCGTTTCCGAAAGACGGTGCCCGGCTGCGTGCCGGGTGGAATCTCCAGCGGCTCTTCATCGCCTTCAAGCATGGGAATGCTGATCACGGTGCCCAGGGTTGCCTGCGGCACGGTAACGGGAACGTCCAGCAGGAGGTCCGTGCCATCCCGAGTAAAAGTGGGATGGGGCCGGATGTCGAATTCGACATAGAGATCCCCGGGCGGGCCTCCGTTGAATCCAGGCTCGCCCCGACCCGACAGCCGCAGGCGCTGACCGTCGCTGACACCGGCCGGCACCGAGAAGTTGACGGTCCGGGAGACCGGCGTCCGCTTGTCCCCGTAGCACTGCCGGCACCGGTGCGTGATTTGCTGACCGGATCCGCCGCATACCGGGCAGGTCTGTTCGCTGACCACCGAGCCGAACAGGGGAACCTCCTGCCGCGTCCGTACGGATCCGTGGCCATGGCAATGGCTGCAGGGTTCGGGGGGATGCCCGGGTTCGGCTCCGGTGCCGTCGCACCGGTCGCAAAGGTCCAGGATGTCGATGTCCAAGTCCTTGGTGGCGCCGAACGCCGCCTCGCCGAAACTCAGGCTCACCGTGGCCTTGAGGTCGTTGCCGGCCCGGGCCCGCCGGGTCCGGCCGCCGGAGCCTCCCATGCCCATGCCGAAGAACTGCTCGAACAGGCTGCCGACATCGCCCATGTCCACGAACGGCGAACCCGTCATCCGTTCGGCGTCGTGGCCGTAGCGGTCGTACATCTGGCGCTTCTGGTCGTCACCCAGGACCTGGTAGGCCTCGGCCACTTCCTTGAACCGGCTTTCGGCGTCGGCCTCCTTGTTGCGGTCGGGGTGGAACTGCTGGGCCATCTTGCGGAAGGCCCGTTTGATTTCGTTGCCGCTGGCGGTGCGCGATACGCCGAGCACCTCGTAGTAGTCTCGCTTTGCCATGAGGTCAGGTCAGAGCCGCAGGAGGGAAGTTGGGAACCGTCAATCCGCACCGGAACCGATGGAGATGATCCAGGTGCAGAGCGCCGCCAGCACCAAAACCACCCCCGTCAACACCACGATCTCCCTTCCCGAGGCAAAGGAGTCCCGCAGTGTGATCGCCATGATGAGGACCATGGCGACGGACAACACCAGGAAGATCCGCAGCCAGGGAGCGCCAGTCGGCCGATGCACCTAAAGCACCTCATCCGGGTGCGCGGGTTTCGAGCAAACTGCCGATTCTACATGAGGGCCGGCCGACACGGAGCATCGTCGGCCATGGCGATCAGCGCAATCGCATTCCGATTTGGGTTGTGTCATCTGTGGATGGGTTCGGAATCCAGGAAGCTGGAAATCGATGGCCACTCGTTCCGCGCTCCACCCGTGTCCCGTCCGGACCACGTCGCATTCGGCACTGCCTGGACCGGCTTGTTGGAGCGGCCATCCAAGTTTAGGCGAAGGCGGATGGGTGGCGGAAAGAACCGAGGGACTGCCACACGGCTTCCAGTGCCCGGCAGGAAGCATCAAGACCAGGTGCGGATCGAGCCGGGAAATCAGAAACCGACCGGAAGCAGGCAACCAACAACCAAACCAATTTTAGGTGCCCGGAAAGGCTCCCACCCCGGGGACACGATGCATTCAGTCGGGTTGGTACCGGACGCAGGCGGCATATTCGATGGCAAGCGGGTCCGTTTCGGTACCGGGCACGAAGTTGAGACCCAGGGCCACCACCTTGCGCGTGCCTCCGAAGTGCCGCCGGCCGTAGTCGTGCGACTGGATCTGGTTCAAGGCCGAATCCGTCGACTCGCCGTACTTGAACTCCATAACGCAGACATGCTCCGGGAAGAGGATCTCCATGTCGGAGCGGCCGCCGCCCTGGTGCACTTCCGAATGGAACGCCACCTGCATCAGCTGGCACAGAACATGCAACACAAGGTGGCAGTCCGTCTCCCGGCACAGTTTCTCGCCGGGGATGCCGGCCAGGAAGGTGTGGAGGACATCGCAGAATCCCTGATGGTCCTCGCCGGCCAGTGCCTGGTGCATGGTCTGCAGTGTTCGAGGATTGGGTGGTCGCCGATGGGTTTTCAACCAGGCATGGCTGTAGGTTTGGCGCACCTCGTCGTTGGGGTAGTCCAGGTACAGATCCCCATCCGTGTCCTGGCGCAGGGCGTAGTAGCCAGTCTGGAACATGGGGGGAACAAACTCGACAGTGTCCAGACTGTGGGTCGTGTCCATCAGGCTCTCCCAAGGGGGTGGGTCCGCGGGCAGGGGATACTGGCCCTGCTTCATCAGACGGATCAGGAATATGGGATTGCCGGAGGCAGCCCAGCGGTTCGGCCACCCGGTGACGGCCCATCTCCTGACTTGGCTTCGATCCTGCAAGTCCCGAAGGCAGCAGGCCAGGGTGAAGGGGTTGTAGACGCGCTCGCTGTCATCGGGAAAGCCGAAGCAGTAGCCGTTGTAGTGGCGACGCACTTTGTCCATCAGCATTTCAAGGGACAGGTCGAGATGGGCGGCACCCTTGGCCAGGCGGGGGTGCAGTGCAGTCCGAACCTCCTGCTCGGTGAAGCCACACAGGGTGGCGTAGGCGGGTTCCCAGGAGATGTCGCGCAGGTTGTTGAAGGCCGAGAACAGGCTGACGCGGGCGAAGCGGGTGATGCCGGCAACGAAGACGAAATTCAGGTCGGATTCGAGACTCTTGAGCTTAACGTAGAAGTTGCGCAGGACATCCAGGATAGATTCGGAGCCCGCGTCCTTGCCCAGCAGGTGCACCAGAGGTGCATCGTACTCGTCGACCAGGACGACGGGGTTCGCTCCGTAGCGTGTCTTGAGCTGGACTACCAGATCCTCCAAGCGCTGGGCCGGGCTGACAGCCGGATCGGTTGGGAATTTGACGACTCCGGATTCATTGACAGGTTCCAGACCGACGTTGATGCCGCGGCGGTGCCACATCGTGTACTGGTTGCCCAACATCTCCAGCAGGTTGGCCTTCAGTCCTTCCGGTGCATCGGCGGGGGTGTTGGCCATGTTCAGCCGGATGAAATCCCCTACTCTCGGCGGTGTCGGCCACAGCCATGCCGTGGAACAACTCCGTCTTACTCAGGGTTGCGGGTGGTTCATGACCATTCAGGTAGCGGGGATCCGTGGGCACCTCTCCCTGGAAGAAGGCCTCCAGGGTTGTCACCAGGAGGGACTTGCCGAAACGCCGGGGACGGGCCAGGAACACGTAGGGATTCTGAAGCGTAAAGTGATCCTGGGGATCGTGTGCCAAGAGGGTTTGAAAATGTGGGTCTTATCGATGTACAGACTGCCTCCACGCCGGATCCGCAAGAATTCGGACCGCTCCGGGTTTAGGGAGGGCTGGGGACTGTCGGAAGACATGACCGTGTTCGCTTCGACTACGGACTGGGTACGCCGATCCAACACCGAATTATGGATGGTGACAGGCACACGCTCAGACAATCGGCGGTGCAGTCGCATACCGGCCGGGCAGAGAACCGGCATCCCCGGCCGATGATGAACACTGTCCGGTTGTCACGAAGCATTTCCGCAGCCTCGTGTCGATGACCCAGGCATAGGCAGATGTTCGATCCGACACCGACAGATGGTGCGGTCGGCAGTCACGCGGTCGCAGCACGCGACGCCGAGCGCAGCTCCAGGGAACTGACATTGCGCATCGGCAACGCAGCGAAGCCTATCTCCGTCAACTCCCGGTCCTGACAATATCCCGCCTCGGGCCGCCCACGCCATCAGGGGCCGCAATCAGTGCCCAAATAACAAGACTTCTGCATTCTCAAGGCTCTCAGCTGCCGTCGTTGCAACGTCAAGAGCGTTGTTGCGAATGCCCTGCGCACGCGAAACCAGCAATTCGTCCCTACCATGGTCATGGCGCACGGCAGGAATAAGCCATGTGGCAATCTCTCTTGGCAGCGGCCCGGCAGTCTGTGCAACCTGAAACCGGTTGGACACGGCACGTTCCGCAGGTCCAAACAAAAGGTGTGCTCCATACAAGGGAAGCGGAGGGCGGTCAATGGGTGAGCGTATCTTTGTCCAAGACCAGGAAGGCCAACTGGCCTCGCTGGAAGAAGAGAGATTCTCCAGTGAAGATGAACTACAGGCACTACTGGCGGCACGGCCTGAACTGTTGGATGGCGAGCAGATGAATCCCGATGCACCCCGGCGCTGGATGGTGGTGGCACGGGAGCAGGGCATAGCCCAGGCCGCAGGGGAAGGTGACTGGTGGTCCGTGGACCATTTGCTGGTGGATCAGGACGCCATCCCCACTCTGGTTGAAGTGAAACGCGGGGCCAATTCGGAAGTCCGTCGCACGGTTGTGGGACAGATGTTGGAATACGCGGCACACGCGAGGCTTTCCTGGAACGCCGACGGAATGCGCAGAGCCTTCGAAGACACCGTGAGAGAAGGGGACCGGCCTTCACAGGAAGTTCTTGGTGAACTGCTGCAGTCCGACAGCGAACTGGATGCAGACGCCTTCTGGCAAAAGGTGGCCACCAACCTGGACGCGGTTCGCCTGCGTCTGCTCATCGTAGCGGACGACATTCCCTCCCCTCTCAAGCAGATTGCGGAATTCCTCGACTCCCAGATGCCCAATGTTGAAGTGCGAACGGTTGAGATCAAGCGCTATCGGAACCATTCGATGCAAATCCTGGTTCCGCGGGTCTTCGGAGGCAGTACCAAAGGTTCCCGAACCACCTCGGTACCAACACAGCGGCTGACAAGGGAAGTGTTCCTGGACGAATTTCCCGACCAAACCACCCGCGAAGCCGCCATCCGGCTCCTCGACATCGCCGAAGACAAAGGAGTGGTTAACTGGGGGCAAACCAGCGTTGCCATCAAGGCCCAGTGCTCATGGAGACCGTTCTCCATTGCCTGGCTCTACCCTCCCTCCAGGGAGGGTCTCGGGTGGTACGGCACCAAGGAATTCACGTTTGGCGAAGCCGTAACCGAGTACTATCCGGACTTGGATGCGAACTTGCGCACTGCGCTGGGACAGTGGACGGAACAATTCCGCACCGATCCCTTCGCGGAGAAGGTAATGACCAAAAACATCACCGCCTGGTCGATTAACCATGACGATGCGGTGGCGCACATCGACGTGCTGGCGGAACGGCTCGCACATGTTCTGACGAGACTGTCCTCCCTGTGAATTGACCCACTGCCCTTCCGTCACAAACGGTTCCGACCGAACTGGAATGTGAGTTGGGAGATCCGAGCGCCCTGACCAACGAGCCAACGTGGATCGCCGGGGAACCGAAGGGACGGGGTTGCGACCATGCAGCCTCGACATCGCCCCACTGCGGACACACCGTTGGATCGCCCATGACCCGGATCTTCCGGAATGTTCCGTCGGGACCAGATTTGAGATACGGCTGCCAGCCGCAAAGGGCACAGCGGGACAAAGTAGAATGGAGCTTCCACTTGGACCGGGAGACGGGAGATGGCTGTGGTTGAGGTGCGGAAACGTCCTCCGATCACGACGGATGACAACGGCAAGGAAACGGCTGCAGCTCCTGTGGTACCCATTGCCGTCAACGATCCATACATGACACGCGCGCAACGGGAAGCGCTGATCGCGCTACGTCGGGACCACGTGGCGGAGTGGCAGACCGATCTTGAACAGCTGCCCCACTTCAATCCGGCCTATCCGTACGACATCGCCCACGAGTACGACCTCGACTGGACCACGGACCCCGATTACAGCCATGATGCCGTCACGCGTCTCGAGCTCAACGAGGACGGCACGGTGAGTCCCGAAAAACCGAAGAACAGGTTCCTGAATGTAGCGATGCTCACAACCTTGCTCGCCGCGCTCGGGCGGCGTGTGGTACTGGAACCGAGACTGCATTTCGGTCCGGAACAGGGCGTGGCCGCTGGGCTGTATACCAAGCTGCGGAAACCCAGCATCCAAGTCGAACCGGACCTGGCAGTCCTGGCACCCGGCACGGTATTGTCGGACCGCCAGATTTGGGACACCTCCTACGATATCGATGTCGCCGCCGGCCACCCCGTCCCTGCCCTGGTGGGCGAGCTCCTGTCGGACTCCACGGCCGCGCGGGACCTGGGGGGCAAGCGGCGGTTGTATGAACATCTCGGCATCGCCGAATATGTGCTGTGCGATGTCCTAGGCGGACTGCTCGACCCCGAGGCTCCCGATGAACCGCCGGGGATGGTCGTATACCGGCTAGAGGATGGAATCTACCGGGAAAGCCGCGTGGCCGGAACGGACCCGGCGGTGTTCCGGAGTGATGTGCTCGGGGGGCTCGTCCGCCTGCTGCCACCCCGGGATCCGGTGCAGGCACGGCAGGACTTCCGCTTCCAGTGGTGGGACGAGTCACAGCGCCGCTGGCGCGACACCCGGACCGACGAGGAACAGGAACGGGAACAGGCCGAGCAGGAGCGGGTACAGGCCGAGCAGAAGCGGATACAGGCCGAGCAGGAACGGATACAGGCCGAGCGGGAACGGACACAGGCCGAGCAGGAACGGACACAGCTGGCCGTCGCTCTGCTGGAGGCCCATTTGGGCTCGATGCTGCCCCCGGCGGATCTGGATCGCATAACGACACACTGGCACCGGCACGGCCCGCCGGACAACGTGCCGGATCGCATCCTGCACGTGCAGCGGGCACCGCACGCATGGCAGTCCCTGCTGCGACCGGATGAACCGGACCATGACCACGGACCGGACCACGCCCCACCCCCGCGCGGGCGGTAGTCACGACTGTTCCCAATCCGCAGACCATCACCACTGCAGCCACCCGATCTCCCGGCAAACCGCCACCCACCTCGGGTTCTCCGCGGTCGCGCGTCCGCTCCGGCCCATCCGGCCACACGGAGCAGGACAATCTCATACTGAAAAGATCGACCTAATGTTCCGTCCCGGAAATAGCCATGCATAATCTCTGGATCTTGTGAAGGATGGAGTCGGCGGTGGCGGTCCACACGAAGGGCCGGGCCTTGGGGTTGTAGTGCTCGGTGAAGTGGCGGATCTTCGCCTTGAGCTGGGTGACGGAGGAAAAGGAACCGCGGCGGATGGCCTTCTGCGTGATGAGGTGGAACCAGATCTCGACCTGGTTGAGCCAGGAGGCGTAGGTGGGGGTGAAGTGGATGTGGTAGCGGGGCCGGTCGGCCAGCCAGCGCTGGACGCGGGCGTGCTTGTGGGTGGCGTAGTTGTCGACGACGAGGTGGACATCCAGGTCCGGGGGCACATTGGCATCGATGTGCTTGAGGAAGCCCAGGAACTGCTGGTGGCGATGGCGCGGCCGGCACTGGGCAAGCACTTGGCCGGTGGCGACATCCAGGGCGGCGAAGAGGGTGGTGGTGCCGTGGCGGATGTAGCCGTGCGTGACGCCTTCGACGTAGCCCAGCCCGAGGGGCAGGAGGGGCTGGGTGCGTTCCAGAGCCTGGCACTGGCTCTTCTCGTCGACACACAGGACCATCGCATGGTCGGGCGGGTGGAGGTAGAGGCCGACGATGTCGCGGACCTTCTCGACAAAGAAGGGGTCGGTGGAGAGCTGGAAGTGCTTCTGGCGGTGGGGTTGGAGGTGGAAGGCGGTCCAGAGGCGCTGGACCGTGGACTTCGAAACCCCGGTGGCTTCGGCCATGGCACGGCAGGTCCAGTGTGTGCGGCCGTCGGGGGGTTGGGTCTCGAGCGTCTTCCGGATCAGGGTCATGACGGTGTCGTCCGGGATGGAGCGCGGCCGGCCCGGCCGGTATTCGTCGTAGAGGCCCATGAGGCCCTGGGTGCGGAAGCGTTCGCGCCACTGGCCGACCGTCTGGCGGCTGACGCGGACCCTCTCGGCCACCGTCGAGTTGTCCAGGCCCTCGGCGCACAGGAGCACGATCTCGGCCCGGCGCACCAAGCCCGCGGGCAGGCTGCGCGACCGGGCCATCGACGCGAGCTCCTCACGCGTGTCCGGGCTGATTTCAAGCGGCTTCAAGGGACGGCCTCGGGCCATGGTCTCTCCCTCCTTGGAATGGATGGGGAGAACCCTACCGCATCTTCGCCACTATGTCCATATACTTAAGGGACGCAACACTAGTGCTTGTGTGTGACTAGGATGAAGGGTTACAATGGCGGGGTTGAAGCCATC
>JAPPAJ010000202.1 GCA_026705565.1 Caldilineaceae bacterium | reverse complement strand
GGGCGTGGCCAGTGCCATCCTTATCGAGTCGGCCCTCTCCTTCCTCGGACTGGGTTTCCCGCCGGACGTGCCCACGTGGGGCCGTTTGCTGTTCGAGAACAAGGACTTCATCACCTACAACCCGGCCCTGATCATCTTCCCGGGCCTATTCATCTCCCTTACGATCCTTAGCATCAACTTCATGGGGGACGGACTTCGGGACGCCCTGGATCCCCGCCTGCGGCTGTAGGTCCATTCAGTCAGGAACACGCCATGACCGATGCCCTCGTCCTGGGTCTGGACATCTCGACCACTGCCACCAAGGCCATTCTCGTCGATTCCACCGGCCGCGTTGTGGCCTCCGCCGCCTCGGAGTACGACTTCCAAACCCCGCAGCCGCTGTGGAGCGAACAGGATCCGGACTTGTGGTGGCAGGGCACGCGCCACAGTGTGCGCGCCGTCCTGGAACAGGAAGGCGTGCGGCCGGAGCAGGTGGCCGCCATCGGCCTTTCCGGCCAGATGCACGGCCTGGTTCTGTTGGACGCACGGCAGGAGGTGCTGCGCCCCTGCATTCTCTGGAACGATCAGCGGACCGGGAGCCAGTGCGACACCATTCGCGCGCGGTTGGGTTTCGAGCGTCTTCTGGAGATTACCGGCAACGATGCCCTGACCGGCTTCACGGCGCCCAAAATCCTGTGGGTGCAGGAGGAGGAGCCGGAGATCTGGGAACGCACCCGGCACATCCTGCTGCCGAAGGACTATGTGCGGTTCAAGCTCAGCGGAGAGTTCGCCGCGGACGCGGCGGACGGCTCCGGCATGCTCCTGCTGGATTTGAAGGGCAGGACCTGGTCCCGCGACATGCTGGCCGCCCTGGACATCCCCGAGACCTACATGCCCGCGGCCTGCGAGGGAACCGCCGTCTCGGCGCGGCTGTCTCCCGAGGCGGCCGGGGAGCTGGGCCTGCCCGTGGGTCTTCCGATCGCCGGTGGGGGCGGCGACCAGGCGGCCCAGGCCGTGGGCGTGGGAGCCGTGCAGGAAGGCATGGCCGCGGTCACTCTGGGAACCTCGGGAGTGGTCTTTGCCACCAGCGCCAAGCCGCGGGTGGAGAAGGAGGGCCGGCTCCACGCCTTCTGCCATTCCATCCCCGACCGCTGGCACTTCATGGGCGTCATGCTGAGCGCCGCCGGCAGTCTCCGCTGGTTTCGGGACACCTGTGCACCCGGCCGCGACTTCGGTGAACTCACGGCGGCCGCCGCCGCGGCACCCGCGGGGTGCGACGGCCTGGTCTTCCTGCCATACCTGACCGGCGAGCGCACGCCCCACCCCGATCCCCTGGCCCGAGGGGCCTTTGTCGGCCTGACGGTTCGGCATGACCTGAACCATATGACCCGGGCGGTGCTGGAGGGCGTCGCCTGTGGCCTGAAGGACGGATTCGATCTGATGGACGGTGCCGGTTTGCCCGAACTGCAAACCGTGCGCCTGTCGGGCGGCGGGTCCCAAAGTCCCCTCTGGCGCCAGATCCTGGCGGACACGCTGGGCCGGGAACTGGTGACAGTCGCCGAAGGTGAGGGCGCCGCCATGGGGGCCGCCGTACTGGGCGGTGTGGCCGGCGGTGTCTGGCCCGATGTGGACGCGGCCACCGCTTCGCTCGTGGCGGAGACGGGTTCGGTGCGGCCGGATCCGGACACGGTCGAAACCATGAAGGAAGTGCATGCGCGGTACCGGGATCTGTATCCGGCTCTGAGCCCCTACAACCGGAGCGTGGCTCCTGATTGATGCACCGCGGGCACAGGGGACGAGTTCTGGTCCGGTACCGGCATCGCGGGACTGATGATTCACCTTCGCTCCGTGGCTTTCAGGCCGCCGGCCGTGCGGCAACGGTCCGAGTGGCCCTTTACGGTGCCGGTGATCGCGGACTGGTCGGCACCGCTTGAGTTCGAGCATCCGGTGACCTTTCTGGTCGGGGAGAACGGTTGCGGCAAGTCCACGCTGCTGGAGGGCATCGCCTGCCATGCGGGACTGCCGGCCGCGGGCCGGGAGGAGCTGGAGCGGGATTCCTCCCTGGCCAAGGTGCGCGGTCTTGCAAAGTGCCTCAAGGCCACCTGGAACCAACGCAGCCACCGCGGGTTCTTTCTGCGTGCGGAGGACTTCTTTGGCTTCGTACAGCGGGTGGGCGCCATGGCGCAGTCCCTCCGGGCCGACCTGGAGGAGGTGGATCGGACCTACGCCGGGCGATCAGCCGCGGCCCGCATGTATGCGCGCACCCCCTATGCCAACGAACTGCACGGCATCACGGAGCGCTACGGCGGGGACATGGACGCCCAGTCGCACGGCGAGGGCTTCCTGGCCTTCTTCCAAGCCCGGTTTGTGCCCGACGGCCTGTACCTGCTGGACGAACCGGAAACGCCCCTGTCTCCATTGCGGCAGCTGGGGTTGCTGTCCCTGCTGCGGGAAATGGTGGAGGAGCGGGGTGCGCAGTTTGTGATTTCCACCCACTCGCCCATCCTGATGGCCTATCCGGGCGCCACCATTCTCAGTCTGGACGAGTCTCCCTGGCGGCAGGTTGCCTGG
This sequence comes from Caldilineaceae bacterium, assembly GCA_026705565.1. GTDB lineage: Bacteria > Chloroflexota > Anaerolineae > Caldilineales > Caldilineaceae > Bin34. The sequence goes on along the minus strand of JAPPAJ010000202.1, from coordinate 6,797 downwards.
GATGAACTGGAGCACGTACGGCTGACCAGGTCCTTTCTCAACAACCCGTCGACATACACGAAGCATCTGTAGGTGGGCCGGCCGGTCTGCCTTCCGCATAGCGGCTGCACGGAGGCAACCGAGGTTGGTGCGGGCCGGTTCCCGCGGTGCTGCACGGGCACCCAATGCGCATAATGCAATGGGAACAGCCCGTCCGGGTTCGCCGGCACCGGCCGAGTCACCCACCCGACCGTTCACGTTTCGCTCGCCGCCTCAAACCATGATCCCGGTTGCCGAACTGCTGGCCGACATGCGGTCGGACCCCTACTACGAGGCCCACGTCACCCATGCGGAACGACTCCCGGCCGGGTCTCCGCAGTGGACCGACGTGCCGGAATGGCTGCACCTCCATGTCCGCCGCATGCTGGCCGGACTGGGCCGCGAGCGGCTCTACAGCCATCAAGGCCAGGCCCTGGAACTGGTTCGGTCCGGAAAGGATGTCCTCGTCACCACCCCCACGGCCAGCGGCAAGTCGCTGTGCTATCAGTTGCCGATTCTGGACCGCCTGGTTCGCGACCCGTACGCCAGAGCCATCTACATGGCTCCGACGAAGGCGCTGGCCCGCGATCAACTGGTCGAGTTTCAGGACATGGCGGCCGCGCTGCCGACGGGCAGCCCCCTCAAGCCCCATCACGTGGCCGCCTACGATGGCGACGTGCCCATCGCGGAGCGCGGCGAACTCCGCAACCGGGCGCGCCTGATCATCACCAACCCGGACATGCTCCACCATTCCATCCTGCCCTGGCACAGGCAGGACTGGGGAGCCTTCCTGTCCGACCTGGCCTTTGTGGCGGTGGACGAAGTCCACTACTTCCGGGGTCTGTTCGGCAGCCATGTGGCCAATGTCCTGCGCCGGCTGCATCGGTTGCTGGCATTGGCCGGCAACCGGGACGTCCGGTATATCTGCGCCAGCGCCACTGTGGCCAACGAGCAGGACCTGGCCCACCGGCTGCTTGATCGGGAGGTGGCGGTCGTATCGGAGAACGGAGCTCCCACCGCGGCTCGCCACTGCATCTTCTGCAATCCGCCCCTGGACCCGGACGGCGTACGGCGCGAAACCATGGAGGCCACGCTCTGGTTCGAGAGCCAACTGCGGCGGGAGCGGCTGCAGACACTGATCTTCAACCGTTCGCGGCGCGGTGTCGAGAACACCATCCGCTGGCTGCGCATGCATGCCATCGAAAGCGGCATCCGAGGCCACGAGGCGACACGGCTGATCCGCGGCTACCGCGGAGGCTACCTGCCCAAGGAACGGCGCGAGATTGAATCGGGATTGCGCAACGGCGAGATCCTGACCGTGGCCGCCACCAACGCGCTGGAACTGGGCATCGACATCGGACAGCTGCAGTGCGTGATCTCCTCCGGCTATGCCGGTACGGTTGCGAGCACGCGACAACAGTGGGGACGCGCCGGCCGGCGGGGCGAGGAGGCGGAGGCCCTGGTGGTGTTTGTCGCTTCGGCGGATCCCCTCGACCAGTACATGATCCTGGATCCGGAGTTTCTGCTGGCCGGCAGTCCCGAGCATGCCCGGCTGGACCCGGACCACCCGGCCCTGTTGCGGCAGCACCTGCCTTGTGTGCTCAACGAGGGTCCGTTGCGGGTGCGGCCGCCGCGGAAGGAACAACCGCGCCGGACCCACGCCGTCTTCGCGGGCCTCCAGGACCTGGAACGCGCTCAGCGCGCCTTTCACCGCAACTTCACTTGGGCCTTTTGCGGACAGCCACAGGACCTGCGGTTCGGCCTGCGCAACATGGAGGGTTCGGTGGACATCGTGTTGAAGTCCGGACGGGGCCGGCCCGAGGTCCTGGGCACGGTGGACTTCGAGAGTGCGGACACCATGGTGCACGAAGGCGCCGTCTACTGGCATGACGGACGCCGCTACCTGGTCAAGGAACTGGACTACGCCGAAAAGGTGGCCAGAGTCGCGGTATCAAGGTCTGGGACTTACACCACGGAGCCGGTCCAGGATGTGGATGTCACGGTCACCCGCAATGATGAACAGGAGCCCAGACAGGGGGCCCTGGTCGGCCACGGCGAATTGAAGATGACCTCCCAAGTGGTAGGCTACCGCAAGATCTACATGGACCGGGACAACCGGGGCGTGCCCGGCTGGGACCCCACGGATCTGGTTCCCCTGGAATGTCCGGAACGCACCCTGAACACCCGCGGCTACTGGATGCAGGTGCGGCCGGAAACCCAACGGCGGCTGGAGGCCGAAGACGCGTGGCGGGACAGCGAAAACGACTACGGACCCAACTGGGACAGCCAGCGTCTCAGGGCCATCGAGCGCAGCGGAGGGGTTTGCAGCAATTGCGGCAAGTCTCCCTCGCCGGGCAGGCCCCTGCACGTGCACCATAGGAAGCGGTTCCGCCAGTTCGGCTATGTTCCGGGCCGCAACGACAACCACCTGAAGGCCAACCGCCTGGAGAACCTGCAGGTTCTGTGTCCGGCCTGCCACAAGCTGCTGGAGCCCATCGCCGGGCGCGGCCTGCACGGCATGGATGCCCTGGGCGTGGCCCTGAGTCGCATCGCACCCCTTCACCTGATGTGCGATCCGGGCGATCTGTCCGTGCACGATGTCCTGGCCAAGGCCGGAGGCACCAAGCTGAAGCCGGTGGAGGATCCCGCCTGTTTCCAACCCCACCTGGCCACGCTCTTCATCCACGAGCGGTTTGAGGGCGGCCTTGGCTATGGCGAAACCCTCTTTGGTCTCCACGATCAGTTGCTGGGCAAGGCAGCCCAACTGATTAAGCGTTGCGACTGCGTCACCGGCTGTCCCGCCTGTGTCGGCCCTTCGGCCCAGCCGGTGGACTACGCGGCCGAAAGCACGAACCGCAAGAGCCTGGCACGGGCGCTGGTGGACGCCCTGCGCTGACACACGAGGTTTGTTGCCCGATCTACGGGTTTGGCACTGCGGGATTTAGGACAAATGCCGACGGCGTGAACTGCCAGCAAGTCTATAATCCAGCAGAGTCAGGCCCGTGAATCCATCCGGCATTCCCTATCCGGATCCCGATCCCCCACCCCTCGTCAGACAGGTTGGCCTTGGGGCCAAGGCATTGCCTTGACACGGGGGATTCGTGTCGTCCGGGCCGGCTCTCCTGTCCGACCCATCCACAAGGAACAGTTGCATGAAGGTGCTGGTAACCGGCGCGTCGGGACGCCTAGGAGATTTCGTTTTTCATGAACTGCTGAGGCGTGGCCACGAACCGGTGCTCTTCTCCCGTTCCAGGCCCACCACCGACTACGGCGATCTGGAGTGGATTCAAGGCGACTTGGTGAACTACGACGACTGCCTCAAGGCCGTGCAGGGTGTGGAGGCCGTGCAGCACTTGGGCGCGCGTCCCAACCCGACCGATCATCCGGCCCTGCGCCAGCAGGGTTCGCAGTCCTTCGATGCCACGTTCAAGACCAACATGCTGGGCACCTACTACCTGATGCAGGCCGTGGTCGAAGCCAAGGTGGGTACGGTGGTCATGGCCGGCAGCAACTGTGCCCTGGGACACGGATTTCGCATCAGCGATTCCCCGTTTCCGCTCCGATACCTGCCCATCGACGAATCGCACCCCACTTTCGTCGAGGACACCTACAGCTATTCCAAGCTGGCCGGCGAGGAATTGCTGGCGTCCTACACCCGGGCCTTCGGTGTCCGCACGTACGTGACCCGCATCTGCGGGATCTTTCCGCCGGAGCGGAGGGCGGAACTGGCGCGCAACGTCAAGCCGGTCAACGGCTGGCAGGACTATCTCTGGTGCTACGTGGCGAGCGAGGATGTGGCCACTGCACACTGCCAGTTGATGGAGGCCAGCCAGGATCTGCCTCCGCACGACGTTTACTTCCTGAACGCGGATGACACCACTGCCCTGGAGGCGTCCAGGGAATTGGTCGAAACCTTCCGCCCCGACCTGCTCCCCGTCACCGGGCGGCTGGACAACCACCAGTCGTTCATCAGTGCCGCCAAGCTGAAGGCCGCGGTCGGGTGGTACACGAGCCCCTCCTGGCGGGAGCTGCTGTAGGGCGGAGCCGCAGGAGTGATCGGGTATCGGGTTCTCACAGTGCAAGCGGCGGTACCGTAGTAAACCACCAGCCATGACTTCGGTGGTGTTGCAGGGCCGAGTCGCTGACTCATCGACCACCACTGGACCGCATCCTGGCTGGTACCTGTACCACAGGTTTGGGGAGGCGGTGATTCGGGACGCCAGTGTCTGCCTGGGTTGACCAATGGTCCGGCAACCGGTCCTGCTCGTCAGTGTGTTGGTGTCCCACATGGTTGCCTCGGGTTGCCACGCTTCCCCCATCCCTGATTGGATGGATGTAAGATACCCCCGCCCTTGGTTTGCCAGCCAGATGACCCCGAGATGGATCGCACAGAGGCATTTGAAGTTGCAAAGACGGCCCTCCGGGAGACGTTCGATCCTGAAGGACACAAAAATTACTCTCTCGAAGGGTGGGAAGATCGCCACGATTGCTGGCTTGTACTCCTGAGCACCGTGTCTTTTCAGCCTGCAGGTGTCCCAGGCCACACCTTGTCTCAGTTGCTCGGCGGTCGTCGGACTTACTACAAAGTCTCGGTTAAGAAGAGATCAGGGGTTGTCCAAAGCGTCCAGCCTGTCCCCAATCCCTATGCAGTTGCCCAATCAACTGATACTTGACACCGGCCCTTTGGTGTTGCTGGCCCTTTCTTGGTTCTACGAACAGACCTCATCGGCTGCGTCGTTGGCCTTGAAGGACGGTCTGGCGAGCAACTACACACTGGAACAGTTGGAAAGCCTGGAAGCCCTATCGAAGCGAGCACACAGGGTACTGCTCTCGCCATACTGCCTGGCGGAGAGTACCAATCTAATCAAGAGCCGGAACCAGCGACTGGCATTGGCCGAAATTGCAGGAGCTCTTGAGCCCTGTCGGGAAAACTCCATCGGAATTCTTCAACATCCCAGGTTGCCTCAACTTGGTGTGGCAGATGTCAGTCTTCTACTGCTTGCCCAGAATCCGCGAACGTACACACTCACCGCAGACGGGGATCTGTTTGAGGCCTTGTGCTCAGCAGACTGCGCCGCGGTTTATTTTTGTGTGAAACAGGATCAACAGTACATAGTAAGCTACCCAGAATAGAGAAATCAAGTCAGGTTCTTTCAATGGACATCATAGTCGTGGCCACCCAATAGCCCTATCGGCAGTCTTGAATTTTTTCGCAACAAGGCGGGTAATCATGGCCGACGCCGATGACAACCCTGTTTCGTTCAACGGCAGCCCCAACTGCATTGAGGCTGGCTGGAACCGCAACTGTGAGCGGTTCCACTTGTTCCATTCCTGGAGCAAACCGGAAAATGCGCTGTGGGCTGCAGATAAGCACACCGCCCTGCGGAAATCCTACCGATCACAACTGTTGGTATCGGTTGCCTTGTGTCTGCTGGCAACCCTTGCCGCAGCCTGCACTGATCTGATACCGGTTCCGGTATCAGAGGCTCTGGATGTAGCAGTCAGGATCCCAACAGCCAACCTGAGGGAGGGTCCCGGTTCGTCGCATCCCGTTGCATCCCGGGTGTCGCAGGGAACCCTTCTCAAGGTTCAGGGACGCAACTCCGGCGGAGATTGGATTCAAGTTGTCCATGAAGGGTCGAGGCTCTGGATTCATGCAGACCAAACCGATCTGGCCACCGGGAGACTGGCTGGCCTGCCTGTCAAGACAGCCCCGACTCCCCTGTCGGATCCCGCTTCGGCCACTCCAACGCCTGTCTCCGTGGCACTCACCGTCACTGGAACTGTCGTCAACGTACGGACAGGACCAAGCACCGACTCCCCTGTCCGCACGCAGGTACGACAGGGCGATCAGTTGCTGCCCCAGGGTCTGAACGCCGCGGGGGATTGGGTGCAAGTCTCGGATCCGACGGGAGGCACGGACCTTCTGTGGATCCATGCCCCGCTCACGGACTTGGAGGCGCACCAAGGGGTGGTCCTTCCGGTAGTAGCCGCTCCCACTCTTCCCGATACTCCGACACCGGAACCCACCCCTATTGTCCCTGTGGCCCAGGATGTCCCCTGTCCCTTGGTGTGGTCCGACGAATTTGAGGAAGACGGCCTTCCCGATTCCGCCAAGTGGTGGTTTGACGAGAGACAAAACCGATGGTACCCCGACGCCCTGTTTTTTACGACGGCACACCGGGAAGCCAACGCCCGCGTCGAGGATGGTCGTCTCATCATTGAAGCCCACAAGGAGACGTTTGGGGGAAGGGAATACACGGTGGCCCGGCTTACGTCCAAACAAGCATGGACCTATGGATGGTATGAGATTTCGGCCCGACTGCCCGAGGGCCGGGGCGTCAAGTCCGCCATCTGGATGGTCTCGAATTCCAACCCATACGGCAGTTGGCCAGGCAGCGGTGAAATCGACATTATGGAGTTCGTAGGTTACAAACCGGGCATCATTCACGCCACGGTGCATACGGAAGCCTACAACCACAGGATTGGGAATCATCAGGTCAAGAGACTCCAGATACCGGATGCGAGTTCGGAATTCCACCTTTACGCGATGGAATGGACCGAATCAGCCATCAAGATCCATGTGGATGACACCCACTACTACACATTCGAAAACGAACGGTTGCGGAATACTTCCGCGGATCAGAGGCACTGGCCCTTCGATCATCCCTTCCATTTCATTCTGACCATTTCCGTGGGGGGCAACTGGGCCGGCACCGAGGGCGCCGATCCCGACATATGGCCGCAGCGCATGGAACTCGACTACATGCGCATTTATG
>JAPPAJ010000324.1 GCA_026705565.1 Caldilineaceae bacterium | reverse complement strand
AAGATGACTAATTCAAAGGATATACCAAATTGACCATCCTTGCTGACGCCCCGGCAAACGTCAAGGTGAAAGCATCTGAATTGGCTGGGCCAACCGGGTGAGTTGCCTGCGGCTATAGTGGACAGGTTCCGGATCCAGCCTGCGGAAAACCCCTGATGGACGGCCTGATGCCTTCGCCCTGGTCGAGGCCTTGGCATCCCCGGGGACCGCGGGTGGATCGGACCCAATGGCACCATCTGACGAATATGTTGGTGGTGGCGGTGCTGGCCATCATCTGCGGTGCGGACAGTTTCGAAGCCGTTGCCCTCTTCGGCCAGCGCAACGAGGCTGGGTTGCTCGCCGTCCCGGAGTTGCCTCACGGGCTCCCCTCGCACAACACGCTGGAGCGGATCTGCGCGCGGCGGGATGCAGCTCGGCTGAAGGAGGACTTTCGGGACAGGGTGCAGGACACCTTTGCACCGACCACCAGTCAGGCCGTGGCCATTGCCTCCGGTACTCTATGATGTTTCCTGAAGTTGCCGTAGGCCAAGCGATTCTCTTGGCCTGCCGCACCCGATGCGTGCTTACCTGAGGATTGACTGTGCACCCGTGAAACTTGCAACCCACACCTACGGCAAAGCCCGCGTGCGCGTTTTACGTCTGGTGCGCGAACAAACCCGGCACCGAATCTCGGAGCTCAGTGTCGACATGGCCCTGTTGGGCCGATTCGATCGAGCCTACACCCACGGAGACAACGCGGATGTGGTGCCAACCGACACCATGAAGAATCTTGTGTACATTACGGCCTGCCAACACCCCAACCTGGAAACCGAATCGTTCGCCATTGAGTTGGCACAGGGAATGTTGCAACGATACGGCCACGTGTCGGAAGTGCACATCGACCTGGTCGAAACCCCGTGGCACAGACTGCATGTCAACGGTTCCGACCATCCACACGGTTTCGTGCAGTCGCAGGCCTGCACTCCGTTGGCAGGGGTGATGGTGGCCCGGGACCGGCAAACCGTCAGGAGCGGGTTCCGAGACCTTGCCCTCATGAAGACCACAGAATCCGGTTTCGCCGACTTTCTGCGGGACAAGGTCACAACCCTCCCGGAAGTTGACGACCGCATCTTGGCCACACGCATGCAGGCCAACTGGACCTACGGCGCGGCGCCTGCCGGCTACGCTCAAACCGCCGGGACCATCCGCAGCACCTTGGAGGAGGTGTTCGCGGCCACTTACAGCAAGTCGGTACAGGACAGCCTTTGGCGCATGGGCAGCGCCGTTTTGGAACGGATCCCTGAAGTCGAGGACATCACGCTTGCGATGCCCAACTTGCACTACCACGAAGTCGATCTGGCGCAGTTTGGTCTCGCTTCGTCAAACCGCGTGTTTCTGCCGACGGACGAACCACATGGCCATATTGAGGCAACCGTGACCCGGTAGCGGTGATCATGGCTGCGCTCGGTCCACAGTCTGACCTGTTTCGGCACGGGTCCCAAACACATCGAACAACCCCGGAGACATGGACATGGGCACCCTGACCACGCATGTGCTGGACACGGCACAAGGCAAGCCCGGGGCCGGCTTGCAGGTGGATTTGTACCGCTGGGCCGATGGCCGCCGCAGGCTGGTGAAGTCCGTGGCAACCAACCACGACGGCCGATGCGACGAACCACTCCTGGAAGGCGGCGCTTTTGCAACCGGGGAGTGGGAACTGTTGTTCCATGTCGGCCGCTATTTCGCCATGCAGTCGCTCGACCTACCCGATCCTCCGTTCCTCAATCAGGTCCCGGTCCGCTTTGCCATCGCCCGGGACGGCCACTACCACGTGCCGCTTCTGGTATCCCCCTGGAGCTATACGACATACCGGGGTTCGTAGTTCGCACGTCTGGCCCGATCCTCGCAACCAAAACAAGGACTGTTGCATGAACCACTCCCATATGCGACGGGCGATAGAGTTGTCCCGGCAAGCAATCAACACCAATCTGGGAGGCCCGTTCGGTGCGGTTGTGGTCCGCGGTGACCTGGTGGTCGCGGAAGGTTTCAACCGCGTCACGTCCAGCCTCGATCCCACTGCCCATGCCGAGGTTACGGCCATCCGCGCAGCCTGCACGGCACTGGGAACCTACCAGTTGACGGACTGCGAAATCTACACAAGCTGTGAGCCGTGTCCGATGTGCCTGGGTGCCATCTACTGGTCAGGCATCACGCGCATCTTCTTCGCCAACTCGCGCGAGGATGCGGCCGCGGCCGGGTTTAGCGACCAGTTCCTGTACGAGGAGATCCCGTTGCCCGTTGAACAGCGAACCGTCCCGTCCGTCAGGCTTTTGGACGACGAGGCACTTCGGGTATTCGGCGAATGGCAAGCCAAGCAGGACAAGATCCCTTACTGACCATTCCGGCACCGGGCAAGAAATTTCTTGGCCCCGAACGCAGTTTTCCCAGTGCTGATCCGATTGGCGAAATCCAAGTCCAGGATGCTGCAAGTTCCGGCATTGCGGAGTCTGGCACCTTGATGGCAGCCGGGATCTCGACAGGTGGGAAGTACGCCTCCGGACGATGGCCTCCGGGCTGGGACGGCATGGAAAATATGGCGATGGGGGATCCCTACGCGATGAGCACCGTATCGTGGTAGGCCCTGTTGGCGGTCTTTCTTGCCGAATAGCTACAGGTTCTTGCACAACCCGCAATCGTTTGCAAATTATGCGAAATCGGTTCGGCTGCCGAGATCGTGGTTGAGAATGTCCCGGACGTGGGCAAGCCCGCGGGCTGCGGTTTCCTACGCGAGCGCTATCCGAATCCCATCCATCATCTGGTCGTGCCCATCCCCGTCTGGCAGCGAAAGTCCAAGGTGAACTCGACTCGCCCGGAGATCCTGTTGTTGGTGTCGGAATGGACCGTCAGGATGTCCATGGTCACGACCACCCTCGATGCGCTTGACTCTTTGCTACGGCTTCCGTGGACAGGATGGTGCCTGTGGCCCCCGATGCATCCCGTTAATCCGGCATAGCCACCGTGCCGTCGTGTCCGCTCTCGCCGGTATCACGCGGAGCTCCCCAAAGGATCTCGGCCCACATCCTTGTAATACAGGTACCGTGCCGGTTCCTTGCCTACGGCCGTGAACCACTGGGGACAAAAGGGAGCCATCCAGATCACATCGCCGCGTTGCACCGGATGCCAGTCGTCACCGAGCCGGTAAATTCCCTTGCCCTGCACCATCAGCAGCCCATGTTCCATAACATGGATTTCCACCATGGGCAAGGCAGCGCCGGGGGCGAACTCGAACAGATTGACGGCCAGATCGAATTCGGGCGCATCGGGCAACAGCGTCTTAAGCATGGCATCCGGATCACCCATGAACGGCTCCGCCGAAACCGTCTGCTCGCGTCCCGACACCGGTTGGGGCGCGGACACACCGGCCAACGGCACGTATGGCTTCTCAAACACGGTCAGACGACAGCCTGCGGTTGAGGCAAGCAAATGTTCACAATCTGCCGGGATAAAGGCAAAACCTCCTTGTGCAAGATCCGCGCGGGAGCCCGCGACATCAAGCGTGCACCTGCCCTGCTCAACAAAGACAAACCTTTCGATGCCGGGTGCGGGCGCGGCGGCGGCCGATTCAGGCCCCATCAACGCCGCGAATTGACAGAATCCGGCCCCCATTCGCGGCGAAATCAAAATCACGCCGGAGGAATTGAGCCAGTTGGGCAAAGGCGCCTCGACATGGGATGGAGGCGCGATGAGGGCGTAGCTGGGGCGAATTCGACTGCGGGTAAATCCGAATGGGTCCATGGGCATACCTGTACTTTCTTCCTGGTCCAACACCGCATCACCGGGTCCGGTGGAGCAACCGGCCAAAGCCGGGTTCAACCCGGATGGCCTCCCGATGGTAGACCGTGGTTCCTCTCACGATGGTCCGTTCCACTGCGCCGCGGAATGCATGCCCCACAAATGCACTGTGGCGATGGCGGTAGAACAGGTGGTCGGGGGTCAATGTCCACCGGCAGTCCGGATTGACGACCACGAAGTCGGCGTCGCTGCCGGGTTGGATTATCCCCTTGCGGGGATACAACCCCAGCAGGCGGGCCGGATTTGCCGAAGCCATCCGCGTTAAGGCCGCCAGCGACAGGCCCCGCTTGTGCACACCTTCCGTCATCAGCGCAGGCAACATGGTCTGGATGCCGGAAATCCCGCCCCAAGCCTGCCACACGTCGCCTTCCCCAACCCGCTTGAGTTCGGGAGGACAGGGTGAATGATCTGATCCGAACGTGTCCACGTCCCCTGCCAGAACACACTGCCAAAGGTCTTCCACGGTCTCGCGGCTGCGCAGTGGAGGCGCGCACTTGGCGTCCGGCCCGATCCTCTGAAAGTCGTCGAGATCGAGGAGCAGATGGTGGGGACAGGTTTCCACCGTTACCGGGACTCCCCTACGCTTGGCCGCAGCCACAAGCCGCACCACATCAGGTACGGACGCATGCACAACATGCAGGGTTGCGCCGGTGGTTGCCGCCCAGTGCAGAACGCGGGCCACTGCTTCCACTTCCTGGTGTCCTGGGCGCGATTCCGCCCAGGACAAGGGATCGCGCCGTCCCCGCGACCGAAGTTCCTCGGCCAGGTACATGGTCACCCTTTCGTTCTCGGCATGTACGGCCAACAGACTGTCGAGGGCGCGCACCTGGCGCATACCGGCGAACACGAGGTCGTCATCCACCCGGGGAAAATCGGGACTGGACACTAGGAACGCCTTGAAACCGACCACCCGTTCGGCGCAGAGGCTCTCCAAGTGAGTCAGATTGTTGTTGATCAACCCGCCCCACAGGGCGTAGTCCACTACGGCCTGGTCGCGCACTGCTGTCTGCTTGCGTTGCAGTTGAACGCAGTCCACGGTCGGCGGGGATGAATTCAGCGGCATGTCGACCACGGTGGTGACGCCGCCCGCGGCGGCCGCCATGGTGCCCGTCCGAAACCCTTCCCAGTCCTCCCGGCCGGGCTCGTTGAAGTGGACATGGCCATCCACCAGGCCCGGCAACAGCACGCGACCTTGCAGTTCAAGGCAGGTAGTGGCCTGGATATCGGGAGACCCGGCCACAACCTGGGCCACGACACCGTCCTTCACGACTACGCCGCCGCGGAATTCCCCGGTCTCCGTGACGACCAACGCGTCCTTCAGATACAGGTCGGCTTGCATTTGCCTGGTTCCCGACTTCGCCCGGCGCGCTACGAAGCGCCTGCCGGTGCCGCACAACCGAGTCGGCAACGTCGCCCCGGCCCGTAGCCTGGGAGCGCGCGGCAGAGGATCGGAAGCAACACCGATGCCCGAGTTGCGCAGGGCAGACGCATCGTCCCCTTGCGCGTTGATCCGATGCTGCTAATACCCCTTGGCCATGTCACATACGTTTGCCAGTGGCTCACCGGCCACGTACCGTTGCAGGTTCGAGGCAAAAAAACGGACCACATTGCGGTGGCGATCCGCCGAGAACCCGGCTTGATGGGCCGTCATCAAAAAGTTCGGCGCGTCCCATAGCGGACTCGATTGAGGCAGAGGTTCAACTTCCTGAACGTCAAGGCCTGCGCCTGCAATAAGCTGTGTGTGCAATGCTCTTGCCAGCGCCTCTTCATCGATGATGCCGCCCCGCGAAACATTGACAAGATATGCATGGGACTGCATCCGGCCAAACTCCTTGTCGGCAATCCAGTGGTAGGTTTCCCTGGTCAAGGGACAAGCAACCATCACCACGTCGGCCACTTGGAGAAAGGCGTGAAGATTCTCCTTGGTCGGTGTCCTGATTTCGGCCACGCCCGGTGCTTCGGTCCGCTCCGGATCCAACGAAAGAATGTTCAGATCGTAGCCGACGCCCCGTTTGACAATCTCCTGCCCAAAGCCGCCCATTCCCAGAACCAGCATCGTCCGTCCGGTGATTTCGGCAATGGGAACCTTCTGCCACTTGCGGGCACCTTGACTGCGAACGGCATCGGGCAGACCGCGTGCCAAGGCCAGGAGCAGCGCCCAAGCCTGCTCTCCACCGGCGGCGGCGTACAAACCCGCCATGTTGGTCAGGGTTACGTCGGACTCGACCAGTTCGGGGAACAGAACGTTGTCCAGGCCGGCCGACGCAGACTGAAACCACTTCAACGAGCCGGCCCGCGCGAAAACCTCCCGCGGCATCAACCCCATGATTGCCTCGGATCCAGTGGCCGCCGCGGCAGCCTCGTCCGCAGACTTGGCGTGCACGATGTCGGCATCGGGTGCCGCTGCCTGCACCTGGGCCAGATCCGACTCGGTCATGGGCGGGTAGTAGACAAGAACGCGCATGGAAACCTTCGGCAACGCAGCCGAACATGGAAGTCAACTGAATCGGAGGGATGTCGTCAGCCGGAGCCTGTGGCCTCGGACATGTCCGGCGCACCGGGAATGTCCACGTAGACGACCTGTTGCCGTACTTCCACTTCGAAGGATTCCGCCTTGTAAGGGCCCTCCACCGGGCCTTCGTTCACGGAAACCTCATAGGCCCTCACACGCACGCGCGCCGGGTTGTGCCACGACTGCCCCGTCCGGATGTCAAATTCCCAGCCATGCCAGGGACAGCGCAGGATCTCCCCTTGCCGGGAGTACACGAGCGCGCCGGGCTGACCGTGCAGGAAGCCCGTTACGCGTCCACTGCAAAGGGGCCCGCCCTGATGGGGGCAGGTGTTGCGCAGCGCGAAAAACTCGCCTTCCAGGTTGAAGATGCCGACGACGCGACCGGCAACCTCGACAACCTTCCGCTGACCTGCCGGAATCTCGTCAACGGTTGCGACCGCGTACTTGGGCATTGCGGACTCAGATGGGCAGGTCGTACAGTTCCGCGGCGTTCTCGGCCATGATGCGCCGGCGCGCGGCATCGGCGACGGTGGACGGGATGGCGCGCATTGGATTGTCGAAGTCCCAGTGGGGGTAGTCCGATGCGAACATCAACCGATCGGTCATGTCCAACTGGTCCAGCATCTGATTGAACTGATGCGGATACAGGGGCTCTTCGATGGGCTGCGTACTAATCCACATATGCTCGCGAATGTATTCGGACGGCGGTTTCTTGACCCGGGGCAGTTCCTTGTGCAGCTTTTCCCAGGTGCGGTCCAGTCGCCACATGAGCGGAATCATCCAGGCAAACCCGCCCTCGATCAGGACGAACTTGAGGTTGTCGAATATCTCGAACAACCCTTGGCTAACAATGCTGGTCACCTGGGACTGGAAACTTTGCGCCATCCCCGCATGATCTTCAATGTAGTAGGTCGGAGATCCGGCCCCTGTGATGCCACTGCCGCCCACTCCACCGAAATGCACGGCGATCGGGAGATCGTATTCGCAGGCCGCCTCGTAGATCGGCCAGTAGCGCCTGGAGCCCAGGGGGTCGCGGGTCCGGGTAACCAGAAATACCTGCGCCATCGAGGGGTGGTTGCCCAATCGATGAATCTCCTCGGCCGAAAGCGGTCCGTCCTCGTAGGGAATGATGATCGAGGCACGCAACCGGCTGTCGTGCGCACACCAGTCCTCAATCTGATAGTCGTTGACGGCTTGGGCATGGGCCAGCCCGAAGTCGAAGTTCAGGACTTCGCCCGTACCGGTGAGCGGGGTGAGGATGGCGTAGTCCATGTCGAACTCGTCCAGGAGTTGCATCTGCGTGAACTCCAGGTTCGCACCCGGTATATCGCCATTGGGAGGCCACGCGTCGTGCCGGGCGGCCATGGGCATGGACCGGGGGAACAGCATGCCGTCGTAGGTGCGCTTGCCGAAATTGAGGTATTGGTCCCTCCAGAAGGGAGAGAGGTGCCTTTCGAGATCGTCGGGTTGGATGTACACATGCACATCCGTGTCGATGATCGGAGTGCGCACAACCTCGGCGCCGGTGCGATCTTGCAGTGGGCTTGTCAAGCTAACGGCCATGGCGGGACCTCCAAATCGGCGACTGGTGTGGACAACAGCAATCCAAACAATCCTTCCGCGGTCACTCTAGACTATAGAACGCACGCGGATTCTCAAAACACACTTTTCGCCGCAGGTCTTCCGGCATCCAGTCCGGGACCCCTGGCGCGATCTCCTTTTGCTGCCAATGCGGAAAATCGGTGGAGAACATTAACAGCTCGTCCGCTTCCATCATATCCAGAATTTCAAGCATCTGATCCGGATCATCCGGTGCATCCAACGGCTGCAGCGACCACCGAAAATGAGTTCGAATATAGTCCGCGGGCCAGTTCTTGACCCACGGCACATTGTGCCTCAGTCCCTTCCACTCCTTGTTCATCCGCCACATGAGCGACGGTGCCCAGGTGAAGCCACCCTCCAGCAACACAATGCGCAGTTGCGGATAGCGGTCGAACAGCCCTTCGTAGACCATGCTCATGACCTGCGACTGAAACACCTGAGCCATGCCGGCGTGGATTTCGTAATAGGTTTGTGGCCAGCCCACACCGGTGGGGGGCACACCCGGGGCACCTCCGAAATTGATGGCCGCAGGCAGTCCGGAGTCTGCGATGGCCTCGAACAGCAGGTCCATGTTGCGTACCCCGTACGGCACATGCGACCGTACAGGGAGAAGGACCTGCACGAAACCCGGAGTGTTTTGCCAGCGCCGAATCTCCTGGACCGCCGCCACGGGATTGTGGCTCGGAACAATGATCGATGCACGGAACCGGTTGTCCGCTGCCAGCCACTGCTCCTGCTGCCAGGTGTTGACCGCCGTGGCCATCGACGCGGCCAGGTCCACGGAGTGGATGGATGGAACCCTGAAGGCATTGTTCAGGACGGCCACTGAAATCTCCAGCGGATCCAGCACCCGGTCCTGTATCAACCGAACGCGTGCCGCCGTGTTGCACCGTCCGTCGCCGAAGTAGTCGTCACGGATGTCGGGGTGCACGGTCGTTGCCACCATTTCCGGATAGTCGTTCGCGTCCGGCCCTTCAAACGACGACTCCTCCGTATAGTCCACCCAATGTTGCGGAAGATACGGATACAGTTCCTCCAAATGCGGAACCTCATTGTGAATATCGCAGTCGATCACGACCGAAAACGCCTTCTGTACAGCGAGGAGTGCATTGGGAATCCTACATCAACAACACCGGGCCGCGGCCCCTGCGCGATGTCCGTCGCCTACACGGCCAGACCGGCGCCGCCATCCACCTTGAGGTGGGCACCAGTAATCATGGAAGCCTCGTCCGAAGCCAGGAACAGGAAGGCCTGGGCGATGTCTTCGGGCTGGACCAGGCGTCCCATGGGTGTTGCCTCCAGCCGGCGCCGGTAGTTTTCCGGGACATTGATGCTGGTCGACTCGTCGTTGGGGCTGTGAGGTGCGTTGGCCCTGAGGAAGGGTGTATCCACATGTCCGGGGGACACGAGGTTGCACCGAATTTGATC
>JAPPAJ010000301.1 GCA_026705565.1 Caldilineaceae bacterium | reverse complement strand
CTGCACGGCGAGGGGCGATCCCGTGGGGGTCCCCGACGACCCGTGAACGAGATGGGCCGGCTGTCAAGTCCGGCCTATAAGTCCCAATGAGAAGGCGGAGACCTCAAGGTCGCGGCGGAAACCGGCGGCCCGGAGGCTGCGGCCAGGGGGAATAGAAAATGTATCGACAGCGTTATGGACACATGGTGCATGAATACGCGGTGCGTCGTGTGCGGGGATTACTCCAGGACAGGGTCCGGCACCTCGCCGGCCTGCACAATGTATCTGATGCCGAAGCTTATGTAAATGACATAAGGGAAAAGGCGGCCCTCTGCTTTCCCGCGCTTCCAGAGAAAACGGACCTGCGCCCGCGCACCACTGGCATGCTGGACTTCAAGGAATTCAAGGTCGAGAAAGTGGTGTACGAGAGTCGGCCCGATTTCCTGGTGACCGCCAATCTCTACGTGCCTGCCGACCTGAAGGACGAGGCGCCTTGCGTGCTGGGCCTGTGTGGCCATACAGACGAAGCCAAAGCCTACGGTCCTTATCAGCTGTTCGCCCAAGGCCTTGTGCGCAAGGGATTCGTGGTCCTCATCATAGATCCCGTTTCCCAAGGCGAACGCCGACAGTTCTACGATGAGGAAGGCGTGCCCGCCGGCGATCCGGAGCCAAGTTCCACCACGGCCCACAACCTGATGGGCAACCCGATGCTGCTGGCCGGGGACTATCTCGGCAGCTGGATGCTGTGGGATGCCACGCGCGGGCTGGACTACCTGCTCCAGAGGCCGGAAACCGATGTCTCCAGAGTCGGTGTTACAGGATGTTCAGGCGGCGGCACGCAGACCACGCACCTGACAGCCATAGATCCAAGAATCACGATGGCGGCGCCGAACTGCTACATCACGAGCTGGCTCTCCAATCTGGAAAACGAACTGCCCACCGATGCGGAGCAGAACCCTCCCCGCTGTCTGGAACTGGGACTGGACGAGGCCGATCTGCTGCTGGCCTTCGCGCCCCGCCCCACACTGATCATGGCGGAGGAAAACTGCTTCTTCGACCTCAGAGGCGCCCGACAGGCCCATGCGGACATGAAACGCGTGCACAGCCTGCTGGGCAGTCCGCAGTCCGCCGAGATCAGCGTGGGGCCCCTGGATCACGGTTATCACAAGCACGCGCGTGAGGCCATGTACCGCTTCTTCCTGCGCCACGGCGGGGATCATGACGATTGGCAGGAGCCGGAAATGGAGGAGATTCCGGAAGCGCAGCTGCATGCCGCGTGCGGAGCCGTCATTCCCTTTGGCAGCCGCAAGGTGTTCGATTTCATGCGAACGCGGGTGCGGGACCAGGCCGCCAGACGACCCAGTTTGACCAT
Source organism: Caldilineaceae bacterium (assembly GCA_026705565.1). Lineage (GTDB taxonomy): Bacteria > Chloroflexota > Anaerolineae > Caldilineales > Caldilineaceae > Bin34. Next base: position 8,035 of record JAPPAJ010000301.1, on the reverse strand, counting down.
GGAAACGCTGCGCGCCTCAGTTCAGCGGCGACTGCATCTGGAGATTCCGGAAGGTCAGCCTCCGCATCGCTTCTTGCGAAGCAGCGGAGGTCAGGATCCCGAGACCGGCAAGGGATACCAGTTCGCAGCGGAAACGGAACCCGGGATTCAGGTCATCCTGACTATGTTCGGGGATCTGGAAAACCCTTGCCGCCTGCCTCGAGGCGAACTCACTCTCTACGCCGGCCATGTCGACAGCGAACAGGACTGCATCGATCAGCCCTGGCTGCGCAGCAAGCTGAAAGCCGGCGAGCGCATCCTGGCTGTCGACGTGAGGGGCATGGGCCAGAGCATGCCGGCCACTTGCGGGTCCCGGTCGCTGCTGGAGCCCTATGGCGCGGACTACATGTACGCGAGTTACGGCAGCATGACAGGCCAGAGTTATCTTGGCCGGCGCGTCTACGACCTGCTCGGCGCGATGAACCTGTTGATCGGAAACGGGGCTGACATCTCGTTGGCCGGTCGGGGCGTCGGGTCGGTCGTCGCAGCCTTGGCCGCGCTGCTGCACGGCAGCCTCCCGCGCTGCATGATTGCCGACTACCTGCCCAGTTACCAGCTGCTGATCGACAACCCCTTGCACAACTGGCCCCTGTCCAGCTTCATCGAAGGCTGTCTGGCAGAATTCGATCTGCCGGAGGTGTATGCGGCCTTGGGACCCCGCCTCGCCCTACGGAATCCGTGGGGAGCCTGGATTCCCGACCGTTAGCTGGAGTTTCCCAATTCCGCAGTCTGAATTCGTGCGGCGAGTGTCGACAGGACGCCAGGAGGAACCCATGTCCTACAGAGATCCAGAGTTCTTGCGCCTGCAGATGCGCAGCATCATCTCCTTCTATCATCCCGTGTGCCTCGACCGCGAACTGGGCGGCTACATCAACCAGCTGCGGGATGACGGGACGGTTTTCGACCGCTGGACCAAGCACCTGGTCGGCACGTGCCGTTTCATCTACATCTACTCGCTCGCGGCCCTGGTCTGGAATCAGGCTGAACATCGGGAGGCCGCGGTCCACGGACTGCGTTTCCTGCAGGAGCGCCACCGTCAGCCCGATGGCGGTTTCGCCTGGGAGCTGAAGGGCCTCGAAGTGGCGGACGGCACCCGCCAATGCTATGGGCATGCTTTCGTTCTGTTGGCCGCCGCCGGCGCGACCAAGGCTGGCCTGCAAGGTGCCTCCAGTCTGATCGATGAGGTTTTCAATCTGTTGGAGAACCGATTCTGGGAGGCTGAGGCCAGGCTTTATGTGGACGAAATCGATGCGAATGACTGGAACTCCATCGCTCCCTACCGGGGCCAGAACGCCAATATGCACATGTGCGAAGCCATGTTGGCGGCATTCGAGGCGACCGGTCAGGACCGCTTCCTCGCGCGAAGCCATTTGCTGGCCAAGCGCATCTGCCTGGACTTGGCGGATAGAGCCGATGGTCTGATTTGGGAGCACTACCGAACGGACTGGACGCACGACTGGGATTACAACCGGGACAATTCCAGCGACATGTTCCGGCCCTACGGCTATCTGTCCGGCCACTTCGCGGAATGGGCCAAGCTGCTGCTGATTCTGGAGCGATATCGGCCCGAAGACTGGATGCTGGAAAGAGCCCGACTGCTATTTGACGCAGCCGTGGACAGGTGCTGGGATCACGAAGGCGGAGGCATGCACTACACATTCGCACCGGACGGCCGCATTCTGGACTCGGATCGCTACTACTGGGTCCTGTCCGAGGTGTTTGCCGCGGCGGCTCTGCTGGGTTTGCGCACGGGAGAGGAGCGTTATTGGACTTGGTACGACGAGGCGTGGAGATACAGTGAAGCGCACTTCATCGACCATGAACATGGCGGCTGGTACCGCATTCTGGACGCGGACAACAATAAATACGACGACTTGAAGAGCCCCGCAGCCAAGACCGATTATCACCCCCTGTCGGCCTGCTACGAGACCCTGGTCGCTTTGGACCTTGCGGCGAACGCGTAAGAGAGGCCGCGCTTCCGGCGGGCGGCCAAGGAGTGAAGAGAAGAACCGACACCCCGTTCCACAGAGGGTGCCGGTGGCACCTGAAGCGAGCCTCCTTCGCCAACGGCAACTGCGTTCGTGGCGGCGACTGTGAAGGACAGACCTGCCCCCTCAAGAAGCGCGATGGAATGGAATTCGGAGACTTGCCGAATTTCGTCCCGGCCTGCCAGATGGAGGCATTTCCGGCCGCTCAGCTGTTCATTTGGGCTGGAGACGAACCTTAAACAGCCTCCCGGAATCTCCAACGCCAACCGCACCGGCCACGATTATCTCTTGGCGACGTCATCAGAGAATCCGGGAGCTCAGGCTCAACTTTCGAATAGTGGCGAGCCGCCCATCGGTGGTCTCCCTCAAGCCGATGCCCGCAGGGTAACAGGGGCTATAGTTCCCCTGACTTGCCTTGGAGATCACCCGGAGACAGTTTTATTCTCATTGCTACGGACCTTCACCCACTGTAGACGGACCGGATCCCTGTGTTCCACCGTGTTCGACACCGAGTGTTTTGGCGACACTGAGCATGACATGTCCGTCGCCTGTGGACTCGGGCCAATATCAACAAAAGTGACACTATGCCGGTTGCTGCAATCAAAGGTAGGCGTTGCCCAGTGGGTTTGCGGTGGTATGATTCGCGGCCTCCGTAGGCAATTCAGCCTCAATTCCACACAAGACCGATCTTGCAAGGAGAACAGCATGAATGGCATGTCCTCAATGTCGCGTCGCCGGTTTCTGTCGTTGACCGGGTTGACCGTGGCAGGCAGTGCCTTGGCTGCCTGTGTCGCACCGACGGTCCCGGCTGCCGATGATGCCGCCATGGCTCCGGAACCGCTGCGCATTACCCATTGGTGGGGTGAAGCCTTCGACAATGCAATGGCTGCCTTCGCCGAACAGCATCCGCAATATGATGTTGCCAACGAACCGGCTCCGTGGGATGGCTACCACACCAAGATTCCCACCACGGTGGCGGCTGGCACGGCCGCTGATGTCATGTTCATGAATGCCGGTCAGTTCATGGAATTGTTGCCCCAGGGTGTGGGCGCTGATCTGACCGAGCACCTCAATGGCGATCCGGCCCTTGATGCCAATTTGTGGGCAATCGATCCGGCCCTTGACACCGGCTGGGAAGGAGTGGCCTATGGTTTGCCGCAGTGGCACCCGGACAGCGCCAACCTTTGGGTCAACAAGGATTTGATGAGCGAAGCGGGCATCGAAACGCCCGAATGGGGCCATGATGACTTCATGACCTGGAACTGGAACGATCTCGTGGAAGCCACGGTGGCCACCACCAAGCGCATGGACGACGGTTCGTTCGAGCAGTGGGGAATAGCGTTGGGCCGCCTCCATTCCAGTGCCTATCGGGACATGGTCTGGACCAATGGGGGTGAATTCTTCGACGATACCACCCACGAAAGACCCACAGAGAGCCTCTTTACCGATCCCGAGGTCGTTGAGGCATTCCAATACCTGGTGGACTTCGAACTGAAGCACAACGTCGGCACCCGCCCGGACGACGAAGCTGTGATCGGACCCGATGGTTCCTACCTCAGCGGCAAGGTTGCCATTACCTGGAACTGGAACATCTATGGTGTGATGAAACAGGCGAACTTCGACTGGGGCATCATCACACCACCCTTCCAGCAAGGCCGGGCCAACAAATACGGGGGCAACAGTTGGGTTGTCAACTCGGCATCCGATCACCAGGATGCAGGCTACGAATTCATCAGTTGGGCTGCTACCAAACTGGAAGGCCAGAAACAGTTCGTGGCGGTGGGTACGGTTCCCGCCTACAACCCCCATGGAATTATTCCGGAAGCCGAAAGCGAAGCACAGTCCAATGTGTGGAAGTTGATCATCGCCCGTCAGGAGGCGGCCATTGAGGATGGCGTGGCACGTGCCTATTCCTTGGGGCCCCACGGCACCGAAATCGAGGACATTCTCAATGCGGAAATCGCCTTGATTTTCAATGGTGACCGGTCTGTGGAAGAAGCGCTGGCCAACGTCAAGGCACAGGCGGATCCATTGTTGGGCTAGGTCCCTGAATAGGGGATAAGCCAATTTCCCGCCACCGTTGCCCGGAAGTCTACGGGTGACGGTGGCGAGTCTGTTTTTGTACCCATAGGCGCAACTCATGAGCATGCGTTTGCGCGAGGAACTGGAGGCCTACCTCTTCCTCCTGCCCTGGATCCTTGGCTTCCTGATTTTCCTGGTGGGGCCGTTGGCGGCCTCCCTGTATTTCTCGTTGGCCGACTACAACATTCTCCAGCCCCCCAAACTGGTGGGCTTGGCCAACTACCAGACGATGTTCGCGGACGATCCGCTGTTCCTGAAGTCTCTGCGCATTACGGCAATCTACACCTTTGCCAGCGTACCGCTGATCGTAACCCTGGGGTATCTGGTTGCCCTGTTGCTGAACCAGAAAGTGCGCGGGCTGGCTGTTTGGCGCACCATCTTCTACCTTCCGGCCGTCGTGTCGGGCGTGGCCGTGGCCGTGATGTGGGTCTGGGTGTTCGATCCAGACGGTGGAATTGTCAACAATCTGTTGCGCCTGGTAGGCATTGAAGGTCCTGCTTGGTTCACGGACCCCGACTGGGCCCTGACCACCCTGATTCTCACCAGCCTGTGGGGAATCGGTGGCGGCATGGTCGTCTATCTGGCTGGCATGCAGGGAGTGCCCACGCACCTGTACGAAGCCTGTGAATTGGATGGAGGCGGCACCTGGAACCGTTTCCGGCATGTAACGTTGCCCATGACCACCCCGGTGATCTTCTTCAATCTGCTCATTGGGATCATTGGTTCGTGGCAGGTGTTCACAAACGCCTTTGTGATCACCAACGGCGGTCCAGCCAACGCCACCCTGTTTTATGTCCTGTTTCTGTACCGCCAGGGCTGGAAGTACCACAAAATGGGATATGCATCCGCCTTGGCCTGGGTGCTCTTTTTCATCATCCTGATTTTTACCATCGTCGTCTTCAAGACATCGGGTTGGGTCTATTACGAATCGGATCAGGCAGATCAATCCAAATGATGCCACCCAAGGGTGGGAGACGTCATCTGGCCAATCCTCAACTGATTTCCTTGCTCCCGACCAGAATTGATCCAGGTGCTGTGTGAGTACTCAATTGCAATCCTTGCCCGCTTGGCGGCAGCGGCGCAGTGTGCACATGGTAATGACCCATACGCTGTATTATCTGATTCTGGCGACGGTGGGAACCATGCTGATGGTTCCCTTCCTGTGGATGGTGGTGAGTTCGGTGAAGGCCGAACACGAAATTTTCAGCATTCCCACGACCTGGATACCGGAGCGCATTCGCTGGGAGAACTACACGCATGCCTTGGAGAGCTTTCCCTTCTTCCGCTCGCTGTTGAATACGCTGTTCATCACCGTATCCGTAATCGTCGGCCGGCTACTGAGTACTTCGCTGGCGGCCTATGCCTTCGCCCGTATGCGCTTTCGCCTGCGCACGCCCATGTTCGTGCTGGTCCTCTCCACGCTGATGATTCCCTACCATGTGACCCTAATTCCCACCTACATACTTTTTACAAGGTTGGGCTGGATTGACACATTTTTGCCTTTGATCGTGCCCAACTGGCTGGGTTTGGGCGCTTTTTACATATTTTTGCTGCGCCAGTTTTTCATGACGGTCCCGTCGGAAATGAACGATGCTGCCCGCATTGACGGCTGCAGCCACTTCGGCATCTTTGCCCGGGTGATCCTGCCCCTGTCCATTCCTGCCCTGGCCACCGTGACCATCTTCACCTTCCTGGAGCAGTGGAACGATTTCCTGGCGCCAATCATCTACCTGAATTCCCCCGACAAACACACCCTGGCCATTGCCATCCAGTTCTACCGGCAATCCGCCTCGGGTGCCGGATGGGGTCCTGTGCGTACCTGGGCCCACCTGATGGTCGTGTCCCTGTTGACCATGGCCCCGTGTCTCCTGCTCTTCTTCTTCGCTCAGCGTTACTTCATCCAGGGTGTGGTCATCAGCGGGGTCAAGGGATAATCGCCGTCGGGACCAGTGCACGACTCCCACCAAAACAGAGAACAATTGCCCATGGACATCCAGGCACCGGACAAGCGGGACCAACTGCACCGTGAGGGTTACTGTATCTTTCCCGGCGTCCTTGATGCGGAAACACTCCAGGACCTGCGTGCGGCCACCTCCAAGTTGATAGCGCCGAGGACTGCGGCCGACCGGGCCCGGCACCGGTCCACCGGCAGCATGTTTGGCTTTGGGGGGGTGGAGGACGAAATTTGGGGCGAGTTGGTGTTGCATCCCGGCCTGTTCGACTGCCTGCGGCAGTTGGGATACACGGATGTGACTTTCACCGACGGATACGTAATCAGCAAGCCGCCGCAGAGTCCGCAGCTGTTTTGGCACTACGACTGGTTCACCTGGGTGGAGCCGGAGGATTTTCAGCCGGCGCCGCAGCAGGTGTTTGCCATGTACTATCTGACGGACACCTCCCGCTACAACGGCTGCCTGCGCGTGATTCCCGGTTCGCACTACCGGCACAATCCCTTGCACGAGGTGATTGGGCAGCCCCACTCCGAGGAATTGCACCGCATGGAGGATGCCAATCGGCCGGAGTTCCGACCGCGGCCGGACGAGATTGACGTGCCGGTACGGGCCGGAGACCTGGTGCTGGGGGATGCGCGTTTGCTGCATGCGGCGCACGGGAACCAGAGTGACGAGGAGCGCACCGTCATTACCCTGTGGTATCAGCCGGACTTCCCTTCGCTGCCCGAAGCCACCCGGCGGCAGATGGTGGAGAAGTCGCAGATGCTGCCTGCAAGCTGGAATCCCGAACTGCGCCGTGCCGTGCAGGCGGTGATGGCCCATTACGAGGGCCCGGTGCCGGCGCACCCGCGCATGTACCGCCCCCAAGACCCGAAGGAAGGACAGATAGCATGAAAGGTTTCCTGCATTTGCTGACAGGGGGAGTCGCCCTGCTGGTACTGGCAGCCTGCGTGATTCCGCCCGTGCCGGAGCCGGAGTTTGGCATTGTCCACGGCCCTCCTTCCCGTGCCTTTGTGGATGCCACCCACAGTGCGGGAATCGAGGCGGTCCACCGGGGTGAATTCGCCATGGACGGCGTTGAGGGTTATCTGGGCGTGGGACAGGCCTGGGGAGACTATGACAACGACGGCTGGGTCGACCTGTTCGTGACCGGCAACCTGGCCCCCAACGTGCTGTACCGCAACCTGCAGGACGGCCGCTTCGCCGTGTCCCCGTGGTCCGACCAGCTGGCGTTTCCGAAACAGGTGAGCGGCGGGGCCGTGTGGTCCGACTACGACAACGACGGTTGGCTGGACCTGTACATCCTGAACAAGGAGGCCAACACCCTCATGCGCAATCTGGCGGGGCAGGGCTTCGCCGATGTCACGGCGGAGGCAGGCGTGGGCGATACCGCCAAGGGACAGTCGGCTGCATGGGGCGATTTCGACAATGACGGCTGGTTGGACCTCTATGTTGTCAACTGGACCTGCCTGCCGGACTGCAAGCCCGTGGATTTCGAGACGCATCAAGACCGCCTATACCGGAACAACGGGGACGGCACGTTCACGGACCTGTCCAACACGATGGCGCGCGATCGGTTGCTGGGGGCTGGTTTTGCCGGCAGTTTCCTGGATTACGACAACGACGGCGATCTGGATGTCTATGTCGTCAACGACGAGTACGCCAATCCGATCGGCAACGTCCTGTGGCGCAACGACGGGCCCGGTTGCGAGGGCTGGTGCTGGCACGACGCCGGCCCCGAGACAGGTGCCGGGATTGTCACCAGCGGCATGGGCCTGGCCGTCAACGACTACGACAACGACGGCGATTTGGACATGTACTTCTCCAACATGGTCCGCCCCATGACCCTGTTGACCAACGACGGCACCGGCGGCTTCGCGAATACCGAAGACAAGGCCGGCGTCGGGGCCGAGGGCTGGGACGCCTGCACCGTCAACCAGATCGTGGGCTTCAGGGCGTTCAGCTCGCAGTTGC
>JAPPAJ010000224.1 GCA_026705565.1 Caldilineaceae bacterium | reverse complement strand
CAACCGCGGGCGCCGGGTCTGCGGGCAACTGAAGAAGCTGCAACGCAGGAAGAAGAGGCGTCGGGAGAACGCCAACCATCAGGCGAGCCGCAAGCTGGCGGACGCGGCCCATACGGTTGTGTTGGAGGATCTGGACATTGCCGGCATGACGAAGAGTGCCAAGGGCACGGTTGAGAAGCCCGGCAAAAACGTCAAGCAGAAGTCAGGGCTCAACCGCGAGATCCTCAACACGGGCTGGGGACAGCTGGAACGCAACCTGGACTACAAGGCGGGCATGGTCGAGAAGGTATCCCCCGCCTACACGTCCCAAACCTGCTCAGCGTGTGGTCATACAGGCAAGGAGAATCGCAGGACACAGGCAACATTCAAGTGCGTCGCGTGTGGATTCAAGGCGAACGCCGACCACAACGCCGCCCTCAACATCCTGGAGCGGGGTCTGGCCCTGTTCCCGAAGGCCCGCGGGAATGGGGCTTCTGCACGGCGAGATGCGCTCGGTCCTTGGCCGTTGCCTGCGGCAACGGTCAAATCGACATCCGCGACCCGTGAACAGGACATGCCGGACAACGCACCGGGGCCTCCGGGTTCCTGCGCTTGGTCAGGTATGTAATTCCCTTACCTATGGCTGTACTGGATCGATTTCGCCTGACTGGTCGAGTGGCCGTCGTGACCGGAGGTGCCAGTGGCATCGGTGAGAGTTTCGCCTTCGCGCTGGCCGAAGCCGGGTCCAACGTGGCCGTGGCGGACAGGAATGGCGGAAGGGCCCGACATGTGGCTCAACGCCTGGAGGCGTTGGGGGTGGAGTCCATGAGTCTTGAGGTGGATGTCACGTCCCAGGAGCAGGTTTGGTCGATGATCGCCGAAGTTGCGGACCGCTGGGGACGTGTTGACATCGGCGTCAACAATGCGGGAATCGCCTTGAAGGCCAAGGCTGAGGAGATGACTGAGGCAGATTGGGATGCGACCATTGCAGTCGACCTCAAGGGGGTGTTCCTCTGCACCCAGGCCGAAGGCCGGCTCATGCTCGATCAGGGAGCTGGTTCGATCATCAATACCGCTTCAATGTCGGGCCGCATTGTCAATCGGCCCCAGTTGCACGTGGCCTACAACGCCGCCAAGGCTGGGGTTGTACAGCTGACGCGCAACTGTGCTGCCGAATGGGGAAGCCGAGGTGTTCGCGTCAATTGCATCAGCCCGGGCCACACGTTGACTCCAATGACCGCCTTGAACATGGACGGCTCCAATGGTGAGATTTGGAAATCCAACACGCCCATGGGCAGGCTGGGGCTGGCCCGTGATCTCCAAGGCGGACTGGTGTACCTCGCTTCGGATGCGTCCCGCTATGTTACGGGCCACAATCTGACCATCGACGGTGGATACACCCTCTGGTAGTGCGACACCCCCTTGCCAACCCTGGCAGCCGGTCGCGACTGTGACACCAATGGACAATGGACTGGCTGGCCGGCGGACTACCATGTCCTCCGGATCGCGCCTGCGGCACCGGAGTTGCAGTTTCGCTCGCCTAACCCGGTCGGCGACTGGAACGCGAATATCCTGATAGACAGACGGCTCAAGGAAAAAGGCACTTGCCCGGTGTCCTGACGAGTCCGGCGGGCGGCCCCTCAGACTGGAAGATTCAACACCCCGGCGCGCATCAGGAACATGACACCCACGAGGGCTGAACAGGCCGCAACAGTGCCAACCAGAAACCAAATGAACCACGCCAGGCCCTGTCGGCGCGTGGACTGAAGTTCCTCGCTCAACTGGGCATTCTTCATCGTCAGGTCGTTGATGTCTTCCGCCATCGTGGAAATCTGATCCTGCATGGCCTGCTGCGCATGGATCGTCTCCGTAATCTGGCCCAGTCGGTGGTTGATTTCCGGCAACGTCGCCAGTTGCGCCTGAGTCTGGGCCACAGCGTCGACCAACGTGAGCATCGCCGTGGTTACGCTTTGGAACTCGACCGACGGTTGGACTTGGGTTTCGCCTACGGGCTCAGCCTCCACTTGGGCAGGTTCGTCGGGGAAGTCCATCATGGCCAGCTTGGCCCGCACCGATTCATGATTGAGTCCGGAACTCATCTGTTCCCTGGCGGCTTTCAGGACCGCAATGTCCCGTTCGTCGAAGGTCCGGGTGCTGCCGCTCTTGGGACTGGCCTCGTTCGAGAGATAGGGTGCGAACTCCTTGGCATAGCGTCGAACGGTATCGGGGCTGACTGCCAGTTCATTGGCCACAGCTGTAACGGACTTGCGAGTTACGGTAGGTGCATTCATGGCATTGGGCACCGGAGCGTGTCCTTGAATTGCGAAAACGGGAAAATGGTGTCCGAGAGGTGCGAGGCAGGGGGTCTGCGAACTTGCAGACCTGCCGCACCGGGTGCGATGTCGTACTGATATTGTACGGGATTTGCTGCCAACGCCTAACCTATGCGACAGGATAGGGTTGGGTTGTGGTGGCCAGCGACACCATCCCTTTAGAATGCGGCCGGTCGAGAAAGGTGCCGAACAAGGTTATCGCGTGTGTTGATACATGGACGCAAGGCAACGCATTAGGGTCGGAACACGGGGTTCTCGCCTGTCTCGAGTCCAGACCTCCGCCGTTTGTCGGCAGTTGCGGGCCATCGCACCCGGCTTGGAAATCGATGTGGTCCCTGTTACAACGGCGGGGGATTGCCATCCGTCCAAACCGGTGCATGCCTTCGGGTCCACAGGGATATTCACGTCGGAACTGGAAGCGGCACTCCTGCGGCTGGAGATTGATGTGGCTGTGCACAGCCTCAAGGATCTCCCGACAACCATGCATGACGATCTGGCATTGGCGGCGGTCCTGTGCCGGGACGATGCCAAGGATGTACTGGTAACCCCTGACGGCATGAACCTGAACTCGTTGCCATCGGGCGCGCGACTGGGTACGTCCAGCGCCCGCAGGGCCCGCATGTTGCATTCACTTCGCAGCGACTTTGAAGTTGTGCCGATCCGGGGCAACGTGGACACCCGCATTCGCCGCATGCGGGAGACACCCTCCGAGTGCCGCGGCCTTGTACTTGCCGCCTGCGGGTTAACCAGGATTGACCAGACGGACGGCATCTCCGATGAATTCCCGCTGGCGACGTTCCTGACTGCACCGGGCCAGGGGGCCATTGCGCTGCAGGTGCGAGGATCGGATCAACGCATGGTGGATCTCGTCCAACCGCTGGACCATATGCCAACCCGGTTGGCCACCCGGTGCGAACGGGCGTTGTTGCATGGGCTGGGCGGTGGATGCGCGTTGCCCGCTGCTGCCTACGCCACTGTAACTGAAAACCGAATTCACCTTCGCGCCCATGTACGATCTCCTGATGGACAAAGCTTTGAAGCATTCGAGGCCAGTGGCACCAGTGCCTGGCAACTGGGCATGCGAGCTGCCGATGCGCTTCTGGCCCAAGGTGTACTGAAATGGCTGACACCGGTGTACCCGGTCTAGTTGGGAAACGGATTGGGATCACCCGTGCAAGGAACCAGATGCACGGGGTGATGCAGGCGGTTGTCGAGTTTGGCGGAATCCCAATCGCGCTGCCTGCCATCGAATTCCAGGCCTTGCCTGTGGATGCCCTGAGGCAAGCCCGAGAGGCGGTTCGTTCGTCGACCTGGGTGGTGCTGTCCAGCGTCAACGCAGTTCGGGCGATCGCCCGGTGGCCCGAGTTCAAGGGGTGTCAACCCAGGTGGGGACCAAGATTCGCGGTGATGGGGCCTGTCACGGGCCGGGAGCTGCGGAATTCCCTGGGCGTTGAACCGGCAAGCACCTATCGTCCGGACGGAAGGTTGGCTTCCCAACTGGGTCTGGCACCAACGGAAACTGCAACTGTGCTTCACTCCACGGCCGGACCGGGTCCGGCCCTTTCGCAGTTGCGCGCGAACTGCGATCGCGTACGTGCGTTTCCGGTGTACCGGACACGTTGCGCCGAAGGCTTGCGAACCGCCCTGGCTCGCCTCGGCAGTCCCTTGGATGCCGTCACATTCACCAGCGGGAGCTGTGTTCGGTGCTTTGCACACGGGGTCCGGGACCAACACGGTTCGTATTCCCTTCTGCGGAACACTCTTGTAGCCTGTATGGGAGCCACAAGCCGGGAGGCCGCCGCGGCCGCGGGGATGCGCGTGGACGTGTATGTTGAGGGAATGTCCTTCCATGAATTGCTGGAAGGGCTAGTGCTCAGGTTTCGCAAGTGCGGTGCCGAACAAGCGTACAGGCAGGTCCCATGAACAGCAGCGATTTCGCCGATCCAAGAAGGCCGCGCCGGTTGCGGCGGACGGGGGCCTTGCGGACACTGGTCCGCGAGTCGACTCTCGCGCCCTCGGATCTTGTGTATCCCCTCTTTGTCCAGCATGGACAACGTTTGCGGACCGAAATCGCCTCCATGCCCGGCCAGGCCCGCCTGACAACGGATCTGTTGCCGGCAGAGGTTGAACGGATGGCAAGGCTTGGCATACAGGCCGTACTGCTGTTTGGCCTGCCTCGGAGCAAGGATGAAATCGGTTCGGAGAACTTCGCGTCCGACGGCATCGTGCAACAGGCCATCAAGACTGCAAAGGATGCCGTGCCGGAGATGCTCGTGGCCACCGACGTGTGCATGTGCAGCTACACGGTGGCCGGACACTGTGGACTGTTGGACCGGGACGGCCGCATCCTCAACGACGAATCTTTGTCCTTACTGGCTCGCACTGCCGTCAGCCATGCCGAGGCCGGGGCCGATTTGGTGGCCCCAAGCGGCATGCTGGACGGGATGGTGCATGCGCTGCGAACCGGTCTGGACGAGGCCGGTTTCGACTTCACCGGCATTCTTTCCTATGCGGTCAAGTACGCATCGAGTTTTTACGGCCCCTTCCGGGAGGCGGCGGATGGGGCTCCCAGACATGGGGATCGCAAGACGTATCAAATGGATCCGGCCAACCTGGCCGAAGCCCTCAAGGAAGTTGCGCTGGACATCGAGCAGGGTGCCGACATGGTGATGGTTAAGCCGGCGATGGCCTTTCTGGACGTGGTCCACGCGGTGAAGCAGGCATTTCCCGCGGCCCCGCTGGCAGCCTACAACGTCAGTGGGGAGTATGCGATGCTGAAGGCTTCGGCCAAGGCCGGCTGGATTTCGGAGCGGGATGCTGTCCTGGAACTGCTGCTGTGCATTAAACGGGCCGGTGCCGACGTGATCATTTCCTACCATGCTCCGGACGTTGCCGCCTGGCTGTCCGAATGATGTTCGGGACCATCACCGGCGGATCCGGGAACTGCCGTTTTTTACAGGAACGCGTGGCATCGCCGGTGGACCGCCGGAATGGGCACCGCCGGGCGGACCAAGGAATCGTATTCTGTTGCGACAGGTTCTTGAGTAGGCATTTCCAGTACACCCGGCCTGTTCCAACGCGGCCGCGAGATTCCCATTGGCGTATTTTTCCGGTGCAATGACGAGTTGCAGCCTTCCTGCACACCGAGCCTGTCCCAGGTTTACACAACCCAAATTGGAATGCGGTTGTCCAACCAAACGGACCGGGCGAGCGTGCGGCATTCGGGTCCAATCGTTATAATCCGGCATCCTGCCCGTGTTGCTTGTCGATGAACGGACCAGTTGTGCTGTCTGGTCGCACCATCAAGGAAACCACACATGATTGCCAGACGCTTCGGCCAATGGGTACATGAGTTCCGGTTTGAGGTCAAGCCGCTTGACGAACGGTTTCGTTCCATGGGACTTGCCGGGGACGCCAAGCAGTTCTATCTCATCAAGGATGTTTTCACGATGCGCGATGGAGACTGGCGGAACGACAGTCGCGACGTAGTCGGCAGCACGGAGGCCTGGGCCCGCGATCAGTACCTGAGCGACTGGAATCAGACTTTCGTGGCCGATGTCATCGACCAGCATCCGCATGTGTTCACCAGGGTGGAAACGGCCAGCGGTCTGCCCATTCGCAACAAGCAGGTAATGGCTTGGACCGGCAGGTTCGAACGGGTCTTCGAATCGGATTTTCAAGGCTACCTGGATGTGGAGGTTGACTCGACCAGTGGGTGGGGATGGCTCGAAATGCCGGAGTCTTCCATGTACGACCCGGCCCTGGAACAGGGCCCATGGTGCATCAAGCCCCGGGGCTTCGCCGAGAGCATCGAAGGCGTAGGTCTTCCCAGCATGCTGGGGATTTCAACGTTTATCGTGTGGGTTGAACTGCCAATCAGCGAATATCGAACCCTGCAACCGGCATTCGTTGGGGGAACGCACCGCGCGGCAGAGGCCCCGGATGATTTCGCGGCTCGGTTGGCGGAAATGGCGCGTGTCAACCAGGTGGTCTTCTTCAATCGGGAGGCCACGATCCAGCAGCGCATCATCAAGGATGGGTTTGTACCTTGCAGCGGGGAGTTCGAGGTCGAGTACGAGACGGATCGGTATGTGGCCCAGCTGGCCGAATCCCTGCAAACCGGAGAACAACGGGCCTACTACATCAAACGGAATCTCTGGCACCAGGTGCATTGGCTGCCCGTGGGGGCGGAATAACACAGGCACGGCGATTGCCCCCATCCCGGCAACGCACTGTCCTACATTGGGCCGCGCTATCATGGGCACGGCGCGGTCCATGGTCCGTTTGCCGTCGGGTTGTTCCGCGGGCAGCGGCCTTGGGTTGGCCCGTCGACCGACTTGGTCGACGTCCATCAATTCGGTGACTGCAGTCAGGAGTTCGCGATGCCCAGGGAGCTTGTTGCAACCGCGGTGGGGAAGGCCGCCTTCAGGGAGTACGATCTGCCGCCGCTTGGCGACAGTGACATCCTGGTGAACACCACGCACAGCGTGGCCAAACACGGGACCGAGATGTCGTTTTTCAAGGGCTACGGCCTGCCGCGGGGCACTTGGGACGCCGATTATCTTGCATTCAGGCAGGACTCGCACCGGCAAACCTTTCCGGTTCCGCTGGGCAATACGGCGGTTGGTCTGGTCGAGGCCGTAGGGCCGGCAGTATCCCGCTTCCAAAAAGGCGATCGGGTCTTCGCCTACGGGCCCTTCCGCGAGCAGCACATGTGGCACGAGGCCCATGTTCGGTCCATTCCGGATGGAGTTCCCTGGCAGGCCGCCGGCTGCCTAGACCCGGCCGACTTTGCGGTTGGTGCCGTGCGTGACGGCCATGTCCGGCTGGGCGATGTCGTGGCGGTTTTCGGCATGGGGGCCATAGGCCTCTGTGTGTTGCAGGCGGTCAGGGCCGCCGGTGCCCACTTGCTGATCGCCGTCGAGCCAAGCACGATGCGGCGGGAGTTGGCGTTGGAGCTTGGAGCCGACGAAGTATTGGACCCGACCGCTGTGGACGCCGGGCTGGCCATCAAGGATCTGAGCGACCGTCGGGGCGCCGACGTGTGCATCGAGTACAGCGGAAGTCACATGGCCCTGCAACATGCATTCCGCGCCGTTGCCTACGGCGGAACGGTTGTCGCAGGGGCTTTTCCCGGCAGCTATCCGGCGGGCCTTGATCTTGGAGCGGAGGCGCACATGAACCGGCCAACGCTGATCTTTAGCCGATCCTGCAGCGAGCCGAATCCGGACTACCCGAACTGGGACGAGGAACGGCTGTTTGCAGTGGCCTGGCACCTGCTGTGCAATGGGCAGATCAACTCCGAAGCGCTGGTGCAACCGGTGGTGGCATTCGATGATCTGGACGAGGTGTATCCGCTGATTGCGGAGGACCACGAAAACTATTTGAAGTTGGGAGCGGTCAACGACTAACTTTCCGGCAAAACACGAAGGCCGCGATCGCGGCCTTCGTGTTTTGCCAGGCATCGAAAGAGCAACGTGAACTGCGACGGGACACCCGACACCGTTAAGTCTACATTAACCGGGTCCAGGTCGCAACATTGAATCGCGACTGACAGATGGCTTCCGACCCTGAACAACAATACCGTGCACGGCCGGCCGGCTTTCAAGGAGAAAATCATGGGACATGATTCAGTTCATTGGCTGCGGGTTGAGGCAGCGCTGGCGGGAGAACGACACGACACAATCCCTGTCAGTTTATGGAAGCACTATCACCTGCTGGATCGGGCACCGGGCCAACTGGCCCGCCGCACGGACGAGTTCCATCGGCAGTTTGGGTTCGATTTGGCGAAGCTTACGCCCAGCGGCTTGTACGGAGTCCAGGATTGGGGTGTCGGCATCCAGTTCGGACGTCACGACGATGAGGCGCCGACGGTGATCGCCTCGCCGATTGCGATGGCTGCGGACTGGAAGGCCCTGCCAGCGCTGGAACCCGAGACGGGGGCCCTGGGCAGGGAACTGGAAATGTGCAGCCGGGTGCGGGAACTGTGGGGAGACGGGGTTCCCTACATGATGACCATCTTCAGTCCGATTACGCTGGCGCACAAAATTGCCGGTGATCAGGTGTATGAACACATGCGACACGATCCGGTGTTGCTGCACGCGGGCCTACGGACCATCCGCGACACGGTGGTGCGGTACGTGCGGGCCTGCAATGCCGTGGGGGTACCGGGATACTTTCTGGCGACACAGCAGGCAAGCCACGACATTTTGTCGCTCCAGGAATATCGGGAGTTCGGACTTGCCTACGATGCCGACGTTGCGTCCGAACTGGGGGACAGCGCCATCCGCATGCTGCACGTATGCGGATCAAACATCATGCTGGAGGAGGCCGCGCAGCTTGACGTGAATTGCCTGAGCTGGTCAGCCGAAGGCGACAATCCGGGTGTGGCGGAGGCGCGCAACTTGACCGACAAAGCCTTGGCTGCGGGGCTGAACCTCGAGACCATGCGGTCAGGCACAGAGGATGACAACCGAGCCATGGTGGCGGCACAGGTGGAAGACCATCCCGGGCCCGGTTTGATTTTGGCGCCGGATTGTGTTGTGAAAGGCGATTCGCCCGACCGAAACCTGACCGCGGTGGTCGGCGCGGCCCGGGACCTATAGGCAACTTGGCGGACCGTGAGGTCGATCCGTGACAGCCGGTGGTTTGATGGCCACAATCACCGGCACTGGGTTGCCGGTGTCGTTAGATGGTCATTCCCTTCAGTTCAAGTTCCGCGGCCAGGTGACACCTGGCCATGTGGCCCGGCGAGTGCTCCGCCAAGGGCGGGGTCTCCGTTCGGCAGACATCCTGAGCGTAGGCACAGCGCGGATGGAAGTAGCAGCCCGATGGCGGATCGGCAGGATTGGGAACGTCGCCCTCCAGCACGATGCGGTGTCTGTCCCGGCGCGGGTCGGGTACCGGAATGGCTTCCAACAGGGCTTCCGTGTAGGGATGCAGCGGCTTCCGGAACAATTCCCGGGTGGTTGTCATCTCCACGATTTGGCCCACATACATCACAGCCACCGAATCGCAGATGTGCTTGATGACGCTCATGTTGTGGGCAATGAACAGATAGGTCAGGCCGAACTCTTCGCGGAGGTCCTTGATTAGGTTGAGGATTTGGGCC
>JAPPAJ010000238.1 GCA_026705565.1 Caldilineaceae bacterium | reverse complement strand
TCGGCCCGCGGGACTGGGGCTGCTGCACGGCGAGGAGCGCTCCCTCCCTGGTCGGTCGCAAGGCCAGCCACAGGGACTCCCGCGACCCGTGAACCAGATATGCGTGGTGTCAACCATCGTATATAAGCCCCAAACGGATCTGGACAGCCGCGGCCCTACAACGGTCGGCAAGGCCCTACAGCGTACCGTTTCCACTGTCACCTTCCCGCAAAGCTTTCGTGGCTGCCTCGTCGACCTCCATGCGTTCCAAGTCGATGGCCACCCGGTATTCAGATCGGGCGGCTTCGGGTGAGACGTATTCCATCCGAACGTCTTCCAGGACTGCTTCCGGATCGCGCCGGACAGGATCTCCCCAACCTCCGCCACCGCCGGAACAGTTGACGAGTACCTCGCCAGGTTGCATGTGCTCATAGACGGCGCCGGTAATCTCCTCCCGGTCCGTACCGGGCCGAACGATCACCTCTCCCTGAACACCATCTCCGCCTCCGGCCATGCCCCACGGACGGGTGCGGGTCTTCTTGACCAAGGTAAGGCAGGCCGCGTCCGCCAGGAAGCGGTAACTGCGCAGAACGCCAAGGCCGCCGCGGTGCTGGCCCGTACCTCCCGAGTCCTGACGTATGGCGTAGGCTTCGATCAACCAGGGCGCCTTGGTTTCCAGCACTTCGATGGGATTGTTCCGGCATCCGGGTTCGGACAGGTGCATGATCCCGGTCTCGCCGTCGCCTCCGGCGTGCGCCCCGAACCCAACCCCTTCATTGGTTGCCTCCAGCCAGTACTGACCAGTGTCCGGATGGATGCCGACCCCCATCACGTCAAACACGTCACCGCCTGAACAGGCCGGAATCAGCTCGGGCATGCCTTGGGCCAGGGCCTTGGTGATTACCTCGGGCGCCAACAGGGAGGTCCAGAGGGTAAAAGTGGGAGCCGGGGGTTGGGCATGCATGACGCAACCTTCGGGCGCGATGACCTTCAAGGGGCGGAAGTTGCCGGCGTTGGCGGGGCTGTCGGGCGTTGTGATCGCCTTGAACACCAAGGCACTGATGCCCATGGTGGAGCCGATGGGCAGGTTGATGGGGCCCTTGACGGCGGAATCGGAGCCGGACCAGTCCACGACCATCTCCCTTTCCGAAACGGTCACCGTGGCCTGCATCTTCACCAGCCGATCCGTGTCGATGCCGTCGTCGTCCAGAAAGTCATGGGCCGTCCAAGTTCCCTTCGGTAGCTTAGCCAGACCTGCGTGGGCCAGCCGCTCGCCGTGATCGAGGATTTCGGTTACTGCCTCCCGGTACGAATCAATGCCGAAACGCGCCACCAGGTCCTGTACCCGTCGTTCCCCTGTGCGGCAGGAGGAGATTTGGGCGTGCATGTCCCCGATGACCCGATCGGGCATGCGCGTGTTGAAGCGGATGAGATTGAGCACTTGGCGGTTCAGGACGCCCCGCTCGTAGATTTTGCTGCAGGGGAGGATCAGGCCTTCCTGATGGACGTCCGTCGTGTCCAGGCAGTAACCCGGATCTTTCTGGGCCAGATCCAGCCAGTGCTGCTTCACGGCGGTGAAACCCATCAATTCCTCCTCGTGGAAGATGGGCGATACCGCCAACACGTCCAGGATGTGGGCGGAACTCCAGTAGGGGTAGTTGAGGAGGATCAGGTCGCCCGGATGGAGGTTGTCCTCGCCGAGGAACTCCACCACCTTGCGTAGCCCATAGTCATTGCCTCGGGTGAAGACTGCCAGGCCGGGTGCTTCGGCCAACAGGTTGCACTGGTCGTCGTAGATGCCGAGGCCAAAGTCGTGGATCTCGTAGATGATGGTGCTGTAGGAGGTTCGGATCAGGTTGCGCTGCATCTCGCGCGCCGCCGACAGCAGATAGTTGTGGATCACCTCTACCAGAATGGGATCTGTGTGGGCCATGGGTATGTCTCCAAGTAGCCATTGTTGGGGTAGCCCCGGGTGTCTTCGGAATTCTACGGAGGTCGGTGGCTCAACCGAAACGGGGTGGACTGGTTTCGAGGGCGGTGTTGCTCCGAGGACAGACGGGGGCGTATGTTTTGGCAGCGCTCCGACCAACTCGATCAGCCAAGGTATGGCGCACCTGTGAAACTGCTACAACAGTCGTCCAAGGCATAATCTCTTGTTAGCTGGAGTCATTGGGTTTGTTAGCTGAAGTCATTGGGTATTCGCCCAAACTTCACCTTTGCAGAGTGCTTCAATGACGGGTTGCATCAATTTTGCTCTCTCATTCAAAAATAATAAATAATCTTGTTTGATTTTGCAGGCTTTAGTTTCCAAATTTTCGGTAGAATGGTAGCCACCAACTGCAAGCTGATCATAAGGTATAAGGTGCGATTGAAGACGCATTCTCACTTCACTCTCACCCAATGGGGTACCGCGAGTACGTTCCTGCAAATACTGAATCGGTTCCTTTGCCGCAATCGCTCGGTTTGTATTCCATGAAACAAGTGCGCAGTTCAATGCTCGATCAGTGAGATCTGTTGACATCTTTCCGTCATCAGCTAGCAAATGGCTAGGAAACAGATGATGATATTCGCGTTGAGCAAGGTGATGACGTCTAGCTCTTTCATCATCCGCAAAGTCTCTAGCGCCACCTTTGAGTGACAGTGCCAAGATGCCTCGTGCCAGAGTGTCTTTACGTCGAGGCCAACCCGCACGTATAAGTTCTTCAAAGGATGGCAAAGGATACTGCTCACTGTCGAAAATTGGAGCAATTTTATCCATCGTGCCTGATTTTATCACTTCAGAAAGTCCGCGCAAATCCTGAAGGGCTCGACTAGAGACCGAATTGTCATAGCGATGTGTGAAAAACGCACGCCAAATATATGAACGAATGAGTGTCCTTGCCCGGCCGCGCGCGTCAAGCGCTTCAGGTATGTATTCATGAAGTGCGACCAAAACCGGTAATACTGCCACGGTGGGAAGTCGTGCCTCGTCAAAGATTGCTTCTTCTTCCAGTATCTGTACAGCCCATTCAATGCCGGCTATAAGGTCTGACCAATTATCAGCAAGATTTTGGAGATCGATTCGGTGGAAACTTGCTTGTGTTGGTGTCCGGTCTTCCCTCATTGCAGCAGCACTAAGGATGAAATCCTGGGGACTCTGGTAAGCTGAAGCCGACGGTACCTGCACATTAAGGTCTTGGACTAGTTGGTGGAGCGACTGCCCAGTAGAATCTTCGAACCGCGCAACAATGATATCGAAAGCCGTCAACTTCACTGATGAGGTGTTCATTTTGATGAACACATCGAGAGCAGTGTCTGGAGCAGTGTCTGCTGGCAACGCAAGAAACGGTATATTGTAGTTGAGTATTTTCTCTCTTAGTGGACTAATTTTGTTTTCTATATCTCGGCTTTTGTATAAGTCACCTTCAGCTGCTGTGTCACACCACTTTTGGATTTCCTGCCTAGTGTCTCCGGGTTTTAGGAGGCGAAGTGGAAAGTAGCCCCGTTCGAGTACTCCCTTCGGGTCATCGACCCACAAAGGGTACCTTTTGCCATTTTTTCCCCAACGTGCAATGCCATGAACTCTTGGTACGTTGCGTCCTCCATGTTCCTCATCGTTCTCGCTTGTCACAAGATAAATTCGATCTCGATATAGGTCATTCAAGCTTTTATAAAGTGCCGTAAGTCTCTGCTGACCATCGAGAAGTTGCTCAGTGCAACGGTGCACTGTCTCTGTAATGCCTGAAATGGGACGGCTTTCGAATTGTTCCTCGGCCCCTACGTTTAGTACCAAGGTTGCGCCAACAGGCAGGCCTTGAAGCACCATCTCCAAGAGGCTTGTTACTTCGTTGTTCCCCCATGCTTCGTATCGTTGGAATCGGGGGAGTCGCAATTGACAAGATTCTGCGGCTTGAAACCAAGCAGGAATGTCGCGGTTCAGTGCTTCCATCGTCTTGGCTCCTGTGGAATATGGACGGAAAGTGGCTTGACGCTCCATGTTTCGGATGTTGGGCTACCGGTTCGCAATTTATGGTGTTGGGCACTCCGTATGTCTGTTGGAGTGATTTGTTTGCTTGCGCTCATGAGATCTTCTCCGTTATCGAGGACCGAACACCCAAGCTGCTTCTGCAACGAGGATTTGCTGCTTGATCTTCTTCCCCCAACGATAGTTGAGTGGACCCGATCCTTTCCTGAGGGCGCGGTGACAGGGGATGGCCAGAGCCAATCGGTTGGCTCCGCACGCAGCTCCCACCGCCCTGATTGCTGCTGGCTTGCCAATGGCGTTTGCCAAGGCACCATATGTGGTGGTTTGTCCCGTAGGCACGTTGCAAAGTGCCTCCCACACGGCTGTCTGGAAGGGTGTCCCCTGGATGTCCAACGGATAGTCAAGGGTGTACATCGGATCTTCAGCCAGTTTCAATACATCGGCCAGCCAAGGAGGCCGTTTATCACCGTCAACCGAATTGACAACGCCCTTAGCTGATCGGAGGTAACTCTCGGTCAATTCATCGTGGCTCGTACCCAGGTGTATATCGCAGATCCCTTGGTCATTTGTGGCCACGAGAACAGCACCGTATCGGCATGGAGCTGTTGTGAAGTTCACGCCCCCTATGCGCGGCGAACTTTCTGATGTGAGTGCAGCTGACATTGGATTGCCTTCGCAAGGCCCGGAGACGGGAGACGACAGAACCTAACGCCCGTGGAACGCCGGGTTTGTCCGCTGCTTGTTCTTGAAAGCCTCAACGCCCGCGCTCGCATCTTCCGTAAACTGGGTCAATGCTCCGGCAATCCCCTCCAGGTGCGGACCATCATGGCGACTCGATTCCGCATCCACCAAGGCCTTCGTCGCCTGCACGGCAATGGGTGCATTGGCGGCAATGGCCTCGGCCATGGAAGCGGTTCGTTGTTCGATCTCCTCCGGTTCCACCACCTCGTTGATCAGCCCCCAGTTCTCAGCTTTGGCTGCGGGGATGATGTCACTCGTGAAAATCAGCTGTTTGGTTCGGCTGGGACCAATCACCTGCTTGAGAACCTGTGTGCCGCCCCATCCGGGAATGATGCCCAGCTTGGCTTCGGGCATCCCGACACGAGTCGTAGTAGTGGCAATCCGGATGTCCGCGGCCAAGGCCAGTTCCAAACCTCCGCCAAGGGCCAATCCGTTCATCGACGCGATCACCGGGATCGCCAATGCCCTGATGCTGTTCATCAGGCTGCTGCCGGTCTTGATCCAAACTCTCCACATTTCGACCGGGGACATGGCGGCCCACTCGATGATGTCCGCCCCGCAACAGAACGATCGGTCGCCCGTGCTGGAGATGATCAGGACCCGAATCTCATGGTTGTGGTCGATGTCCTGAACTAGCCTCGACATTGCGGCCAGCATGTCCACGTTGAGGGCATGCAGTTTTTGAGGCCTGTTCAGCGTGATTTCCGCGATGTGGCCATCGACGCGGAAGTTGATGTATTCACTCATAAACCTAGCGGTGTTGTGTTGAAGAGGCTATCCGATATCGTCGTGCTTCAGCCGCTGGATGATGTCCTCGGCGGCCCGCGTGCACATTGCCATCATGGTCAGGGAAGGATTGATCCCGGGACAGTTGGGGAACACACCGCCACTGAAGACAAACAGGCCGGGCGTGTCATGCACTTCCAGATTCGGATCCACGACCGAGGCGGCCGGGTCCTCGCCCATGCGGATCCCGCCCAGATCGTGACAGCTGCCGACACCGGTGAATCTGGGACCCGGCCACGGATTCTGTCCGCCCATCTCAAGCAGGATTTCCTTGCACTTGTCTTCCATCCACTGCGACAGCTTGTGTTCGTTTTCGCGCAAGTCGTAGGTGATACGAAGGACGGGCAGGCCCAGCCCGCTCTTGTCTCGGTAGAGCGGGTCCAGGTCAACGAAGTTGTGGGTGTGCGGCAGGGTTTCCGGTTGTACGCGCAAAACTCCCTGGTGTTGCCAGTTGCGGATATGTTCCTTGTACCTCGGCCCCCAGTCGGGCACGTCCGGAGGCAGGGCCTCCTTGCTGATGGCGAGTGGATTGACGTTCGGTTCGGCGCTGATGGTGGCCCCGCCAATGAAGCCGTTGGCCTCGGCATCAAAGTCGTCGTAGAGAAAATCGTCCAGGATCAAGGACTGCGGTGCGAATCCGGCGTGACGGTTGAAAACTTGGTCCGGGAACATCGCCAGGACGTGGGCGAAGCTCTTGGTCATCACGTTCCGGCCCAACTGCTCCCGGTTGTTGCCCAATCCTCCGGGATGTCGGTCGTCGTTGGAAAGGAACAGCAGACGCAGGTTTTCCCACAGGTAGGTGCCCAGGATCAGGCAACGTCCCTTTTGGACGTGAACTTGGCCGTCAGGTGCAAAGTATTCAACTCCGCACGCGTGGCCCGAATCGTCCGCCAGGATGCGGAGCGCCCGGCAACGTGCCTTCAGTTCGAGGTTTCCGGTTGCCAAGGCCTTCGGCACACATTCGGTTGCCGGCATCCAGACACTGTCGTCAAAGGTCCCAAAACCGCATATCCAGCCGGAGTACGTGGTGGCCGGGCGGCCGCGGTAGGGCACCGTGTTGATTCCGGACGGGACCGGGTAGGGTTGCAGCCCCATGCGCTCGGCCGTCTCCCGGAACACCTCGCCGTAGCGGAAGGGCAGCATTGGTGGGTTGGGCAGGTCCCGGCTGCGCGGGATTCTGGGCAGATGGCTGACGCCGGAGATGCCAATGTCCCATTCCAACCGGGAATAATACGGTTCCAGGTCCTCGTAGGAAATCGGCCAGTCGGCCGCCGGACTGTTGTCCGGGAGCAGGTGGTCCCAGCCGTTCTCTTGGATGCGGGAACGGAGGCGGAAGTGGTGTGGGTGGAAACGCCGCAGCCAGGTGCCGTAGTGGTACGAGGATCCGCCCACACCGTTCACCATCCGGCCCAGCGAATAGGTGGCCGGTTGGGTTGGCTCGCCTTCATTGCGGCGCCAACGGGGGGATTCGCTGTTGAACTTCGGCCCCAGGCCGGCTCGCGCGTAGTAGGCCTGCTGCAATTCGTCCGGGAGGTAGTCGCGCCGCGACAGATACGGTCCGGCCTCCAGGGCAACAACCTTCAAGCCGGCTTCGGCGAACAGGGGTGCCACCACGCTGTTCATCATGCCCAGTCCGATCAGGATGACATCGGCCTCACTGTTCGGTGGGTTGAGGCCGGCATCCGGGTCGAACTGCGGCGGTACCGGTGGCTGACCGTCGGGCCTGGTGAACTCAAGGCCTCTCAAATCCTCCAGCGACTGGAACCGATCTCCTTTCGTAACCGGTTCAGAGGACATCATTTCCTCAGGAGAGTGGCTGAGCCAGACACCGGGGTGCCCGATGGTTTTCCAACCGAGCTTGTCCCTGTTGCCTCCGTGCACCGGATCCGCAAACACTCCCTCCTGCATGTGGCCGATCGCCATGTCCATGAAGTCGGGGCCGGTGGGATGGCGAAACCCGGCCAGTTCGCCGGCCTTGAGGGTCTTGAGCAGATCGTCCTTCTGTTCGTTGCTGCACGCTGCGAAATGGAGACCGGTAAGGTCCACTGCGGCCTGGTCCAGACTGTCCAGTCCCTTTCGGTAGGCAGGCGCGTCTTCCTGGGCATACCCGGTCAAGGTATTTTCCAGGTACCCCATGACGCCAATCTCGGCAGCGCCGGGCAACCCGTCGTCGTCGGGAAAGAGCCGCTCGAACAGGGCGGCGGCGGTTTCGTGCTGACGCGGCGAAAAGACAGGGGAAGACTTCGGTTGGGACACGGGGCGTGGTCAGGTGGTTGGCTGCAGCTTGAGGTCAATCGGTTCGGGTGCAAACAGGGACGGATCCATCGAGCGCATGTCGGATGAGCGGTGCAAACGGAACCCGCACCGAGCCTGGACATCCCGGTCGAAGTCCACGCAGGGCGCGATCTCCGTGACGATCCAGCCGTCCGCCCCGAGCTGTAGCACGCAGCGCTCCGTAACTACCTTTACGTTCTGGCCCCGTTCCCTGGCATGACGGCCGCTGAATGTGACATGCTCGACTTGGTCGACAAACTTTCGCACCTTGTCCTCGTTCCGGACGTGGAGGCTCCGATCCTCCATCTCTTGAGGCCGGCCGTGGTGAACGTGCCGCTGAACACGATTTTGCGGGCGTGGCTTGATCCACGTTCGCCACATTTCCACCGGGGACATGGCCGACCACTCGATGATGTCCGCACCGCAGCAGAACGATCGGTCGCCCGTGCTGGTGATCACCAATACCCGGATCTCATGGTTGCGATCGATGTCCTGGACATGCTCCGCCAGCGTGTTCAGCATGTCCACATTGAGTGCGTGAAGCTTGTCGGGCCTGTCCAGCATGAGTTCCGCGACATGGCCGTCGACACGGAAGTTGATGTATTCGCTCATGTGTGTGCTGTTGTTGTGTCGAGACGGCTACCCAATGTCGTTGTTTGCCAACCGCTGGATGATGTTCTCGGCGGCCCGCGTGCACATTGCCATCATGGTCAGGGAAGGATTGATGCCGGGACAGCTGGGGAACACGCCGCCGCTGAAGACAAAGAGACCGGGGGTGTCGTGCACTTCCAGATTCGGATCCACGACCGAGGCGGCCGGGTCCTCGCCCATGCGGATCCCGCCCAGGTCGTGACAGCTGCCGACACCGGTGAACCTGGGACCCGCCCACGGCTCCTGTCCGCCCATTTCAAGCAGGATTTCCTCGCACTTGTCTTCCATCCACTGCGACAGCTTGTGTTCGTTTTCGCGCATGTCGTAGGTGATGCGAAGGACGGGCAGGCCCAGGCCGCTCTTGTCTCGGTAGAGTGGGTCCAGGTCAACGAAGTTGTGGGCGTGCGGCAGGGTTTCTGGTTGTACGCGCAACATGGCCAGGTGTTGCCAGTTGCGGACAAATTCCTTGTACTTGGCCCCCCAGGCGGATACGTCCGGAGGCGGGGACTCCCTGCTGATCGAGAGCGGGTTGCTACTGGGTTCGGCGCTGATCGTGGCGCCGCCAAGGAACCCGTTCGCCTCGGCATCGAAGTCCTCGTAGAGAAAATCTTCCAGGATCACGGACTGGGACGCGGACCCGGCATGACGGTTGAAGACCTGATCCGGGAACATCGCCAAGACGTGTGCGAAGTTCTTGGTCATCACATTCTTGCCCAACTGTTCCCGGTTGTTGCCCAGGCCACCGGGATGCCTGTCGTCATGGGACAGCAACAGCAGCCGTAGGTTCTCCCACATATAGGTGCCCAGAATCAGGCACCTACCCATTTGTACGTGGACCTGGCCGTCGGGTGCGAAATATTCGACCCCGCACGCACGGCCCGAATCGTCCGCAAGAATGCGCAATGCCCGACAGCGCGCCTTCAAGTCCAGGTTGCCTGTGGACAAGGCCTTGGGCACGCACTCGGCGGCCGGCATCCAGACACTGTCGTCGAACGTCCCAAAACCACAAGTCCAGCTGGAGTAAGTGGTGGACGGGCGCCCGCGGTAGGGCACCGTGTTGACACCGGACGGGATCGGGTAGGGT
>JAPPAJ010000052.1 GCA_026705565.1 Caldilineaceae bacterium | reverse complement strand
TGATGAACACGTTCGGCAACATCATTGCGGCCAAGGAAAAGGAAGGCGAGGCGCGGGGCGAAAAGAGAGTTCTGTTGCAGTTCGTGGCCGAATTCTGGAGCGACGACGAGGCGGCACGGTTCGCGCGGCAACTGGAGAACGCGGACCGCAGTCAATTCCCCACGATTACCGACTTGATGCGGGACCAGGCCGCAGGACGGCTTCCCCACCTGCGGCACAACGGTCGCACGGATCCCGGCCAGTAGACGATCCGCCAGTAATTGCACCTCTGGTGCACGCCCACACCAACTGTAGGCCAACCCCCTCGGTGGAAATCCAACAGTTGCTGGTTACCCCTGTTCGGCCTCCGGCAACGAGTACCGACCTCGCGTCAGCCACAGTGCCCACCCGCCGGCTCCCACGGCAAAGCACGTTCCCAGCGCGAAAAAGGCAATGGGAATCCCGCGATCGGGGTCACCGGACGTAAGGGCCGGCAGCACGACTCCCAGGACGCCGGCCAGATTCAACAAGAGGAACTCGGCCGACAGCACATGGTCCCGCATCGCGGCGGGAACCCGGCTGAGCAGGATCTGGGAAGAAAAGGTCCAGATCAGCACTGCCCCCACATTGCGCAGCGCCACGCCGAACAACAGAACCGGAAACGGCGGGATGGGAGCCTGGAGCCACATGCCGAGACCAGTCAGAAGGAAACTCATTGTCACCGCGTGCCGGAGCTTCATGTGGTCGTTGCCGGTAAACACCCTTGTCACCAACGGGGCAAAGAAACTGGTCAAGCCACCGATGCCAAAGATGATCCCCACCACGATGGCGCTCGGCCCAATGTGTTCGTAGCGGTAGCTGAGCATGACCTGCAACACCTGGGTGGGCACGAAGCTGAAAACCGACACGAAAGTCTTCATGGAGCCCACGAACAGGAAGTCGAGGTTGGCCCGCAGGAACCGAAACAGATCCGGATACGTAACGCGCTCGTCCGTCGCAGCCACGTCGGTGTCCCGCGGCTGATCCGCGTCTGCATTGCGCTCGTAGCGCATGAGCGCAATCAAGCCTGCGGAACCCAGGAACGTCAGGGCGTCAACCACAAAGGAGACGTTGATCCCCGCCTTGGCCGTAACCACGCCTCCCAGTGACATGCCCAGCGCAATCATGGCCGTCCAACTCAGCGACGACAGGGTGTTGGCCGTCCCCAGCTCATGTTCGTTGGCCACAATCTTGGGCAGAATCGCCATGCGCACCGGCATGAACATCCCTGCCAGAAACCCCTGCAGGCCAATCATGGCGTAGAGAATCCACAGGTCTTCCGGCCTGCGGATCAGCAGCAGCGCCAGTACCGAGAAGAAGCGAATCACGTCGGCGCCAATCAGCAGCGTGCGGCGGCGCATGCGCCGCACGATGTACGGCACCAGGGGCGCCCCGAGCACCGGGCTCGCAGTTCGAATGCCAACGAGAATCGAGAGCGCCAGGGGCGAGGGAGCCAACTGGGCCACCAACTGCGTCGACGCAATGAAGTTGAACCAGTCGCCAAACAGGCTCAATACGTGGGAAAACCACAGCCAGCGAACGTTGTTGTTGTATCGCAACAGGTCGCTGTACTGGGTCAAATGCTGAAATATGCTGGTATCCGCCTGGAGCTCCGGCCCGCCCGATGGCCGGGCGATTCGCCAATGATAAGGGGGCGGGACGGAACCCGGCGCATATTCCCTGTTCCGTCCACCATCCGCCCGGTCGGGGACGGCACCATGCCGCGATCCTGATACAATCCTGCTCGGCATGCCCGCGGCTTGGTAGCGAGCGCCCACCCAGCTAGGAGATATCCACGTGTTTTCCATGATGACTGTTGCAGCTGGCGATGCCGGAACGTCCGGCGGCAGCCAGCCTCTTGTGAACAAGGTCTGCCTGTACACGTTTGTTGCCAGCCTGATTGGCGTGGTGGTGGCCATGTTCCTGATCAGCTCCGCCACCGTTGTCAACGTGGTCATCGCCCTGCTGGTGATGGGCGCGCTGCCGGCGCTGGGCCGCGCATTGGGCAACGGCAACATTGGCGATGGGATTTTGCCGGCGATATTGGGAGCCGTCGGCAGCGCCCTGGGATTATTGGTTCTCTCCTCACTGTTCTGGAGCCTGTTGGTCGGTGCAACGGCCAAGGGCGTCGCGTTCGGCCGCCTGGTCCTGTTCAGCATCGCGGGTTGTATCGTCGGAAGTCTGCTGGTGCTGGTGCTGGCAAGTCCTCTGGGACAGGACCCGAACTGGTTGCAGACCGCTTTTGTCCTGTGGGGGGTTGTTTGGAGTGCCGCGATAGCCTTTCCCATGAGCCGGTGATTGCCTCGAACCCTTCGGTCCCGCGCGGTCGTCTTGCAGCTGGACGTTGACACCGGCCCCGACCCGTAAGTACAACCAGATCCGGAACGCACCGCCCATGGGCGGTGCGTTTTCTATGCAGATTGCATGGCAGCAATCTGCAGTGCTGCCACCGTCAACGATGCACATGGACTAACACGGTGTTTTTTTGTACTCTATGACCAATGAACGTGCTGATTCCATGCGAATCAAGAGTGGGAACGTTGTCCCAACACTCTTTTTCGTGAGGAAGGAGTTGTGTCATTATGCAGATTGCATATAATCAGGCTGGAAGGTATCTGCCTACCATGACCCCAGCCCAATCGCAGGCGTGTTGCAGGGTGAGGAACCCGTACCATCGGCGCAGACCATGAACTTGACTGCCACAACTCTCGAAGAAATCTTCCATCTGGTTTTGCCGGTGGGCACGGAGCTGCTCACCCCCGACGCCAACCTGCGCGTGTCGGTCAGCTGGGCTTGCAGCAGCCGTCCCAGTCCACCGGCATTCCCCACCCTTGAAGGCGGTGAACTCGCGCTCATCAATATGGAGGACCTGCGGGTGTTCGAGGCCAGCGGCGATTTGGGCAACGTCATCTCGCGGTTGCGCGAAGCTGCCATCTCGGGGGTCGCGGTCCAGGGCCGTCTGTCCCGCAACGCGCGCGAAACCGCCGTTCGGGAGTCCGTTCCGCTGTTTGCGATTCCGGACGGTGTGTCCCTCTTGCAGGTTGAGCGCGACATCATCCGCCTGATCGTCGACCGTTCCGCCTATGTCCTGCAGCGTGCGTCGGACCTCCAGCGGGACCTGAACCAGATCACATTGGACGGAGGCGGCCAGAAGGCAATTGCGGCCCAGATTCACCACGTTACCAACCAGCCGTTCCTGGTCCTGGACGATGCGGGGCACATCGTCACGGCGGCCGGCGCGGAGCGCGCCCATGGCGGCATTGCCAGCCTGCAAGCCGCCCTACCCAACGTGATGCGGTTGCGCAGTTGGGTGGTGGGCAAACCCCCGGAGGAGTTGGCCAGCAGCGTCGAGACATGGGAACTGGGGGACCGTTTTCCGCTGCGGGGCTGCAACCGGGCCGCGATTGGGGCCGTGGTGGCGGCGGAGAAAATCCAGGGCTATTGCATGCTCCTGCGCCGCATCGGGGATCCGCCCAACCTTTCACCCATCGAGGAAATGGCCATCGTGCAAGGGGCTGCCGCAGTTGCCTTGGACTGGGTCACGCGCAACGCGGTGGGGGCCGCCGAGGAACGCATGCGCGCGTCGTTTCTGGACGAACTCCTGGGTTCCAACATAGCGGACGAACAAGCTTGGATTCGCAGGGGCCGCTCGGTGGGCTACGCGCTGGACAAGCCCCATGTCGCGTGGATGGTGGAAGCTCAAGGCCTGGAGCCCTGGCCCGACATCCTGTTCACCGCACTTGCCAGAAGGAATTTCAAGGTCCTGTCCAGCAGCCGGGACCAAAGTCTGCTCCTCTACCTGCCCGTGGATCCTGAAGGAGACGAGTCCAATGCCGCCGGCAAGCAGCTTGCCCAGGACCTGGTGGAGGATCTGACGCGCGCGGGCCCCGACAGCGAAATCCACATCGGCATTGGCAACGCAGTCCATTCGCTCTCGGCGTGGCTGCAAAGTCAGCAGCAGGCCTGGGAGTGCCTGCGGGCCAACAAACGCTGGGGGTCGTCGTCGGTAACCCAGTTCGAGGACCTGGGCCTGTACCGATATCTGACGGCTCTCCGCTCCTTTCCCGAAACGGAACACTTCTACCAGTCAACCCTCGTGGATCTCATCGCCTATGACAACTCCCACAAGGCGGGCCTGATGCAGACGCTGGATGCCTTCTTTGCCTGCCACGGCAACATCAGCCAGACGGCCGCCTATCTGCAGGTCCACCGCAACACGCTCACCTACCGGCTGAACCGCATCCACACCATCACCCAAATCGACCTGGAAGAGGCTGATGCACGATTCGGCCTGCAACTGGCGCTCAAGCTGCGCAATCTGTATGTTTGAACGGCGCAGTCGGTGCCGGCCTGCCGGGAACCGCAACCACGCCGCTCAGCCGCGCATGGGCAACACCAACTCGGCTGGATAGTCGGTCAGCCAAACGAGTTCGCCGTCCTCGTCGAGGGCCACGGCATCTTCGTGCCGCACCCCCCATCCCCGGTCCGGGTAGTACAGGCCGGGTTCCACCGTGATTACATGGCCCGGCCGCAGCACGTCCGTGTTGCCTTGGGCCAGGCTCAGGTTGGGCTCCTCGTGGACATCCAGCCCAATCCCGTGCCCCAGGCTGTGCACGTAGCCTTCATGGGTACCCGGATGGGTGCGCGGCGTGGGGTGGCCCAGCCCCTCGTAGAAGTCGCAGGCCTGGGCCTGAAAACTGGCGCAGGTTTCTCCGACCCTGAATCTGGCCATCACCTCGTCGAACAGTTGCCTGGTGGCGGTCCAGGCCTCGGCCACGTGGTCCGGAGCATGTCCAAGGCACCAGGTTCTGGTCATGTCATGAAAGTAGCCTGAACGTCCCTTGGGGAAGATGTCGAAGATGATGGGCGAGCCGGTGCGCAGCCGAACACTGTTGGTGCCGGCGTTGTGCGGGACGCCGGCTTCGGCGCCCTGGGCGAATATGGTCTGATGGTCTTCCGCCAGTTCCTGCCGTTGCAGGCGGCCCCGGAGGAACGTCCTCACATCGCCAATGGTGAGTGGGGTGCCATCCTCCTTCACCACGTGGTCGCCGGCGACGGCATGGCCGGTCAGGAAATCCTCAACCTCGTGCACGACCGTGCAGGTCCGGCGTCCAAGCTCGGCCAATTCGGCCAGTTCACGATTGTCCTTGGTTGCGCGCGCTTCCGCAAACAGCGTCTTGCCAAACTCGCCCTTGATGTCGATTCCCTCCAGCCGGTCGGCCAGGTTGTTCAGCAGCGTCCATCCGGCTCCCACGTCCTGGGTGCCGTAAAACCCGACCGTGCCCTGCATGCCGCTGTCGCGCAGGACGTCCACGAGCATGTGGACAGAGGCATCCAGTTGATTGCCCTCATGGCGTTTGAGGTATTCGTAGGCGCTGTAGACCTGGTCCCGATCGATCAGCCGGTATCCGGTGCCCGCGGCGTTGTCCCGCTCCATGGACCCGTGAATCAATGTGGTTTCGCCGCCCACCGGCTTGTAGATAAGGGCGCGCTCGAAATGGACGTTGCCCACCAGATATTGCATGACCGGATTGCCGGAGCTGTCTCCCATGACCAGCAACCCGTCCAGGCCGCGGGCCGCCATCAGCGTGTCGAGATCGGAGAGCATGTGGATTTCCAGACTGGATGATCAAAATCTAAAGCAAGGCCAAGGAACATACACCAATTGAGCACCGTCCCAACATCATTGTCATCATTGTATTGTGGATCAGGACTGGTTTCAGCGCATGCCGGATCCGGAAGCGGCCGCCCGTACGGCAAACACGGACCGGATCGATCTGCCAGAATCCGTTGTCGCACCACATATGAATACACTGCCGCACCGTCGAGACAGGAGGGATGTCATGGGAAATGTTTCCCTTTGGCCTCCCTCCCGGGCCATTTTCTGTCCCCGTTCACGATCCCGCGCAGATCGGTCCTGCGCGGGCGGCCGCTGGGGCGCGGTGGCACAACAGGCTTGATCAGAACCCGTCCGCAGTCGATCAAATCACGCGCGTAACGCGGGGCGGCACGTCGACACGCTCGGCACACGGTTTTGGTCCAGGACATCCGTGGCTTGGTTCAGCTTTGCAAGCCGACAGCATTGCAAAACCTTGGTCTTACTCAACCCTATGGCCCTATGGCATCCGGCTCTCAGGCGGTGAGGGCGCAAGCGGTCTGCGAGGTCCTCAATGATGCGACACTGTTCGACGCGGCCACCATCACATGCTTCGAGCATGTATTCCACTTCCAACGTGGGTACCGTGAGGAAGGCGGTGTGGCGATTCACGTCATCAAGGTGACCACGCGCAATCTATCATGCCCGGGGTGCATGACCGATCCGGATAATCGGTAAGGTACGGAAGGTCTCGGATCGCGGCCTGCGAGAAGCCCTATTCCCGACAATGTTGGATGAAGCCGAGACGCGCCCGATGGGCTGGACCATATGCCGACCGAGGGGGGACTGGCAGCAGTCCGCTCTTGCTGGTGGTAGCGAACGGTCGAACCCTTGCAGCTCATCCCGCGCGAAAGCCGGCCAATCGTGATTTCAGTCTCCGGCGCCACATGCCTCTTGCCTCTTGCATCTTGCATCTATAGTAGCCGTGGATTGTAAGGCTGTGGGAGTGGTTCCAAACGCTTTATGGGGGGTCCGCCACCATGTCCGGTTGTGGCTGCGGTCATGATGTGAAGTTCGATGGTCTCTCGGCCGCCTACAAGCGAATGCTCTGGGCCGTAATCGCCATCAATGCAGCGATGTTTGTGGTCGAGATGGGAGCGGGCCTGCTGGCCGACTCCCAGGCACTCAAGGCCGATGCACTCGATTTCCTGGGCGATACCGCAACCTACTCCATTACGCTCCTGGTGATCGGCATGGCCCCCTTCTGGCGAGCGCGAGCCGCCCTCCTGAAAGGCCTGAGCCTGGGTGCCATGGGGCTTTGGGTCTTTGGCACCACGGCGTATCACGTCCTGGTCCGCGGCATTCCTCAGGCGGAAGTCATGGGCGCGATCGGCCTGCTGGCCCTCATCGCCAACCTCACCAGCGTCCTCCTCTTGCTGAAATACCGCGACGGCGACGCCAACGTCCGGTCGGTTTGGCTGTGCAGCCGAAACGATGCCATCGGCAATCTTGCAGTGATCGTCGCCGCAAGTGGTGTGTGGGTGACAGGAACCGCATGGCCCGACCTGATCGTCGCCGGCATCATGGCCAGCCTGTTTCTCTGGTCCTCAACGCAGATCATTCGCCAGGCTCGGGTGGAACTGCGCGCGCTTCAGCCCGGAGCAATCGAATTCCGGGTTGCCGGTTTGGGTGGCGGAGCCTGCGAGTAGGATGGGTACGGTCTTTGCCTTGGCCTGGAACTTCCATCATGAACGCCCCCGGCGCGCCGGCTCCCCCGACGGTCTTGGCCACCGCGACCGTCATCCGCGCTTTCTGCACGCGTCCATGCGCAAGGGACAAGCCCCGGAAGGTGGCTCTCGTGGCCGCCATGCGCAAGCTGCTCACCGTTCTGAACTCGGTGGGGCTTGGTCCCGGCCCTTGGCAAACGAAACCCTTGTCAACGGCGATCCATATTTGACAAACAACCGGCCGGGACAACGAATATCTGCTCAAGGCCCGGGGCACAAGGGAGGAAATGTGATCGCCCGGTGCGGTGTACGCGTCCGCGCGCAATGGGGTATTGGCCCCCGGTCCTGGATCACCGGGGGCCATCCCGTGTGGGGCGGGAAGTTGCATGTGGGTTCGATTGGGTCACCGGTGGCTTGCTCCAGGCTCAAGTCGCACTGGAACAAACCCCGTGATCAAGCCAAGCGTGGGGCGTCCCTCCAAACAACCTCCGATTCCGACAGCTCCCTGTCTGCCAGGGACCCGAAGTGCAAGGCACCCTGAAACCACCAGGGTTAACAGCTGCACTGTCACCGGTGGTTGGGTGGGTGAATCACCCCGGCCGAACGCAGGTTCAAACAAGATATCCGCCATCCAGCGGAATGTCGGTCCCGTTGGCATAAGATGCCAGGCCCGAAGCCAGGAACAGGGCCAGGTCCGCCACTTCCTGCGCCCGGCCGGCACGCCCCAAGGGTGTCCCCTTCACATAGGCCGCATGCGACAGGTCATTGGCCTCCGGTTCGGGTGCGCTGTCCATTTCGAAGAGGGCTCGACTGAAATCCGTGCGCACGAGACCGGGCGAAATGGCATTGACCAGGATGTCGTGCGGTCCCAACTCCCTGGCCAGACAGGCCGTGAGCATGCCCACCCCGGCCTTGGAGATCGCATACAGCCCCAATCCCGCGGCCGGCCTGTGGCCCGCGATCGACGACACATTGAGGATCCGACCGCCACCGGCCTCAATCATGCCGGGTGCAAAGGCCTGTGCGGTCCGGAAATATCCCAGGAGGTTTGTGTTCAGCGTGGCCTGGAAAACCTTCGTATCCGCCTCGAGCACCGGGCCGAAATGGGGACTGGTGGCAGCATTGTTGACCAGGATGTCCACGTGTCCCCAGGCATCCGCCACGGTGTCGCGAACCCTGGCAACATCCTCGTCCCGACTGGTGCTGGCAACCATGGCCAGGGCCTGCCCGCCGAACTCTTCGACTTCCCGGGCCGCCTGTGCCAGCACATCCTCCTTGCGCGCCACCATGGCCACCCGTGCTCCTGCCAGCGCGAACGTCCTGGCAATGCACAGACCGATGCCCCGGGAGGCGCCGGTGACCAGCGCGGTATGGCCCGAAAGGTCAATTTGTATGGACATGTTCGCCCCCGCTGTCCGAAGGGAAGTTGCTGGGGATCCTGGCCGGCCGTTCAGTCAAAGACGCCCAGACTCACATACTTGCTGCCGTCATCCGGAAGGATTGTGACAACCACGCCGCGCTCAAGCTCACGGGCGACATCCAATGCGGCTGCCATGGCCCCCCCCGCACTCAGCCCCATGAAAATTCCCTGTTCACGGGCCAGGCGGCGCGCCAGATCCCAACTGGCTTCGGGATCCACGGTCATCTCCGACGTTGCCACACCGGGATCATAGATGGGCGGCACGATGGAGGTTGGCAGATGCTTGAGGCCCTCAATCACCGACAGTTCATCCGAAGGCTGGACGGAAATGAGCCGGATGCCCGGATCTTTCGCGCGCAGGTAGCGGCCAACGCCCACGAACGTTCCGGTGGTGCCCAAACCGCACACGAAATGGGTGACGCGGCCCTCGGTCTGTTGCCAGATTTCCGGACCGGTGGTTTCGTAGTGGGCCTTCCAGTTGGCCGGGTTGGCGTACTGGTCGGCGTGGAACAGGCTCGGATCCTCGGCCACCAGCCGGCGCACCACGCGGATCGCGCCGTCGGACCCTTCCAGAGGGTCCGACTCAATCAATTCGGCACCGTAGGCCTGCACCATCGTCTTGCGTTCAATCGACACGTTGGCCGGCATCACCAACTTGACGCGGTAGCCCAGCGCCGCCCCGATTTGGGCGTAGGAGATGGCCGTATTGCCCGAGCTGCTGTCGATTAGGCACC
>JAPPAJ010000321.1 GCA_026705565.1 Caldilineaceae bacterium | reverse complement strand
GACTTGTTGCTGAAGAGGTCCACATCCAATTCCGCCTGACCGCGCAACAGGCTTGAGTCCACTCGAGCAGCATGCAGTCGCAACCTGTCCACAAGGATTTTCGCCACGCCGGATTCCGACCAATGTGCAGGAAGTCCCAGCTCCCTGATCTCTTCCCGCAATTCGGGCACCCTGAGATCGGACAGTGTTCTGCACAGGGACCAGGGGTTGTAGATCGCTGTGGACAGGCCCCGTCTGTCAAACCGGTAGCCGTTGTAGTGGTCGCGCAGAGCCGTTCGCAATGCGTTCGTTGACTGAGCCAGCCCTGCCGCCGCGGTTTCGATGAAGGTTGACAGGGGTGGCCTGTCGAGGTCCTCTTCGGTGAAGCCGCATACACTGCCGAGATCCGGGCGCCAAGTGCAGTCCACCAGGTTGTTGAGAGCCGAAAACTGATCGCCGTATGCCCTGCGCGTAATTCCGGTGACCAAAACCTTGTGGAGAAGTCCTTCGCATTGCTTGAACACGCGAAAGAAGTCGCGGAACAGATTGAGGTACGGTTCGATTTCAGCGGGATTGAGCCTAGCCAAGGAAAGCAACGGCGTGTCGTATTCGTCCACCAGCACGACCGGATCATTGGATCTCCTCCGGAGCGACTGGAGCAGTGCAGCCAACATGTTCTGGGGTGCATGCGGGTAACTCGTCGAGTCCAGCAAGTACCGCATCTCAACGCCGGGGTCGTATCCTCTTTCGTACCAGAGAAGCGCGTGTTCGGCGATGTGCAACTTGAGGGACTGCTCCAGCTGCGCGACATCCTGGCCGGTCACATGGCTCATATCGAGCCGAATCACCGGACGCCTTGGTGAAATCGCGAATTCATCCTCCCACACCAAGCCCGCGAACAGCCGTTCGTCCGGAACCTTGGGCATGGGTCGTACCGGCTGTCCATCCGGACCACGCACAATGGGAAGGTGGCCTTGGTACATGCACTCGATGGTCGAGAGCATCAGTGTCTTGCCGAAGCGGCGCGGCCGTGCCAGAAATAGAAACTTGCCGGTGTCGAGCAAGTGTCCGAGTTCCCGGGTCTTGTCCACGTAGGCGTACCCGTCGCGGCGCAAGTCCGCGTACTCCGAGATGCCGGGCAGCAGCACAGGTGCGGGCACGGTTGACTTGCTGTCCGCTCGGGTATCGGGTTCGGTGTTGGGTGCGGCCATGTTCATGCATTTGCGTCCGGTTGAGTGGCCTGGAGGAGACGCGCTTGCTCTTGGAGTGATTGTAATCTGCCGGGTTCGGTACATGCAGGAGATGTTTCCACCGTCCGCAGTCGGAAGAATAGGAGGGTCTATGCGGAACGGTCGAGAACGACAGGTCGATTGCATCTAAACTGGGTGGGCCGCAAGGCTACAGTGGCCGGTTCCGGATTCAGCCTGCGGAGAACTCCCTCAAGGACGGCCTGATGTCCCCATCCCTAGTCGAGCTCCTGGACAGCCCGGGGAGCCGCGGGTCGACCAGACTCAACCGCACAACCTGACGGACATCCTGGTGCTGTCCGTGCTGGCGGTCATCTGTAGAGCCGGCGGTTTCGTGGCCATCGCCCTCTTCGGCAAACTCCACGCTGCCTGACTGCGTACGTTCCTGGAACTGCCGAACGGGGTCCCTTCGCACAACACGCTGGGACGGGTCTTCGCGCGGCTGGATGCGGCCGGGGTCGAGGAGGGGTTTCGGGACCGGGTGCAGGGCATCTTCAAGCTGACCGACAGGCAGGTCGTGCTCATCGAAGGCCCGCGCACGGCGCGGGCCACGACGCCTATCACATGGCGATCTCCAGCACATCCCCCACAACCTGTTGCGGCAGGACCGCTTTCCAGGGAGGGTATCGTCAACAAGCGGCTGGCGGCCTGGAATTGGGACAATCTGCGCCGGCTGGTTGGCCTCAAGCCCACACCACGAAGATGCAGTCGCCCTGGAAAGGCACCCTAAGGCACCAGAACATTCTGTCGGTTTGGGTACAGGCAGACCGTAGGCTGGAATTACCCC
Organism: Caldilineaceae bacterium; assembly: GCA_026705565.1. Lineage (GTDB taxonomy): Bacteria > Chloroflexota > Anaerolineae > Caldilineales > Caldilineaceae > Bin34. The sequence goes on along the minus strand of JAPPAJ010000321.1, from coordinate 7,490 downwards.
TTGAGACCAGTAAGGGAAATTCCTTCAATGAAACTGCGCTGGGCAAAGAAGAAGGCCAGGAAAACAGGCAATGTAATCAGTGACGAAACAGCCATCAGCCACGGGTAGGCCAGTTTCGTGTTGCCAATCTCGTCCACCGCTGACCGCAACCGCCCTACACCCAACGTCAAGACCCATTTGTCTACTTGATTTATGTAGATCAGGGGCCCCAGATAATCATTCCATGCATTCATGAAGGTGAAGAGGGCTACAACTGCCAACGCTGCCTTGGACAAGGGCAGAATGATGCGCACAAAAATACGCAATTCACTGGCACCATCAATTCTGGCGGCATCCGAAAGCTCCAGCGGGAGAGCCAGGAAAAACTGGCGCAGCAGGAAAATGAAGAAGGCGTTGCCGAAGAAGGCAGGCACCACCAGGGGGTTGAAGGTGTTGATCCAGCCCAACGTCTTGAAAATCACAAACAGTGGAACGAGGCGCACCCAGTCCGGCACCATCATCGTGGCCAGCACGATGGCAAAGATCGCATTCCGGCCTTTCCAGTCAATGCGGGCAAACGAATAGGCGACCAGCGACGACGACAGCACGGTCCCGACCGTGGCTGGAACTGCGTAGCGAACAACGGTGTTGAAGGTCCAGAGGTTGAAGGTTTCGCTGTTCCACGCATTCCAGAAATTTTCCCAGAATTGGGGTCTGGGGAACCAAATGGGGGGTACTACATAAACTTGGGCATCATTCTTGACCGCCGAGGAAACCATCCAATAGAAAGGCAGCAGAAACGAGATTGCCAGAACCATCAAGACGGCGTACTTGAAAATCTGTCCCAGCAGATCCAGGGCACGTCCGTGCCAAGGTTGGGAATAGTGGGTTACCGTCAACTGCGTTGCCATGGCCTTGAACCGATTAGCGTGTCGCGCCTGCGTAATACACGAAGCGGCCGGAGGTGCGGAAAATCAAATACGTAAACAAGAGAATGAGGACGAAGAGGACCCAGGCCAGGGCGGATGCCTTGCCCATTCGGAACCATTGGAACGCGTTCCGGTAGAGATAGATGGCGTAAAACTCTGCGGATCGGCTGGGGCCCCCTTGGGTCATGATCCAGGGCAGGGTGAAATATTGGAACCCGCTGATGAAGCTCATGACCAGGTTGAAGAGGATTATCGGGCTGACCATCGGCACGGTGATGTTCCACATGCGGCGGAAGGCATTGGCCCCATCCACGGTGGCCGCTTCATAGAGGGACTTGGGCACATCCTGCAGGGTTGCCAGGAAAATCACCATGGCCGCACCCTGGCTCCACATGTGAATGACCACCAGGGACCATTTCATCCAATCGGGGCTGGAAATAAAGGGGATGGTCTTGAAGCCCCAGGCCTGCAAGGTGGAGTTGATGGCGCCATATTGGATGTTCAGCAGGAAGATCCAGACGAAAGCGGTCACGACCACGGGTACGATGGCCGGGAAAAAGAAGATGGCCCGGAAGAAGGAACGGAATACGATGCGCGAGTTGAGCAGCAGCGCCATCAGAAACGCGGAAAATACCCCCAGAGGGGAACTCAACAGGACCCACCACAACGTGTTGCCCGCGACAAGCCTGAAATCGGCATCGTCGGCAAAGGCGACGTAGTTTTGCACACCCAGCCACACGGGATCGCGGACTAGGTCGTACCGGGTAAAGGAATAGTAAAGGGCCGAGCCAACCGGAAAAATGGTAAAGGCCAGGAACCCGATGATCCAAGGCGAAGCAAACCCAATCCCCAGCAGGAAGTTCCGCCACTCGCGCTGGGTGGCCGGGAGCAGTCTTCGGAGTGCAACCATACGCGTCCTACGCCCCAATGGGAGTCTATCCAGACGGTCTCCAACCTAGGGTGCCGGGGACCGTCTGGACCGGTTTGAATTTGGATGGGTGATCGGATTTAGGCGAAACCGGCTGCCTGGTACTCCTTGGTGCAGAGTTCCTGCATCTGGGCCACCGCCTCGGCGCCGCTGATTTCGTCTCGATACACCGCTTCGCGGAACTCCCCGTATTTCACGCGTACGAAATCCTCAATTTCGCAGCGAATCTGCGGACCCCAGTAATTGGCCTCCTGTACGGAATTGAAGATGAATTCCAGACCGGGGAACAGATCCCTGGGTGCATTGTCGAAATAGGGTCTGTAGGACGGCAGCCAGCCAATGTTGTGGAAAATCTGGTCGCACCAGTAATCGCTCTGCAGCCACTCGGCCACGGGCCAAGCCTCGTCCTTGTACGTTCCGTCCCTGAACATCTGGACCATGTGGCCGCCGCCCTGCTGGAGCTTGACGCCGCGGCGCCTTTCTGGGACCGGGGTCCAGGATACCCGCAGTTGTTCGGCTACGTCAGGCACCTCGTTGTAGGTTTCGCCCGACATCCAATACCCTTCGATGATGCAGGCCTGCACTTCGGCATTGAAGGAGCCACCCCAGGTGCCTTGGCCTTCCACAGCCCGCATACCCACGAGGTTGTCGGGGCCAATGTGTCGAATGAATTCCCCCATGACCTCCAAGCCTTCCGCGAACTCTTCATTGTCCAGGTTGAATTCCTTCGTGTCCTCGTCAAAATAGTGGAATCCAAATGAGTCCGCGATACAGAAACCATCGTTGCCTGGACCGACACCCCCTTCCGCGTCATAGGGATCAAGCCCGATCTGCAACAGGTTGTTGTTCTCGTCGAATTGCGTTATGGCCTCGTGCCAGACCATGGCCTCGTCCCAAGTCACTGGAGGCACGTCAGGGTCCAAACCCGCTTCTTCTACCATGCGGGCATTGTAGAAGAAGCCACGGCGTACGAATCCTTCAATGGCCGGCACGCCCTTTTGGACGCCGTCGTAATGGGTCTGTTGCCAATTGGTTTCAATGAAGTCTTCTTCATTGATCACAGAACTGGCTGCGACGTAATCCGTCAATTCGACTACCACATCGCGAGCCATGAAATCAAGGTAAAAGCCGAGGGCACCGATATCCGGAGGGGTACCACCGGCAACGGCAGCCAGACGCGCTTCGTTAGCCACTCCAGTTCGGAATTCCAGGGTATTGTCGCCCATGTAGTCAGGCAGATTTGGATCGGCCATGATCTGATCGGCAATGCGTCCGGGCTGGTTCCAGAAGATCCAGAATTGGACCGTCACTCCCTCTTCCTCGGCTGCAGCCTCTCCCGAGGGAGCAGGGACGCAGGCGGCAAGTGCGGTTAGTCCGGCTGTCGCGCCCGCAAGGTTGAGGAACCCTCTTCGCGTTAGTTTGGATGTCATCGCGGCCATCTCCAAGCATGTATGACAAATTACCCTGATCTGCCAACCGAAATGCTGCTCCAAGGCAACGTACTGCGACGCTTTCAGATCTCGTGACCTGACAATCAGTTGTATTCGGTTGTCATGCAACACAGCATAGCAGGCTGCTGTGTTGCGTGTCAATCCTGCGGAAGCCGTGAGGTACGCGGTTTGGCTGTCAGGAAACCCGGTCCCGGATCACCGCGTTCAGGGATGGGGAGCAGCTTACGCATGGCGGCTATGAGCGCCACTCTTCCAGGCTTGCCATGTCGGCACAAAGTGTTGTGGAAGTGTTGTCGCGGAAGACGGTCATGGTTGCCAAGGGGGGACTTTGCTTAGGGCAGCGTAGTCGCTCCGGACACGGTGAAGCTCTTGTTGTTGACCACAGTTCTGGTTCAGGGGTGCCACATCGACCAAAGCGGTCGCCATTTGGCCGTTGAGATGCCCCGGCTCTGGCAGTTCGGCGGCGAGCACGGAAACCAACACGGTGCCATCCCCGGGCATGCGGCGCTTCAACCCGGTCTGGCCATGTCAGGTTGGAAGGCTGCACAGCTGGGCCTTGGTTCCTGGTACAAGTGTTCCGGTTTGGGTTGCAGCCAGTCCCAGATGGGTCCGAATGCAGGGCTGCGTGGCAGCGGATGCGCTGTCCGGACGGGTTTTCGGCTGTTCGCACATGACGGTCAGCCGGTGTCGTTAACACCACGAGTGCGCGTGGGGGCCGTAGGTTGGCATCCGGCAGGGGCCGCACAGGTGGGATCCGGATATGTCGGCTCGCCATCCTGCCGTAATTCCGGTCCGGGCGGCGATTTTCGTGGTTGCCCGTCGGACAGGTACCATGATAATGACGGCGCGGTTGCGCGTAGGTCCGGGCGGCTCGGCCGCCCGTCCTGTCGGTTTGTTGTGTCTCGGCTGATTGTTTGTCCCGCATGGAAGTTAAGGAACTGGCTGCCGGCAACGGCGCCATCGGTGTCACAACCTGTCCCGGGATTCTGGCCACGCCCGGCGATATCCGGTCGCCGGCGGAACGCCTGGTGGCGGACTTGCAGTATCTGCTGGACTGGGGCACGACCGCGTTGGTGACCCTGCTGGAGGATGTGGAGTTCGAAATCCTGAACGTGCAGGATCTGGGCAGCACGGCCATGGCCGTGGGCATGACTTGGATCCATCTCCCGATCGCGGACCATACGGTGCCGGGGGAATGGTTCGAGAATCTCTGGCCGCCCTACAGCACGGTGTTGTGCGGGATGCTGGCCGCGGGCAAGAAGGTGACCATCCACAGCCGGTCCGGATACGAGCGCAACGGCATGGTGGCCGCGCGGCTGCTCATTGAAGCCGGGCTGTCCGCCGACGAGGCTCTGGCCCAAGCCCGGACTCTCGCCACCGACATCCTGCTGGATGACGTCAGGGTCGACTGGGTGCTGAAGGGCCAGTCCCGCGCATAACGGGACGGGAGCGGGTACCTGCCAACCGCGGCGGCGGCTCGGCCGGGCGGAAACGGAGGCTGTTGCGGGGCCGTGTGCGGTACGATGGGCATACGGCATGCGGGCCGTGTCCATCCGTATTCGGGGAAGATGGAAGTTGGCTTGGATTAGACAGATTCCCTACGAGGAGTCCACGGGCCTGCTGCGGCGGATCTACGACGAGGCCCTAGGCCGGGCGGGCCGCATCTGGAAGATTGTCAAGGTTGGCAGCCTGCGGCCCCGCACGCTGCAGGCGGCCATGCAGTTCTACCAGGAGGCCATGCACGGGCCCTCGGACCTTACGCGTGTGCAGCGGGAGATGCTGGCCACGGTGGTGTCGGCCGAACTGGCCTGCCCTTACTGAACGCAGGCCCATGCCCACGATCTCCGTGAAGAGATCGCCGAAACACTTCAGGGTTCGCCAACGGATGCCGACGTTTTCCTGCACGGGCTTGTCCACGATTGGCAAACCGCCGCTCTGTCCGAGGCGGACCGGGGCCTGTGCGCGTTCGCAGCCAAGCTGACTCACACCCAGCACGACATGACGGTGGGCGACCTGGAGACCTTGCGCCGCCTTGGCTTCAGCGAGGAGGCCGTCATGGACGCGGTCCAGATCATTGCCTTCTTCAACTACATCACGCGCGTGGCCGATGCGCTGGGCCTCGAGCCGGAGGCGTTTCTGGAAACGGAGTGGGGCAGTCGAGCGGTCGGTTGAATTCGGATTCTGTTTCCAAGGCGGAGCCAATTTCTGAGGTTGGAGCCATGAACAAAACGGCCGGAAGAGTTCTCACCATCCTGGTATCCATCCAGATGGTGTTGGCCCTGTTCCTTGTGGGCGTTGCGAATTTCGCCGATGGCGGCACCTGGTGGGAGAGGGGATTCCTTTCCGTCCTGCACCCACTGGCGGTGGCACTCCTGTTGGTGGCATTGCTGGTCGGACACCACGGCTCATCCCGACTGTCGCGGATGGCTATCGGTGTCCTGGGTGTGTATATCGCTGGAGCCGTTGGCATATCCGTAGCCATTCTGACGGGGTTGTCGAGAGGGGACTGGTTCCTGAGTCTGGTACTGGCCATCGTTCCGGTTGCCGGTCTGGCTTATCTGTTGACAGCCCGCGCGCCGGAAACGGAAGCAGTCGTTTCTGGGTAACGGCGGTCCGGGCCTGCAAACCAGGGGGTGTCGCCGACGCTACCTGGTTTGGGCAGGGAGGACACGCAACCACTCAGGTCCCAGGGCGTTGTTTCTGGTGCCAAGCCAGTTGGGAGCCTGACCGCCTGTCCTACGGCTAGTCCGCGTGCAGTCGGTCCTGTACCGCGGACAATCAGGAATGGCGTTGGCGGAGCGCGATTATGCTGGTCGTGTCCTGCCGGTCTTGAAGACTGAGGGCGGAATTCCATTCCCGCCTACCAAGAACCGTTGAAAAGCAATACGGCCTGCCCCTGACGGGCTGCAGATGTCCGGTGGGGTAGGCTGGACATGTTAGAAACCCAATGGTGAGAAGCGCATGCCGACCTCCGATGAACGCCATCAAGTCGATATTGCCTGGTTCAGGCATCACCTTCTGGACGAAATCCTTCCCGCCTGGCGCGCCGCCATCACGGCGGAGGGGCTGTTCGCCTGTCATTTCGATCATGACTGGACCCCCCAGGCCAAGGGGTTCGGCACCCTCGTGTCGCAGACCCGGTTGCTGTACAACTTCGCCCAGGGTTACGCGCTGACCGGGGAGTCGGTGTATCGGGACGCCGTGGAATCTGGTTCCCGGTTCCTGATGGACCATTTCTGGGATGCGAAGTTCGGTGGCTGGGTCCGGGCCTGCGCTCCCACGGGCGAGATCGTCGACGATGTCAAGGACTGCTACGGCCATGCCTTCGTCCTGTTCGGCCTGGCCCATGCCAGTACCACGACCGGTTCGCCGCGCTGTCGGGAGGCGTTGCAGGAGACCTGGACGGTCATGACCGACCGCTTCCGGGACGGGCAGGGAGGCTACCGTTACTTCATGAGCCGGGATTTCCGGGAGGTGGATCCGCAGCGTTCCCAGAATCCCTTGATGCATCTCTTTGAGGCCCTGCTGGCGGCGGGGGACCTGCCCGGCATGGGCGAACTGCACGGGGAGGCCGTCACGCTCGCGGACTTCGTTCTGAATCGGCTGCGGCGACCGGAGGACCTTGTCCTCCCCGAAGTGTACGACGCCGACTGGAATCCGCTGCCGGCCGCACAGGAGGGTCGACTCGACATTGGGCATGCGTTCGAATGGGCCTTCCTGATGTCGGAGGCCTCGGCCCGCGGTCTGTCCGACACCTACGCCGCCGAAGCCGCCCGCTTTCTGGCGTACGGCATGCGGCTGGGCTATGACCGGGAGGAAGGGGGCATCTTCTCCCCGGTGGCACCGGACGGCAGCCTGCTCCACCGTCGCAAGGGCTGGTGGGAGCAGTGCGAGACGATCCGGGCCCTGTTGCGTTTCGTCGATCGGCACGCGCGTCCGGACTTGAACGAGCCCCTGTACCAGACCGTGACGTACGTCCGGGACCGGTTCGTGGACGCACGGCATGGGGGATGGCACAGTTCCCGGGAGCCGGGAACCTCACCTGCCGGGCAGGCCAAGGGCCACGAAACCAAGCTGGACTACCATGTCGTGGGCATGTGCATGGAGGCGATCCGGGTGGCGGAGGCTGCCCGGGAGGATTGAGCCCGCGCACGCGGGTATTGTCGGCGTTCCAGGCCGAGATGGCGTTCGGCCGCGACCTGA
>JAPPAJ010000399.1 GCA_026705565.1 Caldilineaceae bacterium | reverse complement strand
CACGACGGTCCCTTGAAGTCGGGATCCTCGAAATGGAACGGCTCGGGCCGGGTCACCTTCACGCGCAGGCCATCTGCCTGCAGGGTGTCCCAGAGGCGGTGGTCCGGCGTCAGCGTCGGTTCGAACAGGGGCATGGCCAAACCGAGTGTCCGGAGGCGGGGAGCATGGGTCAGGAAGTCCGCGGGCCAGGCCGTCAGGTTGAGCGCGCGCAGGTTCAGACGGGTCAGTTGCGGCACATCGGCCAGGAAGCCCGGCGGCAGGGTCGCGACCCCATGCACATCGATTTCCAGATGCCACAGGCGGGGCGTGTCCGCGAGAAAGCCCTCGGGCAATGCCTCCACCCGCTGCAGGTCGAGCTTCAGGTCCGTCAGGTTGGGGGATTGGGCCAGGAACCCGCGGGGCAGGGCCGTAACGTTTTGGGCCCGCAGCCGGACCGTCTCGAGGCGTGGATGTCGGGTGAGGAAGTCGGCCGGCAGGGCCTTCGCGTCGTTGGCGTCCAGGTTCAGGTATCGGAGTTGCGGGGAGCCGGACAGGAACCGCTGAGGGAATTCAACGACATTCCCCAGGGACGCCAACTCGAGATGCCGCAGGCGGGGGGCATGGGCCAGGAAATCGGCGGGGAGGGCCTCGATTGGCAGCTTGACTCTGGGATAAGGCGGGGAATAGTCGTACCCATGGGCCAGTTCCAGTTTTTCCAGGCGGGGGGCATGGGCCAGGAAGGAGGGCGGGAAGGCGTGCAGTGCCGGCGCACTCAGGTAGAGTTCAACCAGGCGGGGCGTATGGGTCAGGAAATGCTCCGGGACCAATCTTAGCAAGGAAGAGGGAGCGTAAGAGCCGGCATCCAGGTAAAAGCGTTCCAGTTGCGGGGCATGGGCCAGAAAGGCCGGCGGCAGGGCCTGTAACGAAGGCACACGCAGGCGGAGCTCGACCAGGTTCGGGGCATGGGTCAGGAAATGCTCCGGGAAGGATGTCAGGGAGGGTGAGTCCAGGTGCAGGACTTCCAGGCGCGGGGCATGCATCGGGAAAGCCGCGGGCAGAATCCGATTCTGCGCCTGATACCGCCCGGCCACCCGCAGTTCTGTCACCCGCTCCAGGAACCAGGCCGGCAGGGCGGTCGCATCCTCTGTGACAAGTTGCACCTGCTGCAGCTCCGGCAGGGGTGTCAGCAGGTCGGGTGGCAAGTCCTGCAGGCGGTTCGCGTGCAGGGACAGGGCGGTCAGGCGGGGCGTATGCGCGAAGAAGCCCTCCGGCAGCGTCAGGGCTGCGTCCCGCGGTTCGCCACGCAGAGTGAGGCGGGTCAGTTCGGGAGCCTCGGCCAGCAATTGCACGGGCAGGCGGATCAGACCGCCCACGTCCAGGGTCAGGCGGGTGAGCCGGGGCAGGCCCGGCAGGACTCCGGCCTCCAGGTCCCGCAAGTCTTGGAGCTCGACATGCAGCTCGACCAGGGCCGGGGTGTGGAGGCGCAGAGCGCGGTCCAGGCAGGCCAGCTCCCTGTTCTCCGCGGCCATGTGCACCGCGAAGTGCCTCAGGTGAGGGACGGGGGACAGCAGGTCCGGTGTCGCGCAGGGATCAAAATTACCCTGGACCGTCAGGTGGGTCAGGTGGGGCACGGCTGCCAGGAATGTCTCCGGCAAGGCAGTGGACGGCGTCACGGTCAGGCGGGTCAGGCGGCGGGCGTGGGCCAGCACATGGGCTAGGCCCGTCGGCGGGTGTTTGTCCTCCAGATGCAGGGATTCCAGATGGGGGGTATGCACCGGCAGGTCGCCCGGCAAGTCCGCGTCCGGATGGGAATCATCTCCAAGGGACAGATGGGTCAGCAGCGGGGTATGCCGGAACAGGTCGTCCGGCAGGTCTTCCAGGGCGCTTCCTTCCATCCACAGTGTCTGCAGGCGGGGAGTGTGGGCCAGTAGGTCTTTAGGATAGACAGCTCCTTCTATGGACGGCATCTGCAATACGGTGAGGTTGGTCAGGCCCAGCAGGCCGTGCCGCGCAAAATCCTCATACAAGGTATCCAGGGACAGGGTGCGGATGCGGGCCAGATGGGTCCAGGTCACCTGCGTGCAGGGCACCGTGACATCCTCCAGTGCCTGCACGGCCGCCAGAACGCCCTCCCGGATGTTCCAATCGCGGTCGCACAGCCGGGGGTCGGTGCCGGCCAGGGGCCAGGCCAAGGCCGTGTCGTACCCGAGATGGCCCACACCGTCCACGCCCGCATCGTCCACGTAGCGCACCTGCCCCGCGGTGTCCACCTGCATCCGAAACACCCGGCGCCCGGGCTGATCGGGACGGGGCGTACCGTCAGTCCGCACGGGCCGGGCACTGACCTCCCAGGTCACAGGCAGGACTGGCCGGAAGCCCTCGGGCACGGTGAACAACACCTCCGGTTGGTCCCGGGCCAGGAACCGCACCGGGGAGCGGTCGGTCCGGAAGGTCGCGTACACCGCGTTGCCTTCCCGCCTCAGGTGGAAGGTGCCGTTGTGGTTCTCCGCCAGGTTGCGGTAGGGGCCCGTGGCCTCGACTGCGGGTGGAGGAGCCTGGTCCTGGGCGGCGATCGGGACGGGAGTCGCCACCGACATGGGCGTGGCGGAAGGCAGGACCGCAGAACCAATGGGCACAACCGTCGGCGGCGACACCGAAGGCATGGTTCCAGACGACCGGTCGCAGGCCCCGCATAACAGGGCCAGTCCCACTGCAACCAGCTTCCACTTTCGGCAATCCATGTCTGGTCCCTCCGATAGCAGACACGGCCCGGCGGCCCATCCCGCCATCCCCGTCGATTGTAGTCCCGACGCAGGACGCGGGCATCCTTGCTTGGGACACTGTCAACTTCCGTTGATGTTGGTCCGAGACTCGGAAAGGTACAAGGAAGCCTTGAGGCGATCCCGTATGGAAGTGAAGGGGCTTGAAGGCGGAGGCGAGAACACATCCCTTCTTGCATCTGATGGCAGCTACTATGGCTCAAAGCCAACGAACGGGACCTACTCATCCCTGTGGGTAGGCGGTGGGTCCGGACCCAAATCAACGAACCAGAAACCGTGCCCTATTCCGGTTGAAAGTTTGATTAATCTGTGCTTTAATTTGTTATAGGTTCCTCATCCAGCCCACGAGGTGAATTGATCGTGCCTGTCGTGCAGTCGTACCCGGTTCATGTGTTCTGCCACGCGGACCTGAACACCATCGACGTACAGGCTGCGCGCAACTTCTACGGAGTGCTCCTTGGGCCTTCACGGAGACTCAGCTGGAAGGACAGCTGGTTCACTCGATGGGCCGGATCGATGGTCATACCGCAGTCGGCCTGACGCCGTTGCCGCCCAATGCCCTGGAAGCCGGTATGCATCCAAGTTGGGCTCCGTATGTCCATGTGGCAGATGCCGGTAGGACTTTGGCAGCCGGCGAGGAGGCCGGGGGTACCACTGTCATGCCGCTGTTTGCGGTGGAAGACTTTGCCAGCATTGCCGTGATGATGGATGCCGCGGGAGCGACGGTCGCTCTCTTCTAGGCAGGAACGCAGATTGGGGCTGGCATTGTGCGCGAACCCGGTGCCATGGTTTGGTTTGAGCTTCTGACCGGAGACCGAGCCGCGGCCGCCGCCTGTTACCGGTCTGTCTTCGGCTGGAGGACGGAACAGGGCCGGGTAAAACAGGAATGCACTTTGTTTGCCGGCGATCCGGACCTGCCCTTGGCATGGCGGTATGCGGGCGGATTGGATGATGGCCCGTCGGCGTGGCTTCCTTCCGCACCGCTGTGGCTTGTCTATTTCCAGATTGCCGATATTGACGCATCCGTGCAGCTGGCTCTGGAACTTGGAGCCCGGGTGCAGGAGGGAATCAAGTCGGGTCCCGTGGACCGCGTGGCCCGGCTGCTGGATCCGCAGGGAGTGCCGTTCGGCCTTGCCCAGGCCGACTGAACGGTCCATCACCGAGGGACAGCCGTAGGCACTGTCCACAGACACAAGGAAATCCCAATGGAAAGGTTGATGCTGAGTTCCGGACATGACGACCGCAGGCAAGTGCTGGAGGTGGACCTGGACCGCACCAGAATGGCGGACATCTACGACTGGTGCATGGATACCATCCCGGATCATGGGGCGGAGTGCTATCGGCTTCCCCAGGATGCGCCGGCATCGGTTCTCACATTGTCCCGCCGCGGCCCGGCCATGGATCTCCTGTTCACGGGCTGGGCGGAAGGCGCCGAACCGCCGTTTCAGTATGCGGGCTGCATCGGCCCTTCCCACTTCAGACTGCCGCCGGGCACCTTCGAGCAGCCTTCCCTGCTGGATGGATTGGATTTCCGGTTCACCCCAGGCCTGTACCCTCCGGAAAACAAGATGGAGGAAGATCCCGTGGTGCCGATGCGGGAAGCTCCCCGCATGACGTTCCGGGAATATCTGAACGCGGTCACGCGGCAGCCCCTGCTGCCGTTTCAGGCCCCTCCGGCCTCCGGTTGACGGAAGCCGTTCCACCCCAGCCAACGGGAATTGCGCCATGCCGGTCGCGAATCAACACCCCCTCGGTTCCTTCAGCTGGCTGGAACTGGCAACGTCCGAACCGACCGCCGCCGCGGGTTTCTATGCCGGCCTGATGGGCTGGGAGTTCCAGGACCCGGAACCGGGCGGATCCGTTGAAACCATGCTGGCCACGATGCCGGGCGGAAACATCGTGTGCGGCATGGGCTCAACGCTACAGACCGATGGGGTGCCGTCCTGGACTTTGTTTGTGAACGTTCAGGATGTGGCGGCCACCGCCGCGCAAGCGGTGGCCCTGGGTGGCACCGTGGCGGTGGAGGCGATGGATCATCTGGGTGCGCGGCTCGCCGTGGTCAGGGATCCGCACGGTGCTTCCGTGGGCCTGTGGCAGGCCGGCGACTTCGGAGGCCTCAAGGTTAACAACGAGCCGGGTGCCATGATGTGGGCCGAATACTGCAGCCGGACCCCGGACGCGTCGCTGGAGTTCTACCGCGGCCTGTTCGGGTGGGAAGGCGATGCCGACCAGCACAACAAGAAGTACACTCTGTTGCGGAACCCCCGCATTGAAACGGACGTGGTGGAGGCCAGGTACATCGGCGGCATGGTCGCGATGGACGAGTCCTGGGACGGGGACGTTCCCCACCACTGGATTCCCTACTTTGAGGTGGATAGCCTGGACGCCTCGCTGTCCAAGTTCAAGGAACTGGGCGGGAAGCAGGTGACACCCGAGATGAAGATCCCGGACGGCAAGTTCGTCGTAGCCAACGATCCGCAGGGCGCCGTGTTCATCCTGTGCATGATGGGCTCCTGAACCATTCCCGCGCCCGGCCGAAGTTCCGGCTCGCAGCCGATCCGCCCGGACCTGTTCAGTGCGTGGTCAACATGGGCGGATCCTGGACCAGGAACTGCTCCACCTCGGACTTGACAGGGGCACTGCGCGCTCCCGGTTTGCCGATTTGCAGGGCGGCTACGGCATGGCCCTGTCGGACTTGCTCGCGCAAACTGTGGCCGTCCAGGCCGGCCTGCACAAATCCGGCGTCGAAGGCGTCACCCGCCCCAATGGTGTCAAGCACCGGGACCCGGAAGGGTGGAATGGTGAATGCAGGCGCTCCGAACTCCGACACGTGCGCGCCCACGGTGCTCTCCCGCATGATGGCAACGCATTCTCCCCGGGCGGCCAGGCGGGCCGTGGCCACCTTCATGTCCGATTCGTCGGGCACCAGGTGGAACAGCTCTTCGTCTGCCGAACCGAGGACGAAGTCGGCCTTGCGGATGGCTTCCCATACCGTGTCGTTGTAGGCGGGAGGCATCCGGCCGTCTTCCAGGCCCAGCCTCAGGTTGAGGTCGAACGACGACTTGGCTCCACTGCCATTTGCCAGATCCAAGGCTTTGTGAATCGCCGCGCGGATGGGACTTTGCACCAGACAGCCGCCGGATGTGTGCAGCCAGTCGTCGGGTGACAATTCCAGACCGGCCAACTGGTCCGCGTGCAGGTCGGAGAACGCCTGGTTGCGGTTGGGCCAGCCCAGGACCGTGCGCTGGCCCGTGTGGTCGATAAGGCCTATCACCAACATGGTGGGCCAGCGCCGCGAGACTCCAAGGCGGGAGATGTCTATGCCCTCCATCTCCAGTTCGCGGCGGGCCTGATCCCCAAACAGTTCGTTGCCGACAGTGCCGATGAACTGGGTGTCCACACCCAGCCGCGCCAGGGCCACAGCCGTGTTGGCGACGGCTCCACCGCCGTGAACCTCGGGTGCGGGCTGCTGCCGGGCGTTGCCGGTTTCCTCCGGCACCCGGATGATCAGGTCCGCACAGATGTCGCCGACCAGGACGGCCCGGCCTGGGCTGGCTTGGCCGTTCAACGATCAGCCCCTTGTCTCCACCCCTGAGCCGTGTTCCGGGCAGGCCTGACCGACCATTCCGGCGGTCGTTTGTCCAAACCGGGTCCGGTCGTGATGGTCCGTAGACGGAATCATTGGCAGTCGGAAACGCCTTGCGTACCCGTTTCAGTTACGACTGCTCAACGAATGACCGGTAATGGGTCATGGCCATCGTTTGTGCGTCGCGAGTTGCTTGGTCCGAAAACGGCGGGATTCCGACGGCACCGAGCATCAGGGCCGCGGCTGCCGTGGCCTTGCAGGCTGCCATGGGTAGGTTCGGGTCGTCGATCAGGGCGGCAACCAGGCCTCCGGCATAGGCATTGCCGGCTCCCGTGGGATCCTGGACATCGACGTTCATGGCCGGAATGTGCATGGGCTCGTTCAACCCGGAACCTGCAATATACGATCCCTCAGCACCTGCCCTGAGGGCTACCCAGGACGGTCCCAGGTTGTGCCAATACGCAGCTGTGGCATAGGGATCATCGATCCCGGCCACCTTGCCCGCGGCGGTCGCGTCCGGACACACCACATCCACTTGGCGAACAAGCTCCATCATGTCGTCCAGGTTGTCCCATTGGTTCTTGTCGAACAATGGTTCCAGTGAAAGCATGCCGCCTGATTCCCGCTTCCATTGCAGGGAGGCTTCGACCATCTGCTCCTTGGGCAACTCCGTAATCAAGTGGACTGCCCGCGCGGACCGGTAGGACACGGGCCATTCGATCTCTTGGGCCAGGAGCTCCGACCAGTTGCCCTCCCAACGCATGACCTGCATGGGTTCGCCTTTGACATTGAGCATGTTCTGGTCGTCGTCGTAGGCAATGTCCAGCCGAGGGGTTTCCAGGTGTGGATACTGGCGCCAACCGTCCAGATTCGCGCCCAGCCCGTGCAGTTCCCGCAAATTGGATTTGTCCAAATCGGCACCGGTTCTTGTCAGGAAACCCACGTCCTCGCAGTACAGACGGGCACCGTAAACTCCCTGGGGACCTCCACCCCCCAGCAGATTGGGCACCACCTCCCCGGAGGTGAGTTTCACGGAATCAAGAATGATCTTTCCGTAGACCGCCAGGCGCATGAATGGTCACTCCAGCTTCTGGACCTCGTCCATGTACGCTCGAACCCGGTCCTCGTGGATGTTGGTGCCCCAGCCGTCGGGCTGGAAGCAGGTGCCCACAAACGCCCCGTCGGCATCGGCCAGCATTTCGCCCACATTTTGGTGACTGGTGTGGCCGCCCAATATCACGGGCAGGTCGGGTACCGAGTTCTTGATGTCCGTGATCATGGAGCGGATGGTTGCCGGCTCCGGTTCCGCGATTTCGACGGCATGGGCGCCGCAACGCCAAGCGTGCTCCGCCAAGCGACCCAGGGACAGGCCCTCCCGGGAGCGGTAGTGCATGCTGTGGATTTCGGCCACAATGCGGACGCGTTGCGCGCCCAGCAGCCGTTGGTATTGCAGGAAGTCGGCGGGATTCGCTTCGGCTACCCCATAGGGACTGTGTGTCGAGCCGACATAGGAACTACAGCGGATGTACGAACCACCGCAGCTGTAGGCCACGCCCAGGGACGCCTTTTGGGCGTTCCACATGACCTGGACTCCAATCTGGAAGGTTTCAGGCAGTTCCATGGCCACGCGGGTGGTGATTCCCGCCACGAAAGCCAACCGAGCCGGATCCACCGCCTCCCCCACCGAATAGACGCCGTCAATGGTCTGGATCAGGCCGCCCTGGGCCCCGCCGCGGTATAGGGCCCAGGCGTCAGCAAGTGCCTTCTCCAAGGCCAGGTTCAGGTTGTCTTCGGCGAAGTGGGGTGTGCTGGGAGACGCGGGCAGATGAATGAGGCCAAAGATCTGCCTGGACTCGCCAAGCTGGGTCAACTCTCTCATGGGGTGGCAACAACTCCAGTGTCGGTGGGATGCCGGGGCCGGGATTCCGGGAAGGCACTCTTCAGGCCGTGGCGCAGCCGAATTGCCGGTTCCAATACTACAACGATCCACAGAGAGGGGGACGCCGGCATACACGGCGCGGTACTGTTTCGGTTCCATTGATTTTGGTCCAAGTCCGTCATCAGTGTTTCCTGCGCGCAGGAAAGCCCTGTTCGCTTGCGTCAAACCATGGTGGATGCCGTCGGATGCAGGAAGTGGAACACCCTGCCTTCGTCTTGAGGCCCGGGAGGCAGGCGTACCCGCAGCCTCCGATTTTGGAACGCCATTCGAGATTTCCAAACACACCGTGCAGTGATGTGGCAGGTATCACGGCATCCATTCCCGTGTGTCTGATTGTAGGCGGGGATCGCGGAGCGCGAAACGGTCTTCGAGGCAGAGCCTGAGTCGTGTGAGCTACCGGATATTCGATTCCCGTGTGATACGCTAATTTTCGAAGCTGCCAGCCAGACCAAATCTGGCTGGCAATCGGCGGAATTGCCTACGTCCTGTCTCCACATACGGTCTGAATCACATGCGCAAAATTCTTACGTTGGTACTGCTGGTCGTTGTTGCAATGTCGGTCTCCGGCTGCTACCCCGCCATCGCCATGATGATGGGTATGACGCATGAGCTGATGCATGGTCGCAGCCATTACCGTGGCGACTGGTCCCCCAGAGAAAAATTCGACGACGATTACTCCAAGTCCCATCGGTACGAAGATGACTTCTGGTATGAGGACGACTACGAGGATGTCGGTGGTCACATGGTTGCCTCGGCCAAGTTGACGGCGCACTTTGTGGCAGCCGCCATTGCCGCGGGCATGACAACCGATGAGATCAACGCGGTGCTGGCGGAAGTTGCCGACGAGTCCGCGATTTCCGAGTTCTGGGTGACGGACGAAGAAGGGAACGTGGTGTACACCAACAACCCGGCAATCGAATTCAAGTTCCCCACGGATCCCGATGGGGATACGCAGGCAGCGCCCTTCGCATCTCTTCTTAACGGAGAAGAGACCATTGTGGTGCAGGACATGCAGCCCCGGGAATCGGACGGCATGATGTTCCGGTATGTGGGCGTGGCCGGCGTGGACCAGGCGCGCATCGTCCAGGTTGGGGTCGAGGGCGAGGACTACTGGGACAAGTAAGGCAGTGAGTAGATGCAGGCTTTGGGATACTGCCCTGTCGGATCAAGAGCGGACGCAACAACCGCTGCCGACCATCCCGCGGCACAGGGGAAGCTGCACGGCGAGAGT
>JAPPAJ010000280.1 GCA_026705565.1 Caldilineaceae bacterium | reverse complement strand
AGAATGAATAAGCAGGGGGGGGGCGGAGGGCTTCTGGCAGGTCGCAAAGTATTTCAGCACCCTTTGCCACCCCTGGCCCTCGTCCCACCGGCGATCCTGAACGCTGTAGCCCCCGTCCACGGTCAGGCACTGCCCGGTGACGAAATCGGACGCCGGCGCCGCCAGGAACACCGCCGCACCGGCCAAGTCATGGGTCGTGCCCAAACGTCTGGCGGGGGTCTTGAGGGCGATGTCTTCGCCGATCACGGCCAGCAGCGGCCTGTTCAGGTCGGTGGTGTGCCAACCCGGACAGATGGCGTTGACTTGGATGTTGTACTCGGCCCATTCCACCGCCAAGGCCCTGGTCAGGCCCACCATGCCGGTCTTGGCGGTGGCATAGCCGGCGGCGTTGGGCGGCCCGAAGAAGGAATACATTGACCCGATGTTGATGATCTTGCCGCCGCGTCCGGATTCCGACATGTGCCGCGCGGCGGCCCGCGCGCAATAGAAGGCACCGTTCAGATGGGTATCCAGGAGATCGGTCCAGTTGGCGGTCGGACTCTCGAGAACGGTTCCGCGCCGAGCAATTCCTGCATTGTTGACCACAATGTCCAAGTGCCCCTGCGTTTCCACCAGGCCGGCCACCGCCGCGTCGACGGCGGCCTCGTCGCGGATGTCAAGCTCGAGAACGGCGTGGCCTTCGCCCAGTTCATCGGCCATCGCCCGGTTCTTTTCCTGGCTGCGGCCCGCCGCCACAACCACGGCGCCGGCTTCCTTTAAACCCAGCGCGATGGCCTTGCCGATACCGCCGTTGCCGCCGGTCACCAGGGCGACCTTGCCTTCCAGGCTGAAGGGATTGGACATTGGACTTCCTTGTGTTGATGGATTGGCGTTGGTCAGTATAGGTTCGACCTCAGGCCGAACCGATTTTGTCGCTGGCTTCTGTCAGGCGATCCAACTCCTCCCGGCTCAGCTGCAAGTCCGCAGCCGCCAGATTGGCCCTGCACTGTTCAATGGAGTTGGCGCCGACAATGGGTGAGGTCACGGACGGCCGCGACAGGAGCCAGGCCACGGCCACGGCACCGGGCCAGGTATCGTGTCCCTGCGCAATGTCGCGCACAGTGTCCACGACCTGCCAAACCTCTTCCCGATCGTACTTGGCCTGGTTGCCTTCCGCACGCGGGGTCTCCGGACTTCGGTCCCGACTGTAGCTCCCCGTCAGAACGCCTCCCGCCATCGGGCTGTAGGGCACGACCCCAATGCCGTAGGTTTCGCACACCTCGGCCAGTTCCTGCTCGAACTCGCGGCGATGGAGCAGATTGTAGTGCGGCTGCAGGCTGGCAAACCGATGCAGATCGTGCTTGTCGCTGGCCCACAGCGCCTGCATTAGTCGCCAGGCGGGATAGTTGCTGCAGCCGATGTAGCGCACCTTGCCCTGTCGGATCAGCGCGGTCAAGGCCTCAAGCGTTTCCTCGATTGGGGTCTCCGCGTCGAACCAGTGCGTCTGATAGAGGTCGACCCAATCGGTTTGCAGCCGCCGCAACGAGTCTTCCAAGGCTTCCATGATGTGCCTGCGCGACAGGCCCTCGCCGTTGGGCCGGTCCGACATCGGACCGCGCACCTTGGTGGCCAGCACCACCTGGTCCCGGTTGCCGCGCGCCTGCAGCCAGTTGCCAATCACCGTCTCGCTGGTTCCCACGCCCAGCTCCGGCACCCACTGGCTGTAGATGTTGGCGGTGTCCAGAAAATTGCCTCCGTGTTCGAGGTAGGCGTCCATGATCGAGTACGCCTCCTCCTGGGTGGTTCGCCACCGCCATTGCATGGTTCCGAGGCCGATGGCCGAAATCTTGAGACCGGTATGGCCCAGGTTGCGATATTGCATGTCTCGCTCCCGTTGTTCTGTTGTTTTGAGTATGCGTGCGTTGTATCTGTACCAGCCGACGGAGAAGGCACAAAGCGATCAATCCCGTGTCAAGACTACGGATGGCGACCGCCGATGTGGTTCCAGCCGGTCCCAAAGCAGTCCCACCCCGTGTCCGGGCCGTTCGGGGGGCAGAACCGTCCCGTCGCGGACCGCAAGCGGCTCCTCCATGAACCTTTCCAGACCGAACCCATGCACTTCAAGATAGGAGGCGTTGGGCACGGCCGCCAGAAGATGGACATGCAGATCGTGGACTCCGTGAGTAGTCACGGGTAGGTTGCGGGCCTCGCACATGTGTGCCACCTTGAGCCAGGGCGTCACCCCGCCCAGAGTCACCAAGTCCGGCTCCGGAAAGGCGACCTCGCCCAGATCCAGCATGTGTTCGAATTCGTGGATCGAGTGGAGATTCTCGCCGGTGGCCACTGGCAGGCCGCCTTCGCGTGCAATCCGGGCATGGGCGGCATAGTCGTCCGGAATGGTCGGCTCCTCAATCCAATACAGGTCGGCATCCGACAAGGCCCGGGCCGCCTGGATGGCCTGATGGGGCAGCCACTGCATATTGGCGTCCGCCATCAGGGGGAAACCGTCACCCAGATGGGCACGCATGGCCAGGGCCCGATCTGCATCTTCCTTGTATGGCGGACGACCCACCTTCATTTTGATTGCCCGGAACCCAGCGTCCCGAAATCCGTCGGCCTGGTGCAGGAGCCTGTCCAGCGGAAACTGCAGGTCGATTCCTCCCGCATAGGCCGGCACCGGCTTGCGCCAGCCCCCAAGCAGCTTCCACCACGGTTTGGACGCCTGCTTGGCCGCGGCATCCCACAAGGCCACATCGACGGCTGCCAGGGCGAAGGAAGCCAGGCCGCCGCGGCCCACAAAGTGAACCCGCCACCAGAGTTCATGCCAAATCCGTTCGCGGTCGTCACTGTCGCGACCCGGAAGCACCGGTGCCAAATCCTGTGCCAGCATGGCATGCAACGCCCCGCCGCCAATGTCGCCCACGACGTAGCTGTAGCCGATGCCCTCGATGCCGTCGTCAGTCAGGACACGAACGGTTGCCAAGCCGAAGTGGCTCATGTCGCCGTGGGTGGAATCCGACAACACAACCGGCAATGGAATCCGGTAGTGATCAACTTGCACCCTTTGAATGCGCATGCTCGAAACTCCTGCCCGCGTAGTCAATCCACAGCCGCAATCCGGCATGCCCCTGGGCCAAGGGCCTCAGGCACGGGTACGAAGGTTCCCGTCGCGCCGGGTGAGCCGATCCTGGTCCATCCGCTCCAACAGCGCCTGTGCATACTTGCGGCTGGTCGGCAAGCGGTCTCTGACCTGCGCCATGGTGACACTGCCAAGTTCGTCCAGAATCCGTAACACGGCCTCCTGAGCCCGCCGATGGACGGAGACCAGGAAAATCACGTCCTGGTCGAGCGCCACACACTGGCCGGAAACCAGAAGATGATCCAGGAGTTCCTGGTCTCCCTCCAACATCTGCAGGACATCCCCTTTATTGGGCGGCAGGAATTCAGCCGCTTCCAAGGTTTGCGTCAACCTGTCCGTCAGGCGAGCCTGTTCCGGCGAGTACTTCACTTTGTGACCAGGCAGGCGCACGATATCGCCTTCGGCCACGATCCTGTCTTCAGCATGCCAAGCGGCCATCGCTGCGTTCAGTTGCGGGGCCGAGGCCGACACCTGGTACCGACGACGCATCCACCCGGTCAGGCGCGCAAGGAACTCGCCGCGGGGTTGGCCGGGACGCAGTGGCCATGTCCGATGCCATTCCCCAAGCGTTTCCTCCGCGAAGTCCCGCCATTCCCGTGCTGCTCGGTCGGGCGCAAGCCAAGGACCGCTGCTGCCCTCCAGGAACCACACCCGACCCTCCGCGATTTCGTGTTCCAAGTACCGGCGCCACCGTGCTGCCTCGGTGCCGGCCTGGGCAAGCAGTTCGGACTGGCTGATCAGGGGACGGGTGCGGATTTTGTAATCCAGCTGAAGCTTGAAGTCGTCGGTGTCCAGGACCCGGAAGCGTTCCAGGCTGCCGGTGTGAAACCGCTTCCAATGGCGATCGGGGGCCGGGTCCAGAACCTCTCCGCCTCCCAGCGTCACACTGGGTGACGGTAGGCGGACGATGAACCGGTCGCCGGAATCCAACACCATCGGTTCCGACAGGACAAGCTGGCAATAGCCCCTCCGACCCGGTTCGATCACCTGCGAACCAATCAGTCTCACGCGGGCAATGGTTTCCGTGGTCCCGTGGAACAACATGACGTCCAGGTTGTGTTCCAGCCCCTTGAACGCGTTGGGCAGCAGCTCCACCTTGACATCCGCCAGGCGGCTCGGGACCATGGTTCCCTCGGTGACAAGCGCGTCGCCGCGCTGAACGTCGCCGTGGGATACCCCGCTGATGTTCACGGCCACCCGGGCCCCCGCGACGCAGCGGTCCTTCGTCTCATGGTAGGACTGCAAACCCCTGATGCGCCCGGAGAGACCGGACGGCTGCAAGCCAACCGACTGTCCCAGTTCCAAGGTCCCGGCAGACAGCGTACCCGTAACCACGGTGCCAAAACCGGACTGCACAAACACCCTGTCAACATGCAAGCGTGCGGGTTGGTCGAGAACGGCTTCGGGACTCCGCTCCGGCAGGTCGAAAATCGCCTGGCGCAGGTCCTCCAGGCCGATGCCCTCATGGGCACTCACCCGCAAAATCGCCGTATCCGCGTACCGCGTCCGTGCCAGGTGGTCGGCAAGATCCAGTTCGACCAGTTCGAGCCACTCGGGATCGTCGACGGCATCCACCTTGGACAGGACCGGCAGGCAGGCAGGAACCCGCAGCAGGTCCAGGATGGACAGATGCTCGCGCGTCTGCGGCATTACCCCGTCGTCGGCCGCCACGACCAGCATCGCCGCATCGATCCCGCTCATCCCCGCCAGCATGTTGCGGATGAAGTCGAGGTGGCCCGGGACATCGACCAGTCCGGTGCGGCGGGCCGGATCGGGCGGTTCGGAGTCCAGGAACGCGTAGCCCAGCTCGATGGTCAGTCCGCGGCGCTTTTCCTCCGCCAGCCGATCGGGATCCGTACCGGTCAGGGCCTGCACCAGGGCGGACTTGCCGTGATCCACATGCCCGGCCGTGCTCAGGACGCGCATGCCTACGGCACCGCCGAACCATCCATGCCGTCGGCTTCCTGTCCGCTCGAACCGTTGGCGTACAACTCGACATTGCGGCGCAGCCGCATCCATTCGTCCTCCAGGGCCCGGATAATCCGGTCCCGTTCCCTGAGGCTGTCCTGAAGATTGTCCACCTGCGACTGCGCGGCCCTCAGCGCCTGCTGGGGGTAGGTCTCCTGGAGGGACCACAGCTGCTTGAGCAGCGCCTCGTGGGTCTTGAGGGACTGGGACACGGACATGAGGCTTTCCTTCGTCGCGGCGTTGTCCTGGGCCTGCTCCTGCCACTGGTGGTCCCGTTGCATGCGCTCCTTGCGTTCCCGCTCCGCCACCCCGGCCTTGGCCTCTTCAAGCGAACTTTCGATCCGCGCCTGGAACAACCGTTCCGCCTCCTGAAACTGGTGGATGGCCTGATCTATCTGTTCCCGCAAACCCCGCGAATCGAGCACCGACCTGCGAATGTGATCCTGTGCTTCGGCCTGCAGGCGCAACTGGTTCTGCAGACCCTCAATCAACGGCGGCAACTCCTGCACGGCGGCGTCCACGGCCCTAATCTGCTTGCTGAAGTCAATCATCTGGCCCCTCATTTCGTCCGCCAGCTCGTCGAGGTTCCGGCCATGCCGGTTGCCCGATTCGTGCAGCTCCGTCAGTTCCTGCCGCAGCCTGCGGATTTCCTGGTCCTGCTGGATGTTGGTGCTCTCCAATTCATCCAGGCGACGCAGGTGCACCGTCTGCTCCTCCTGCTGCTGCGTGATGCGCTGGACTTCGGTGCTGCGCAGTTCCAACATGAAGTCGATGTTTTGGGTTTTCTCCTCCAGCGCGGCCTCCAGCGCCTTGATCTGGCCGTCCATCGCCTGGAGCGATTCGGCCAGGCGCGTGAAGTCGGACTGTCGAATTTGAAGATCCTGTTCGAGCTGGGTGGAGCGGTGCGCGTCCCTCTGCAAGGCGGCAATGTCGCGCTGGGCCGTGTCCCGATCCGCCTCCCGGGCCCGTTCCAACTCGCGGATGGCCTTGATGCGCTGGGTCTCTTCCCGTTCGATGAGCGCGAGCAGCTCCTGGCGGGAGCCGTCCAACGTGCTCTCGTACTGCTGCAGCCGCGACACTTGGGCCTCGAAGCGCATCACCGTGCCTTCCAGCTCCTGCAGCTGCTTGGTCTGTCCGACCTGGCTGTTGCCCTGCATTTCCAGCAGGTGGCCCAATCGCACGATCTCGGTGCGGTTCCGTTTGTGTTCCTCGTCAAGCCAATTGACGATTTGTTCCAGCTGTGGCAATTCCATGGTGCTAGCCTTCATGCCCGGTCAGCAAAGTGGCGCAATTGCTGGTAAAAGGGATCGGGTGGCTCGTGGCCGAAACGGTCCCTGTGCCCTTGGCGACACATGATGTCACAATAATGTAGGTCATTGTGCCACTGACGCGTCCAGAGGATGTCGGACTCCACGACCGGCGCATCTGTAGGAAAGGCTGCAGCAACCAATGATTCGAATTGGCATCGATGCCAGGCTTGCATACCATCGGCAGGCCGGCATCACCCGGTATGCCCGCAACCTGTGCTCCGCCCTGCACGCGCTCGATTCCGGGGACCAGTTCACCGTTTTCCACCACAGGCGCCAACCGTCGGCACAGCGCGTGCCGGAGGCATGGCGCCACCGGACCCTGTTCAGTCCGGTCCACCACGCCTGGGAACAAGCCGGCCTGGCCCTGGAACTTTCCCTGGGACGGTGGGATGTGGTCCACTTCCCGGACTTCATCGGACCGTTGCAAACCAAGCTGACAACCGTGATCACGGTCCAAGACCTAGCCTTTCTGAAATGGCCCGAGGTCCTGACGGATGATGCCGCCGTCTACTACGGCCAACTTCCCCTGGCCGTGCGGCATGCCGCGGCCATTCTGGTGCCCAGCCTGCATACGGCTTCCGACTTGGCCAACCGATTCCCGGAGGCAGCCGGCAAAACGACCATTGTGCCCTACGCCGTTGACCCGGGGTTCCTAAAGGACGGGACCGAACCGCAATCGACCGCGTCTCCCAAACCCAATTGGCTGCCGAACGACTACCTTCTGCACGTGGGCACGCTTGAACCCCGGAAAAACATCCCCACCCTTCTGGAAGCCTTCGCCATCGTCCGAGCCCGTCCCGAAGGCCGCAAGCTGATGCTGGTCCTGGCAGGCGCTTCGGGGTGGCTTCAGGACGATCTGGAGGAACAGGCCGCCCGGCGCGGCCTGGAGAGTGCCTGTGTCTTTGCTGGCAAACTGTCGGAGCCTTCCCTGGTTCAGGCCTACCGACATGCCAGGTGCCTGGTGCATCCGGCGCTGTACGAAGGTTTCGGCTTTACGCTTCTGGAGGCCATGGCCAGCGGTACGCCCGTGGTATGCAGCAATGCGTCCTGTCTGCCGGAAGTGGCAGGCGACGCCGCCCTTACCCACGACCCCGGAGCCCCCGAGGACGTTGCCTCGAGCGTTCTGTCACTGCTCAACTCGGAGGAACTTGTTTCCGACCTGGTGAACAAGGGTCGCCAAAGAGTCCTGGAGTTCAGCTGGGAGAAGGCGGCCCGACAGACCCTGAACGTCTACCGAGAGGTGGCGCGCCAAACATGATTCAGTGAAGTGACGATGCGCATCCTGTTCCTTGCCCCTGTTGTACCGTGGCCGCTTACCCAAGGCCGCAACCTGCGCAACTTCCACCTCCTCAGAATTCTGACCGAAAGGCACGAGGTGGAGCTGCTGTGCGGCACCTTCGACACAGACCCTCCCGCCCTGCCCTCGGAAGTCGCTGCACTCGTTGCGTATGGCGAGATTGTTGCTTGGCCGGAGCGCCCATTGGCAACGCGGCTGTTGGACATGGGCAGGTCCATGCCCGACATCTGGCAGGCCTATGACAGCGACACATTGGTGGACAGGGCATTGGTCCGACACACAACCAAGCCCTTCGACTGCGTCCACGTGGCCGGATTCGAGATGATGGGAACATGGAACCGGGTTCGTCACCGGCTCTCAACCAGGGTTCCCTATGTCCTGGATGAACACAACATCGAGTACCACCTGCGGGAGTCGATGCAGGCCGATGAGGCCTTGTCCGTCGCCGATATCCCCTATCGCCTCTACAACCACCTACAGACCCATCGGACCAGGCACCACGAAACGGGTGCCTGGCGAAGTGCCTGGCACGTTTCAACCGTCAGTCCCGAGGATCGGGACCAGGTCCTGGAACACATTCCTGCGCATCGCGTGTCGCTGATTCCCAATTGCCTGGACGTCCGGTCCCTGCCGAAGGTCGACCGGAATTCGGTACGTCCCCACAGCCTGCTGTTCATGGGCAAGATGGACTACCGTCCCAATGTCACGGGTGTGACCTGGTTCTGTCGCGAAGCCATGCCTGCATTGCGCGAGCGGTTCCCGGACACATCGTTCACGATCCTGGGTCGAGACCCGTCCGCGAACGTACTGGCCCTGAACGACATACCCGGTGTCTCCGTCACTGGTTATGTCGAGTCCCTGGTGCCATACCTGGAACAGACTGCCACCTTCGTTGTGCCGCTGTTCCAGGGGGGAGGAACAAGATTCAAGGTTCTGGAAGCCCTTGCTGCGGGCATCCCCCTGGTGTCAACAAACCAGGGGATCGCAGGCTTGCCCCTGGAAAACGAAACCCACTGCTTGCTGGCGGACAACCCAAACGATCTGGTAACCGCAATTGAGCGCACTTGGACCGAGCCGGACACGACGTGGCCGCGCGTGGCCAACGGGAGACGCCTGGTCGAGACCCGTTTCGACTGGAGCGCGATTGCCCCCATACTCGCAGGCATTTACGTGTGAAATGGTTCTCAGCTGCCGCACGGCGCTTCCACCGAGCGGATTCGGAACCTATTGCGGGTACGTCGCGCCCCGGCCATCGGGCGTGGAAGGAAAAGTCGGATAGGATACGGGATCCAGCATGACCTCTACCAAGTAGGGACCGGTCTGGGTGCAGGCGGTGCGCACTCCATCATCCAGAGAGGTGTCGTCCGTGACCCGCTGGCCGGGAATCCCGTAGGCCGCTGCCAGCCTTGCGTGGTCCACCGACACGCCGTACTCGGTTCCGTGCACCGGACCGCCCGTTCGCAGTTGTGCAACCCGGATCAGGTCCAATGCCTCGTCCTGCATTACCACCACCTTGACATTGGCATCCAGTTCGCGGAGCAGGCCCAGTTCGCCGGCGCACATGGACAAGCCTCCGTCACCGATAACGCAGAGTACCTGCCTCCCGGGATCCAGCGTCGCGGCCCCGATAGCTCCGGCCAAGCCAAACCCCATGCACGACAGGCCGTTGGACAACAGGAAGCCCGACACGTCGTGGGTGGGCCAGTCCAAGGCAAAGTGAATCTTGTGGGATCCCACGTCCACCGTCATGATGGCATCGAGATTCGCATGCCGGCGCAAGGATCGCATGACCGCCTGCGGGCTCACCCGACCTTCGGCCGTGGCCTTGGGAACAGGTACCGTGCGATCCTTTCTGAAGGTGTGGAAGTTGGTATCGCTCCACCCC
>JAPPAJ010000233.1 GCA_026705565.1 Caldilineaceae bacterium | reverse complement strand
GAGACTGTTGTCGTCCTTGGGGCCCATGGCTCGACATTGTAAGGAAACTGCGATTCAACTGCCCTGACAAAGGTGCTGTCGTTCCCCGGCCGCCGCGTCAGGTTAGGTTGAAGCAGGATCCGGCCGTGGCATTCCCGGATGCCGGTGCGGCTTCGGTTTGTCCAGGATCGAACGGCTCTGCTTGCGCGCAGTGTCAGTCAGACTCCGCATGCGAATGACAACGGGCCCGATCCACGTGCGGAAGCTTCGGGAGACCGTCATGAGCAGTTGCCAACCATCCTCGACAACCCCTGACTGGAGTAGCGATGGGCATTCTGCGCGCGAGCCGCGTGACTTGACCGTTGCGGTGGTCCAGACCGTTTAGGCGGCAGGTTCCAGACCGCCTCCGGCAGGTGGTTGAGTAAAATGGTGGGCCATCCGGATCGGACGCGGGCCCGGCTCCTGTTCCCCCGGCACCGACACTGGATGGACCTTGGGCATTCACAGGACAAGGCACATCCCATGCAGGATATCGTCAACACCCACATCCACCGGGAACTGGAATCCGCCTACCATTACCAGATTCTGTCCGCGCTGGCGGACATTGAGGATTTCCCCGGATTTTCCCACTGGTTCGACGTGCAGGCCCAGGAAGAGCAGGCCCACGCCCAGAAGCTGATCGACTTCCAGAAGTCGCAGCGGGCCTACATCGAATTTGCGAACCTGGCAGCGGAAGCACCCGCGGCACGCCACCCGCGGGACCTGATGGGATCGGCATTGGCCTACGAGGAGGCGCTGCAAGCCTTCATCCATGAGCAGGCCCGGAAGGCGGATGAAGCCCCGCTGGAACCCTACCGGGAGTTGCTGGACTGGTTCATTGCCGAACAGGTCGAGGAAGTGGAGCAGTGCAAGCGGATCCTGGCGGATATTCGCCGGATTGGAGAGGACTTCACCGGACTGCTAATCCTGGACCGCGAATTGCAGCAGCGGGCCGCATAACGAGCGGCCGGGACCGCCAGCCCGAGCCGCGGAGGCTGACGGCCACCCCATTCGGACATCGGGCCCGTTCCTGATGCCGTTGAACCCATGGTCGGGCTGTGGAGGAAGCGCACGCTGTAGGAGCCTCTCTTGGCCGTGCCTCCAGCCCGTTGCATCGGCAATCCGTTGGAACCCGACCATGGATGAATGGCCGACGGGAACGGAGATTTCCTCCATGCCGTCGGGCAACCGGCACAGGGTCAGCCGCGGTCCGGCGCATAGGCGGGAAACACGCCAACCGGTTTCACGCTGACGGTTTGTCCGGGCAGGAATGGCTGAATGGCGTCCCTGCGGGCCAACAGCTCCTCGCCGGTTTGCAGGCGAATGTTCAGCACCTGGTCGTGGCCGTAGTACTCCACGTCCAACACGCGTGCCATGACGGAGGCCTGGTCCTCCGGATAGGACACCTGAATCGACTCGGGCCGCAGCATCACCCGCACGGATCCGGTCCGCGCCGCCTGGATCGGCAGCCTGCCCAACACGGTATCGACAATCGTTGATCCGTCGGCCGTGCCCGGCAGCAGGTTGACGTCGCCGATGAAACGGGCCACGTTCTCGTTGCGGGGCGACCAGTACAGCTCCCGCGGCGTACCCACTTGCTGCACCTCCCCGTCCAGGATCAGGGCCAGCCGATCACACATCGACAGGGCCTCGTCCTGATCATGCGTCACCAGAATCGTGGTGACCCCCGTGGCCTGCAAAATGCGCCGTACCTCCCGCCGCAGATCCTTGCGCAAGGACGCGTCGAGACTGGAGAACGGCTCGTCCAGCAGCAGCAGGTGGGGATTGGGGGCCAGGGACCGGGCCAGTGCGGTGCGCTGCTGCTCGCCCCCCGACAGTTCGGCGGGCCGGCGATCGGCCAGATGGGTCAACCGGGTCAATTCCATCATGTCGCGGGCACGGCCCGCCGACTCGGCGCTCCTGCCGTCCAGCCCGAAGCGGATGTTGCCCTCCACCGTCAAATGGGGGAACAGGGCGTAGTCCTGAAAGACCATGCCGACATTGCGCCGCTCCGCGGGCACATGGACACCGGGGCCGTCCAGAAGCCGGCCGGCCATGACGATCGAGCCGGATTCCGGCGGCGACAGGCCGGCCACCATGCGCAGGGTGGTGGTCTTGCCGCAGCCGGACGGGCCCAGCAAGGCCATGACCTCGCCCTCCACCACATCGAATTCCTCGATCCGGACCAGGCTGGAGCCGTCGAACCCCTTGCGCACCTGCCTGATGGACAGGAAACCCGCCGCGGGCGGGACCTTGGGATCGGGTTCGGTTGCCGGCTCGGCACGGTCGGCGGTCACCACTCCTCCCCGGAGAAAATGGCCGCGATGCCGAGGGCGGACACCAAAAGCAGGATCAGGGTCGGTGCCGCGGCCCGCGCGTAGAAGGCTTCCTCGGTGGCGGACCAGATGCGAGTGGCCAGGGTGTTGAAGCCGGTCGGTCCCAGAAGCAGGGTGACGGGAAGTTCCTTCATGGTGGATAGGAAGACCAGGGCGGTGCCGGTCAGCAATCCCCCGCGCGCCACCGGTGCAGTCACGCGCCAGAGCACCCGAATTTCGGAGAAGCCGAGCAGGCGGCCGGCCTCCTCCATGCGGGGATTGATGCGGGACAGCTGCGTGCGCAGCGGACCCACCGCCAGGGACGCGTAGCGGACCATGTAGCCCAAGAGCAACAGGTACACGGTCTGGTACACCCAGGGAGCATGGCGGGCCCCAAAGAAGACCAGGCTCAGGGCCACCGCAATGCCCGGCATGCCAAAGCCGATGTAGGCAGCCCGCGCCGGCAGGCGGGCGCTCAGCTTCCGGTAGCGTTCCGCCAGATAGGCGGTAGGCACGGCAAACACCAGTACGGCCGTGATCGCGGCCAGGAGGCTCACCAGCAGACTGTTGCCCATGGCCTGCCAGACCGGCTGCAGGGTTGCGCCGGCCGCCAGGCCTTTCACGAGCCAAATCAGCGACACGACGATCGGGTTGCCCATGCCCATGAAGACGGTTCCGCCCAGCAGCAGCCAAGCCGCGTACTTCCACCGTCCCAACCGGACGGGGGTTATGGTCCGGCCTGTTCCGGCATGGGTGCGGGCCATGCGGGCCCGACCTCGCAGGACGAATTCCAGCCCCATCAGCACCATGGTGAGAATTACGAGCACGAGCATAAGCAGGGCGGCGGCGCTGGCATCCAGGCTGGACTGCCAGTAGAGATAGATGGCACTGGTGAAGGTTGTGTAGCGCAGCAGGGCGACGGCCCCGAAGTCGCTCAGGACATAGAGGCTCACCAGCACGGAGCCGGCCGCCAGCGCAGGCCTCAGCACGGGCAGCAGAAGGGTCCCGAGCGTCTTCCAGCCGCTCTGGCCCAGCGTGCGTGCAGCATCCAGCCAGGACTGGTCCAACGACATCATGGCGGAGCGCAGGCCGAGGAACAGATACGGATAGGTGAACAGCGTGATCGCGATCAGTGCCCCCGGGAACCCATAGAGCGAGGGCAGACGCTCAACGCCCAGCGGTTCCAGCCACTGCTGGAGCAGGCCGCGCGGACCGTACATGGCAATCAGCACGTAGGCGCCGATGTAGCTGGGCACCACCAAGGGAGTTGCCACCAGAATCGTCCACAGCTTGCGGCCCGGCAGGTCGCTGAAGACCACCAGCCAAGCCAAGGGCAGGGACAGCAGCCATACGCTGGCATTGACGCCGATTACCAGCAGCAGGCTGCGGCCCAGGATGCGGAGTGTCGAGGGCGACCACAGGTCGCGCCAGACAGAGGGTTCGACTCCCGTGGCCCGGAACACCAGATAGCCCAGCGGCAGGAGCAGCAGGCCGGCCACCAGCACCGCAGGCAGCACCAAGCTGGCCGGCAGTCTGGCCTGGCCAGAGCGGCTCTGTGGCCGCAGCCACATGGGAACGAAAAGGGGCTTGTTCATGGTCCGGCATACCACCGGGAACTCAAACAGGCACGACCGTGCCCGGAGACGAGGCCTCGCGCCGTCTTGCAAGACGGCGCGAAACTCTCACTATTCCCTTCAATAACTATAGGACGGCAAGGGCCGCAGGTGACAAATCAGTGCAGGTGCCGCCACCCGCGGCGGGTTGGGGCCGGCTACTCGAGGGCGCCTACCGCACGAAGCAGCGTCAGAGTCCCTTCAAGGTCCTCCAAGTCGCTCAGGTCGATTTCCGGCAGGGCAACCATATCCAGCGGTACCGCCCCCGAGGGCAGCTCCCTCTGGCCGCTCACCACCGGATACTCGTGTGTGGTTGACAGGAAGTAGTCCTGTGCCGCCTCCGACAGCAGATAGCGCACGAACGCCTCGGCCGCCCCGCAGTTGGCGCAGGAATCGACAATGCCGGCTCCGGCCACATTCACCATGGAGCCCGCGCCGGGTTCGGAGAAGTGGTAGTTGGCGGCCTTGAATTCCGTGTCCTCGGCCAGGAACCGCAACAGGTAGTAGTGGTTGACCAGGCCGACGGAGATCTCGCCCGCGCCGGTTGCCGCCACGATGGGCGTGTTCTTGGGATAGACCTGCACATCGTTGGCGATCATGGCTTCCAGCCATGCCTTGGCCGCCTCCTCACCTTCGAGCACGCGCAAGGCGGTCACGAAAGCCTGAAAGCTGCCGTTGGTGGGTGCCCAGCCTACGCGGCCGCGCCACTGTTCATCGGTCAAGTCGTGGATGTTCGCCGGCAGGTCCTCGACTGCCAGCTCTTCGGTGTTGTACACGAGCACACGCGCGCGCAGGCTCGTACCGATCCAGCTGCCGTCGGAGGCCACCCAGGACGGATCCACCAGGGACTGGACATCCTCGGGCAGGGCCTGCAGGCGTCCAGCCTTGGCCAGCGCGCCGAGCGCGCCGGCATCCTGGCCGTAGAAGACGTCCGCCGGGGAGTTTTCCCCCTCCTCCAGAATGGTAGCCGCCATGGCCGAGGTGCCGCCGTAGCGGACCTCCACCTTGATGCCCGTCTCGGCCGCGAACGACTCGATGACCGGAGCCACAAGGTTTTCGTTGCGACCCGAGTAGACAACCAGCGTCTGGCTCTCTTCGGCAGGCACAGGCAGCGTGCAGGCTGCCAGACCTGCCGTCAGGCATAAGAAAAAGCCGCACAACAGGCGGCTTGCAATGGTTCCCCGGGAGGAACCAAACAGAATTCGTGAAAGGTAACCGTTCATGTGATGGGATTGAAACAGATGGTTTCTCAGGTGATTTGATTGTTTTAGGAGGGTCCACTGCACGACCCGTGAGGAATGTATAACGCAGCCGTTTTCGGGAGTCAACACAGAAACACGCCCTTCCCCAATCTTGTCGGCTCCATCGCATCCGGGTGCGGACGGACCGGATCCGGAAGATTGCCCACGGGCAGGGCCCAAGCATTGCCCCGCTTTGGCCGGCGGTCTCCGTACCGTCAAGACAAGCTTGGTGATCAGGATGCGCCTGGGGCAGGCACGGAGCCTGGCGGTCCGGGCATGGCAGAGCTCGCCAACAGACCCGACTACAATCCACCAATCGTCCAAGCACCTTGTACACCCAGGACGCCAATGGCCGAAGCCAGAACATGACTGCGTCCGGAACTGCCGTGGACCGTAGACAGGCCGCTTCCCCGCCCGTACTCATGCCCGGAATCTCGGTGTACGCGGACCTGCGTCGGGAAAACTACGCCTATGTCGACAAGACCCGCGAACTGAAGTTCCTGCTGGACAGCGGCAAGTACCTGTTTCTGGCCCGCCCACGGCGGTTCGGCAAGACCCTGATGCTCTCGACCATCGAGTGCATGTATCAGGGCGACTGGCCGGAAATCCGGGATCCGTTCGTGGAGATGACCCACACAGCCGCCAAGGTTCCCGATGAACTCCTGTTTGCAGGCACTGCCTGGGAGGAATTCGTTGCGACTTCACCCAAGAGGCCGGTCATTCGGTTGGACCTGAGCGCCGTCACCGGCAACAGTGCCGAGGAGATGAAGCGGTCCCTGACGCGGCATGTCGCGCGACAGGCCCTGGTCTGGTGGTGCAGGGGACTCGATCCCGGTATTGAACTGAAGTACCTGAGGGATGCAGCCAGCTACTCCGATCCCCCTCAGGACATGCTGGAACAGATGATTGGTATCTTGAGGAAGCAGCGTGGCAACCCGGTCGTACTGGTGGACGAGTACGACACGCCGCTGCTGAAGCTGTTGGGACGCAGTCCGGCCGAGGTTGATCCCTTTTTCGAACTGTTCCGGGCATTTTTTCGGGCATTGAAGATTTGCAAATCGGAACTGCACAAGGTTCTCATCACAGGCATCACGCGCCGGGCGTACGGCGAAATGTTCTCGGCCCTCAACAACCTGCGGGACTGCACCTGGAAAGCACAATTCGGGGCCGTCTGCGGCTTCACTGAGAACGACTTGGACCAACCCCCGTTGGCGGACTGCATCGAAGCAGCTGCAGACGGCTTGGGTCAATCGACAGACCAACTTCGGGAATCCCTGCGCGACAACTACAACGGCTACCGATTCGACCCGGATGGCGTCGGACCGGCCGTCTACAACCCCTGGTCCCTGTGCAATACCTTGGCCGACCTGTTGGATCCACTGGAACGAGTTCGAATCCAACGGAGAGGTTTCCCGGCCCACTGGTCGGATTCCGGGGTGTCCAAGGTTCTGGTGGACACGCTGCGCCGACAGCCGGCCGAAGTGAACTCAACGCCATTCGATGACTTCGATGAGTTGGAAGGCGACTTCCACGGCAAGAAGACCGACAGCCTCAAGTCGCTGATGCTGCAGGGAGGCTACCTGACCCACCATCCCGAACGGAACGGCCAACCGGCACGTCTGGGATGGCCCAACCGCGAAGTCGCGCGGACGGTGTTGCGGGATCTGGCACGGGCCCACACCGGGGAGAAGCTGCCGGGCATCGAGCGTCTGCGGACCTGCCTGGAAACCGGCAACTATGAGGACCTACCCAACATTCTGCCCGACTGCCTGTATGCCTTCCCCTACAACATCATGGAAGGCGAGTACGCCTACCACGCCGCGCTGCACGGCATCTTCCTGGGCATGAACGCAACGCCCCGTTCGGAGCGACGGGAACTGTCCGGACGGTATGACCTGGCGGCCATCTACAAGGGACACGCCTGTGTCTTCGAACTGAAGTACAACGGGAGCCTCAGGGAAGCGCAGGAGCAGGCGGATCGCAGGCAGTACGGGCGCAGCCTGCTGGTGGAGCTGGAAAGGGCACAGGACGCAACCTGCATCGCCCTCAATATCACCAAGACGTACGCCGGGGAGATACGGATTGAGGGTTCGCAACGGCCCGTACAGGATGTTGCTCCCATTGCTCTCAAACGGACACTGAAACAGAAACCGAAGGCCAACCAGCCCCCGGTTCTCTGCGAGACCGTCCGGCCCAGCCCCGACCGCGGCAATCCAACCCGAGAGGCCACCGGAGTTCCCAGAAGCCGGACCTTCTACACCCGTTTATGCCAAGGGGGCAAGCCCAGGAATGTGATTCTCGTGGCGGCCATGCGCAATTTGGTTCCTCATTCTGAATGTCGTGATCCGAGACCAAGTCCCCTGGCAGCCGAACCGCGCGCCCACGGCTGGCGAGGCTTGACTTTCAACACCGTTGCTGCAAGGCGGTCAGGCAGGGCGTGCACGCCGCGTCCGACCGCCTTGGCAAACCCGACTACAATCCATGGACTACCCTTGTTTCCGTGGAACCTTCGCCGAGTGTCCAAGCAAGAGGATGACCGATCTCGAATCCCAAACCAAGCCTGACACGGATCGTGAGCGTGCCGCTTCCGCACCCATGCTGATGCCCGGCATCTCTGTGTACGCGGACCTGCGCAGGGAGAACTACGCCTACGTCGACAAGACCCGCGAACTGAAGCACCTGCTGGACAGCGGCAAGTATCTGTTCCTGGCACGGCCGCGGCGCTTCGGCAAGACCCTGATGCTCTCGACCATCGAGTGCATGTACCAAGGACACCTGCCGCGATTGCGGCATCCCGACGGCGATCTGGTTCGACCGGAGCCCAAAGTGCCGGACGAGTTCCTCTTTGCCGGCACGGCCTGGGAAGCAGAGTTCGGTGAGAAACCTCGGTATCCAGTGGTGCGATTGGACTTCAGCGGAGTCCATGGGGACACGCCGGAGCAAATGAAGCAGTCCCTCCGGGGCCAGATCGCAAGACAAGGTCTGGCCTGGTATGGAAGAGGCTACGCACCCGGAATCGACATGGAGGCCCTGCGGAATCCGAGAAGCTGTCAAGAGGAACCGGCGGAGATGCTTGTGCCGTTGTTGTCGTCACTCCAGCGCCAGATCGGAAATCCGGCTGTGTTGGTCGACGAGTACGACACACCACTGCTGAAGCTGTTGGGACGCAGTCCGGCCGAAGTTGAACCATACTTCGAACTGTTTCGGGAGTTTTTTCGGCTGTTTAAGGAATGGGAGCCGGATTTGCACAAGGTTCTCATCACCGGCATCACGCGCCGGGCCTACGGAGAGATGTTCTCGGCCCTCAACAACCTGCTGGACTGTACTTGGAAAGAGGAGTTCGGTGCCGTCTGCGGCTTCACCGAGAGCGACCTGGA
The DNA here is from genome assembly GCA_026705565.1 of Caldilineaceae bacterium. Classification (GTDB taxonomy): domain Bacteria; phylum Chloroflexota; class Anaerolineae; order Caldilineales; family Caldilineaceae; genus Bin34. Next base: position 1,030 of record JAPPAJ010000233.1, on the reverse strand, counting down.
CCAGCCCCCGTTGGTGGACTGTATCGAAGCGGCGGCGACGGGGCTGGACCTGTCGCTCAATGAACTTCGGGAAACCTTGCGGGCAAACTACAACGGCTATCGGTTCGACCCGGACGGCGTTGGACCGGCCGTCTACAACCCCTGGTCGCTGTGCAACGCGTTGACCGACCTGACGACTCCGCAGGGGCAAGCCCGGATCCAACGACGGGGTTTCCCGGCCCACTGGTCGGATTCCGGCGTGTCCAAGGTCCTGGTGGACGCACTGCGCCGACAGCCGGCCGAAGTCAATTCAACCCTGTTTGGCGACCTCGACGAACTGGAAGGCGACTTCTACGGCAACAAGACCGACAGCCTCAAGTCGCTGATGCTGCAGAGCGGCTACCTGACCCACCATCCCGAACGGGACGGCCAGCCGGCGCGCCTGGGCTGGCCCAACCGCGAGGTCGCGCGGACGGTGTTGCGGGACTTGGCGCGGGTCCACACCGGGGAGCAGCTGCCGGGCATCGAACGCCTGCGGCACTGTCTGGAGACCGGCAACTATATGGATCTGCCCGACATCCTGCTGGACTGCCTGTACGCCTTCCCCTACAACATCATGGAAGACGAGTACGCCTACCATGCCGCGTTGCACGGCATCTTCCTGGGCATGAACGCAACGCCCCGTTCGGAGCGGCGGGAACTGTCAGGGCGATACGACTTGGCAACCATCTACAAGGGGCGGGCCTGTGTCTTCGAACTGAAGTACAACGGAATCCTCAGTGAGGCACAGGAGCAGGCGGATCGCAGGCAGTACGGGCGCAGCCTGCTGGTGGAGCTGGAACGAGCACAGGACGCAACTTGCATCGCCCTCAACATCACCAATACGTACGACGGGGAGATACAGATTGAAGGTTCGCAGCGGTCCGTGAGGGACACAGATGCCACTTGGACGCCGCTGAACTGTTCCATTAATCGGCACACTTCGGCACCAACGCTGGTAATTCGCTCTCGGTTGATGGGGGCTCCGTTGCACGCCCCCGCAACTCGAGTC
>JAPPAJ010000023.1 GCA_026705565.1 Caldilineaceae bacterium | reverse complement strand
CTTACAACGGATGCGCGTCGTGATCAAGAACTACTTCAAGAACGTACCGTCGTTCGGCATCCTGGGCCCGTGGGCTCCGGGCAGCCCCGGCAACGTGCATCCGGAGCAGTTCTACATCGAACAGTAAATTGACAAGGTGCCACCCCCGGTTGCGGCCGCAACCGGGGGTGGCATTTCGGGGCCGGTGCATGCGTCAAGGCGATTGCCTGCCTGCCGTGTTCGTCGGCAGGTTGCGCGCCGGCCCCCGCTGTAGGTAGACCGCCCCACTTGGTTCCGGTTCCCGATCGTGCTTTCCTACATCATCCGACGCGTGGGCTACTCGGTGGTCATGCTGGTGTTGGTTTCGTTCGTCGGGTTCGTGATCATCGAACTGCCGCCGGGCGACTTCCTCACACAGCTTCTGACGGAACTGGAGGGGCGCGGCGACCGGAGCGCGGAGGACCGGGTCACGGAACTCAGGCTGCGGTACGGCCTCGACATTCCCCTGTTGCCCAGATACGTGAAGTGGGCCACCAATTTCGTACGGGGAGACTTTGGCGAATCATTCGCCCTTGAGAGACCGGTCCGGGAGGTGATCGCCCAGCGCTTCTGGCTAACTTGTGCCCTGGCGGTAGCCTCCATTCTTCTGGTGTGGGTCGTCGCCATACCCATCGGCGTCTACTCCGCCACCAACCAGTACTCGATCGGCGATCAGATATTCACGACGATCAGCTTTATTGGTCTGGGCGTTCCCGGGTTCCTGCTCGCCCTGCTGCTCCTGTTCTACGTGGTGCAGTTCACGGATGTCGACATCCTGGGACTGTTCTCGCGGGAGTACCGCGATGCGCCCTGGAGCTTTGCCAAGTTCGTGGACTTGCTGAAACACCTCTGGCTGCCGGCCCTGATTGGCAGTATCACGGGCACGGCCGGGCTGATCCGGATTATGCGCGGCAACCTGCTCGACACGCTCGGCCAGCCGTTCGTCGAGTCGGCCCGGGCGCGCGGTCTCAAGAGCCGGACCGTGACCTGGAAGCATGCGGTGCGCATGGCCATCAATCCCCTGATCGTGATCCTGGGGTCCGAAGCCCTGCCCGGGATCATCGTGGGCAACGCCCTGGTGGCGACCGTGCTGAACCTGCCCACGATCGGACCGGAGTTCGTCCGGGCCCTGCAGCGTCAGGACATGTATCTGGCGGGCACTACCCTGGTCTTTTTTACCCTGATACTGCTGGTCGGCAACCTGCTGGCCGATCTGGCCCTGGCTTGGCTTGATCCGCGCATCCGCCTCGAGTAGCCACAGGCCCTACCATTCCGTTTAGGAAGACCGGACATGAGCACTGCCGTCCCCGAACCGTTCGCAGAAGAGCAGAACGCCAAGGAGATCAGCCAGAACTACTGGGTTCTGGTCTGGTGGCGGTTCCGGCAGAACAAGCTGGCGATGTTCGGCGGCTTCCTGATCATCGCCTACTACTTCGTCTGCGCCCTGACTGCGGAATTCTGGTCTCCCTATCTGGTCGACACCGTCTCCGACTACCTTGAGGCCCCGCCCCAGCGGCTGCAGTTCCGCCATGAGGGCCGGTTTCAGGCCCGGCCCTTCGTCTACGGCCTGAAGGAGGAGGTGGACATGCAACTGCGCAAGCGCTTCTTCGTGGTCGATGAAAGCGTGCGCTATCCGATCCACCTGTTCGTGCGCGCCGAAGAGTACCGCCTGGCCGGCCTGATCCCGTCCAACATCCATCTCTTCGGGGTGGATCCCGAGGAGAGTCCGGACGGCTACGTGTACCTGTTCGGCACGGATCGCCTGGGCCGCGACCTGTTCACGCGCATCATCTACGGGGGCCGCCTTTCCCTGCTCATCGGCCTGATCGGCCAGTTTCTGACCATTACTTTCGGTGCCACCCTGGGGGTGATTTCGGGCTGGTACGGCCGCCTGGTGGACTTGGTGGTGCAGAGAGTCACGGAGTTCCTGTCGGCCTTTCCGGACATCCCGCTGTTCATGGCCCTGGCCGCCGCCATTCCGCCCGAGTGGTCTCCGATCGCGGTCTACTTCATGTTGACCATCATCCTGGCTTGCGTACGCTGGGGCGGCCTGGCCCGGCAGGTACGCGGCTTGGTCCTCTCGCTGCGGGAACGCGAATACGTTTTGGCTGCCCAATCGTTTGGTTCCAATGACTGGCGCGTGATGTTCCGCCATTTAATTCCGGGTGCCACCAGCCACATCATCGTGATTTCCACGCTGGCCATTCCGGGCATGATCCTGGCCGAAACGGCGCTCAGCTGGCTGGGTCTGGGCCTGCGGCCGCCGCTGACCAGCTGGGGCGTGCTGCTCTACGAGGTGTCCGGCATCCGGGCCATCCAGTTCTCGCCGTGGATGCTGATCACAATCCCGGTCATCATTGGGGCTATCTGGGGCTTCAACATGCTGGGCGACGGCCTGCGCGACGCCCTTGATCCCTACGGAGGCCAGTAGTCATGGCGACGGCCGCCCTGGACTCTGAAGTCCTGCTGGACATCAGGGACCTGCAAGTTCATTTCGACGTGCGGCGCGGCACGGTCCGCGCTCTTGAGGGGGTGAACTTCACGATTCGCAAGTCGAAGACCCTTGGGGTCATCGGCGAGAGCGGCTCCGGCAAGTCCGTCACGGCCCGCGCCATCATGCAGCTGCTGGCCAAGAACGGCTCGATTGTGAGCGGCGAGATGCTGTACAACCGGCAACGGGACGATTCCAGCGACTCCGAACTCATCGACATTGCCCAACAGCCGGCCGACAGCCAACTGATGCGGGACCTGCGCGGCGGCGAGATCGCCATGATCTTCCAGGAACCGATGAGTTCGCTGACCCCGGTCTACACGGCCGGCCTGCACATCGGCGAGTCGATTCAACTGCACCTGAAGCCGCGTCAGACCGTTGGCGACCAGATGGCCAAGGCCATTGCCAGGCAGAATCGGATTCCGCGTGAGGAGGCCCGACAAATCGCCGTCGAGATGCTGGACAAGGTGGGCATTCCCCGACCGGAAGAACGGGTCGTGAGCTATCCGCACGAGCTTTCGGGCGGCCAGCGTCAGCGCGTCATGATCGCGATTGCCCTCTCCTGCGGCCCCAAACTGTTGATTGCCGACGAGCCCACCACGGCGCTCGACGTCACGACCCAGGCTCAAATCAACGATCTCATGCTCGACCTCCAAGAGGAGTTCGGCATGGCCATTATGTACATCACCCACGATTTGGGGGTCATCGCCGAGATGGCGGAGGACATCGCGGTCATGTATCTGGGCCGTATTGTCGAACAGGGCACCACGGATGCGATCTTCTACAACCCGCAGCATCCGTACACGCGGGCCCTGCTCCGATCGATTCCCCGTATTGGGCAGACCGAAGGGTCCCGCCTGGAGGTGATCGAGGGCATGGTGCCCGACCCGTTCTCCATTCCGACCGGGTGCCCCTTCAACAACCGGTGCCCCGATGTGATGCCCGGCATCTGCGATGTGCGCATGCCCGAACTGCTTACTGCAGGCGATGGACAGCGAGCTGCCTGTCTGCTGCATGATCCGGACACGATGCAAGAGGTGACCCGTGCCCGCGTCCATTGAGGATCCAGGCGTCCTGCTGGAAGTCCGGAACCTGAAGAAGTACTTTCCCATCCGCAAGGGCCTGCTGCGCAAGGTGGTGGGCCACATCAAGGCGGTTGACGACGTCAGTTTCGAAATCCGCAAGGGGGAAACCCTCGGGCTGGTCGGGGAAAGCGGATGCGGGAAGACCACCGCTTCGCGCACGGCCATTCGGCTGTACGACCCTACCGACGGCGCCGTGCTGTTTCGTTCCCACGCCAACGGCTCCGGAGACGGGGAGGTCTACGATCTGGCCACTCTGCCCCTGCGGGACATGAAGCCGTTGCGGCGCGAGATTGCGATGGTGTTCCAGGATCCGATCAACAGCCTGAATCCCAGGATGAGCGTGTCGGACATCGTCAGGGAACCGTTGCGGGTGCACGGACTGGATCTTGGGCGTGAAACCGACGAAGAGGTGCAGGGGTTGCTGTCCGCAGTGGGTTTGCGACCCGAGCACATGGAGCGCTATCCGCACGAGTTCTCCGGCGGCCAGCGCCAGCGCATCGGCATTGCCCGCGCCTTGGCCCTGCGTCCCTCGCTGATTCTCCTGGACGAACCGGTGTCGGCTCTGGACGTGTCCATTCAGGCCCAGACCCTGAACCTTCTTCAGGACTTGCAGGAAGAGTTCGATCTGACCTACCTGTTCGTGGCCCACGACCTGAGCGTGGTCGAGCACATTTCCGACCGCGTGGCGGTCATGTACGTCGGACGCATGGTGGAAGTGGCGCCCAAGCGCGAGCTGTACACGAATCCCAGACACCCCTACACTGAGGCGCTGCTGTCGGCCTCCCCCAAGCCGGACCCCCGCAATCCCACGGTCCGCATTCCGCTGATTGGCCAGGTGCCGGATCCGTCCAATCCTCCTTCCGGCTGCTATTTCCACCCCCGCTGCCGGTATGCCGAAGACGTTTGCAGGACCGAAACCCCGCCGCTGGTCACCATCGGGGAGGACCATGCCTCGGCCTGCCACTTTGCCGACACACTGGAATTGCAGGGAATGCAATAATTCCGCGGCGGACGGCTTCCGGAGGTGGTGTATCGGAGACTGGGCGGGTATCGATCCCGCGGCCGCCCCTGACCTGTCTGAACCATGAGCCTGCCCCGACCTCTTGAGCCGATCCTGCTGGGGTTGGTTTGGTTGTTGACCTCGGCCTTGGGGATTGCGGAAGTCGCGATTGGTGTGGATCTGGTCATGGCCGCCTATGCCGGCCTGCTGCGCCTCTTCAACGTGATCGTGGAGGAGTACGGGCGGGAATACTGGGTCGGTTTCAATGTCCAGACCATCTCGGCGCTGATTCTGGGCCTCATCGTCATTTCCATGTCGATTGTCAGCGGCGAAACCTACCTGCGCCATCACGGGACCCGGCGGGCCCGGCGCATGGCTGTGGTGGTTGTGGCTGTCGAACTTGCCATTTTGTTGGTGGGCTATTTCTTTTCGCCCGATGCCTTTGTCATTCTGGGGTGGGTTACAGGTTCGGGTTAACCCGAGGCCCTGGGTTGGCAACTATGATTGTTGTGCCTTCAGGCAGATCCGAACCAAAGTACTGTCTTCGGGATCAGAAGTTTCAGGTATCGCGACACCTCAGGAAGATACAGGCATGCCAATCCGAGAAGCCGAGCCAGCAGACGCCAAGTCCATAGCAAAAGTGCACATTCAGACGTGGCAGACATCGTATGCGGGAATAATTCCGACGGAGTACCTGGCTTCCTTGTCCTACCAAGAGAGGGAAGCCCGGTGGGTGGATATCCTTGAAGCCAACCGGCCTGCCATGAGCAACTTTGTTGCCGAAGCCAAAGGAGAAGGAGTAGTTGGTTTCGCTGGAGGAGGACCGGAACGCGATGGCGACCAGACGTATCGTGGCGAACTATATGCCATCTACGTGCTACAGCGGTATCAACGTAGGGGATTTGGCCGTGGGCTTGCCTCAGCCGTGGTAAACCGGCTGAGGCAGGATGGATTCTGTTCGATGTTGGTGTGGGTATTACAGGACAATCGACCTGCCTGCCGCTTCTATGAAGTTCTGGGAGGCAAAAAGGTCAAAGAGAAAACCATCGAGATCGGCGGAGCCAACCTGGTGGAAGTGGCTTACGGCTGGCAGGACATCACTGCCTTGACTGCCGCACCGAAAGCCTGACTTGCGAAGTCAACAGGAGGTCGGTGTCCCTGGGATGCAACGGTGCAGGACCGACATGAATGGCCTTGGGCTTCAGGCTGTCCTTGATGGTGGAAGCATCAGGTTTAGGGCTCCCGTCAGCGTACCGACCTGGACTCCAGCGTTTGGCGCAGGCTCCCATCCAACCTGCGCGACCTCCTGCTAACTTGGAGCCGTGTCGTCTTCCGGGATGGGCGGCAGCAGGGCCCAAATGCGTTCGGTGAGAACCCGGGTGGGGCCGTCGCCCTCCTGGACGGTTGCCAGGAGCCGGACGCTGTCGGGGATGTCGTCGAGATCGAAGTGCGTGCCGCGCCAGGCGGCTTCAACGATGCATTCGGCGTGGGCTTCGATAGCTTCAACGAGGCGTCGGTCCAGACCGCTGGCGGCCAAGCCCCGTCGGAAGCTGCCCAGAATTCCCTCCACCATCCCCGCGGCCCATCCCTCGGCTCGTTGTTCGGCCAACAGGCGATCAAAGTGTTCCTGTGGCGTTTCCACTTCCCTTGCAGCCTCGGCGGGTGGGTCGTTGCTGTCCGTGTCTCCACTGTGGAAAAACTGCACCTGTTTCATGACGTTCTCATTCCAAACAAGTTGATGGTCGTCCATTCGGATGGTGAAGACGGTTCTGAAGGTCGCCCCGCAAGGGACCGCATTTGGTTTCCCACCCGTGGATGGGGATGTCGCGCTGTCGGGTGAACGGAGGGATGTGCCTTGAATGTCGGCTGTGCAGTTGGCGCAACCATGCCGACGCGAATTCACCCAGCTACTTCGGAGGCGTGTCCTCTTCCGGGATATGGGGTAGGAGGGCCCAAATCCGTTCGGCGGGAACCTGGGCGGGACCGCCGCCCTCCTGGATCGCCGTCAGGAGCCGGGCACCGTCGGGAATGTGGTCGAGATCGAAGTGCACACCGCGCTGGGCTGCCTCGGTGATTTGGTCAGCGTAGGCTGTGATGTCCTCTGCCAGGCGACGGTCCAGACCGCTGGCGGCCAGGGTGCGTTGGAAGCTAGCCAGCATCCCTGCCACTTGTCCCGCAGCCTGACCTTCGGTCCATCCTTCGGTCCGTCCTTCGGCCCGCCCTTCGGCCCGTCCTTCGGCCAACTGTCTCAGTAAGTGTTCCTGTGCTGTTTCCATTTCCTTCTCTACCTCGCTAAGTGGTCGGCTGTCGTCCAAGCGGGAGACATCCAGCAGAAGCCTGCCCCGATCATCCGTGAGATTGCCCCACTGCGCTATCCTGTCGGCCAGGAACCGCATCAGCAGCGCGTGGGCCTTCCGGTCTTCCAGCCCGCGCACGGCCTGCCTGACGGAAGCCGTATCGCCCAGGCCGGCACACCGCTCGATCTCGAAGACCAGCCGCAGCAGGCGCTGTTCGGGATCATCCCGTCGATCCATGTGCAGAACGTCATAGTACTGTACGGGAAAGTCGAACTGCATGAGGAGTCGCGCCAAGGGGCTGAAGAGGTCTTGTAGGGAGGGTGGCTGCCAGGGATCGGGCCCGGTATAGAGGACGGCCACGGCGACCGGCGGCAGGCCCCGGTCCGAGCCGTGCCACGTCCGGTTCTCACACAATTCCAGGAGACGGTCGACGACATAGCGGAGGATGCGGACCATGAAATGGCGCTGGCGGGAACTCTGTGCCTCAACGATCATGATGACAGTGGGCTGGCGGTCGGTGTCGAAGGACCAGGTGCTGTCGGCGATGCGCTCGTGTTCGGACTCCTGGATCGAGCCGGTGGGGCCGGCCCGGAGGGAGTTTCGGTCGACCGTGCCGAGATCAAACCGCTGGGCCAGTTGTTGGGCCACGTCGTAGGCAAAGACGGCACTGGTGAGGATGCGCTTGTATCGCCGATCGTGGGTTGCCATGTGAGCGTTTCCCGAGATTCCTGCAAAGCTGTTCGCAACACAAACTATCGCACAATGGTTTGAAATTACAAATGCAGGGCAGCCAATCCTCCGTACCCCCGTTCTGCATCCAACACGGGGGTTGTTCGTGAACCGGGCGTGGTTTTGTCGATATCCGGCTCCGGCTCTTGGAGAGGACGGCAGCGCCTGGCACATTCGTTTCCGACTGTTTTTCCTGGACGTGCGGTCCGGCCCAGCCACACGATCGGGGATCGAGGATGTGCGGAGTAATCGGCATGGCTCGACCGCACGGTGTCCGGCGGTGGATGATCGGGGGTTTCCCGGGAGCTGATCGTAAGATCTGGCGACGGCCCGCGCACGGTGCCGACAGATCCACAATCAAGTGTTGGGTGCGTACGACCCGCCGTTCATTCCCCTTGTTGTCCAGTTCACACAACCAAATCCACCCGGGGCTGCTTGATCATGCACACCGTTTCGTCCGACATTCTCCAGAGCTTCGTCCAAGAGATGTTCGAAGCCGCAGGCGTGCGCACCGCGATTGCGCACAAGGTCAGCGAGTCCCTGGTGCTGGCAAATCTGCTGGGCCACGATTCCCATGGTGTCGTGAGGGTCGACCTCTATCTGGATCAGATCGAGAATGGGAGGCTGGACCCCGCCTCGGATCCGGAGCCGCTGGAGGAGTCGCCATCCGTTTTCATCATGGATGCCAAGCGAAACTTCGGGCAATGGTCCGCCTACCTCACGATCAAGAAAGCCATTGAAAAGGCCGAGGCCTGTGGCATTGCTGCCGGCGGCATCACCAACAGCGGACACGTAGGCCGTCTGGGTGAATGGGTCACAATGGCGGCTGACGCCGGGTTCATTGGTCTGGCCTTCTGCAACGGCGGTGGCCGACGCGGCATCGTGGCGCCGTTCGGCGGCAGCGAACGGCTCATGAGCACCAATCCCTTGGCTGCGGCCGTCCCGCTGGAGGGCCGGGATCCTGTTGTGATTGACTTCGCGACCAGCGTGGTGGCCGAGGGCAAGGTCAAGATTGCCCACAACAAGGGCACGGACCTCCCACCCGGCTCCATGTTGGACAAGGACGGCAACCCATCGGTCAATCCACAAGACCTCTACGACGGAGGCATGCTCCTGCCGTTCGGCGGACACAAGGGGTCTGGCCTGAGCCTGCTCAACGATGTGATGGCCGGGCTGCTGACCGGCAGCGGTGTTCCTCAGAAGGTTGAGGGCCCAATGAACAACGGCGCGTTCTTTATCCTGTTGCGCATCGAAACATTCCGGGCACTCGGTGCCTTCTTCGGCGATGCCGACGACTACGTGGCGTTCTTCAAGTCCGTGCGTCCGGCCCCGGGGTTCGACGAAGTCATGTTGCCGGGTGAGCCCGAAGCGCGCACGGCCGCCGAACGGCGCGCGCACGGCATTCCCGTGGACGACGTGACCTGGCGCAGCCTGGTGGAGGCTGCGGCCGGAGTGGGTGTCGAGGCCCCCCGAGGCTAGCGCTTTCCGGCCACCAGGCAGGCCATGTCCCCTTGGCGGGCAAGGCAGTCGGTCCAGGCATAGCCCAGATCGCGCAGGACTTCGAAGTGACGGGCCACCGGCAACCGGCCCGGATCGTTCGCGTTGGGCTTGCCGGGTGACGTAACGAAGTCCGCGTTAACGAAGATGCCGTCGTCGTCGAGCAGTTCGAACGCCTTGGCGTAGATCCGGGTGACATGGTCCTGGTTTCCTAGATCGTGCATCGCCTGCAACGACACAAAGGCCTGGACCGGTGCGGGCAGGCGCCGGGTCCAGCCGTCCTCGTTGGCGTCCTCGTGCCAAACTTCGGCGCGCGGTCCGAATTGGCTCAGCCGCCGACGGGCAAAGTCACTCAGCGGTACGGAATAGTCCAGCCCGGTGTAGGTGAGATGGGGAATGTCGCGCAGCAGGCACAGTGCCATCAGGCCGGGGCCGGTGGCGATCTCCACCACGTGCAACGGACCTTCCGGTCGGTGGGCGG
>JAPPAJ010000381.1 GCA_026705565.1 Caldilineaceae bacterium | reverse complement strand
GACTCGAGTTGCGGGGGCGTGCAACGGAGCCCCCATCAACCGAGAGCGAATTACCAGCGTCGGTGCCGAAGTGTGCCGATTAATGGAACAGGATGCGGTGTGAGTGACTTGGCGACTTCCCGGCGCGCAACCTCGGGCACGTCAGGGGCCGAGGTTCCGATGGCATCAAATCTGGTCAGGGCCGGTGACCCAACCCTGGTCTTGACCGAACATGAGAAGCGGTTCCTGCTGGTGCCCCAGCCGGGCCGGCGGTTTCATTGCCACATAGGCATCATCGAACACGACGATCTGATCGGCAGGGCATGGGGGACCGAGGGCATGGCCCACAGCGGCGAGTCCTATCTTGTGCTGCGACCGGGTTTGGAGGACTTGATGCTCCACTTGAAACGGGCGACCCAGGTCATCTATCCCAAGGATGCCGCCCTCCTGGTCCAGCGGCTCGGGATCCGGTCCGGTTCGGTTGTCCTCGAAGCCGGCACCGGCAGCGGCGTCATGACGACGGCCTTGGCCTGGGCCGTGGCGCCACATGGCCGCGTGGTGACCTGCGAACAGAACGAGGCGATGTATCAACGGGCCCAGCGGAACCTTGAGCGCACGGGTTTGGTGCGCTGGGTGGACGCCCGCCTGGGCTACCTGGCGGAATGCGTACTGGAACAGCCGGCCGATGCCGCGCTCCTCGACCGGCGGGCATTGTGGTAGGTGCTCGGAACTGTCCGGTCCTTGGTGCAACCGGGTTCCGTCGTGGCGGCGTTCCTGCCCACTACCAATCAGGTCTCCCAGCAAGTCCGGTCACTCGAGGAAACCGGCTGTGCCGATCTCAAGGTGGAGGAAGTGCTGGTGCGACGGTACAAGCCGGTGCCCGATCGCCTGCGTCCGGAAGATCAGATGACGGCCCACACCGGGTACGTGGTGTCGGGTCGGCTGGTGGACACCAGCCAAGAACCTCTCCGTTGGTTGTCGCGCGAACGGAGGCGTTACGCCTCGCGCCAGGAGGCGACCCTCCGCTACAGGCAGCGCAAGGCGGAACAAGCCGCCGGGCCAACCCGGCAGCGCGGTCGCAGACAGCTTCCCTAAGGCGCCGTACCTCCATCCGGCAAGCCGATGACCCCGCGGTGCTTTGGTAGAGTCAGGGTGCAACGGGCCGGGAATGCGAACGCGAGCGCCTGTTGTTGCCATTCACATTCGAAACCCGTCGGGTTTCCAGCATTCGTTGCCATTCCAAACGTCATTGCTGCCGCAACGTCTGCAGCAGGGAGGATGAAGTCCATGCATCGCAAATTGGTAATTCTCTGGGTTCTCGCCGTGTTGTCGTTGCTGGCGGCTGGCTGCTTGTCCCGACCAAGCGGCGGTGCCACGGCTGCCATGGCCGGGGAAGATGAACTTGCGATTGACCTGCCGTTTCTTGTCATCGACTTCGATGCCAACGGCGACGGTAGCGTCGGTGGCGTTGGCATCGGCGAGTTGATTGGCGGATCGGGCATCAACATTGGCGCCGACACGGTGGGGCAGATGCAGGCCGCCAACATCCAGCATGTGAGTCTCGAGGTTGCGCCCAACGGCGTTCTCATCCGTGTCAACGGATTGCTCATGCTGGGCTCGCTGTCCTACGACGATGAATCCCTCAACACCTTGGCCATGGTCATCGACGACCTCGGCGGCACAGGTTCACCCCTGGGCGGAGTGGCGCCAACGCTGGGGGCGGTTCTGCCCCTGGCGCAAAACCTGGGCATTGGCGTGATTGCGAAATTCGAGCCGACGGCGGGCACGGATACCATTCCGGTGATGCAGGAATCCGCGATGGACCCCGAAGACAACGTGGCCCGGTGGCTGCTGTCGGGCGTCGAGCAGACGCCGACCATCAACGTCCCGATTTTCGTCGACGCGGATGGCGCCGTGACGATTGGTGGCCTGGATGCCGCGGCCATGGATGCCCTGGGTGCCGTCCAGTCCATCCCGGTCGAACAGGTCGCAACCATTACCGGCATGGGCATCAGCCAGTTGCGGGTCCGAACCCTGGCCGACGGACTGTCGCTGTCGGTCAACGGCAACGATCTGCCGCTGTTGTCCACGTCCAGCGGCGAACTGTTCAACGTGCTGGCCCTGTTGCAGTCCATGCCCGGCATGGAAGGCATGGCCGAGTCCCTGCAGTTGGCCGCCCTGTGGGCTCAGGTTGTCAACGAGGTGGACGCCGTCATTACGATTACCTTCAGCTAGGCTTCCGCCCCCTAACCGAGTCCCGTCCGCGGTCCGGCGGTATCGGGCCGAAGAACCTCAAACCCGGTTGGCAGCCGCCTGCACGGCCCAGGCGGCTGTTCCGCTTAACGGAAACCGCATCGGCATCCCATGACCTCAAAGGAGCGATTGCGGAACAACGTCACCAGAATCCTGGATGGTGCCGGCATCGCCTTCAACGTGCTCAAGTACACTTGGAGCGAGGAGGTGCACAGTGCGGTCCAGGTCGCCCGGGCCCTCGAGTTGCCCCCGGCGCGCGTGTTCAAGACCCTGGTTGCGGAGGAGCAGCCCGACGGTGCAAAGTTGGTGTGCCTGATCCCGGGATCCGCGGAGTTGGACCTCAAGGCGGTGGCCCGGTTGGCCGGGGTCCGAAAGGCCGCGATGGCCACAAGGTCCGAGGCACAGCACTGGTCGGGAATGGAGCCGGGCGGCATCAGCCCCGTGGGGCTGTACCGAAAACGGTGCCGAATGTTTCTGGACGTGTCGGCCCTGGACCATGACCGTGTGGTGGTCAGCGCAGGGGAGAGGGGCTGGCAGGTTTGCATGGCTACCTGTGATCTCGTGGACCTGCTGGACCCCGAAATCGCTCCCCTGGCGCGAGCCGCACCTCGCTGACATCGATCTCTGCCGGCAACTCGGATATCCCGCGGTCCGGGTCCACGGGATGGTCGGCAACACCCGGCTCGGCGAAGACGGTCAACGGGTCAGCGTGACTTTTTTGAGGTTGCGCGGGGAGTCGACGTCCAACCCGCGGGCCAGGCCCGAATGGTAGGCCAGCAACTGACAGGCGGCGAGTGCGGGAAACGGCGCCAGCCAGTTCGGCGCTTCGCGCGTGCCCGGCAGCTCGATGACCGTGGTCGGCCCGGACCAACGTCCGGGATCACTGGTAATGGCTGTGACCCGGGCTCCGGCACGGTGAGCCAATGCCTCGATGTCTCTGAACTGGGGATTGGGTTCGGGCCCGACATCGAGGCACAGCAGTTCGCGATCGGGTTCGAGCAGGGCCTGGGGTCCGTGGATGAAGTCTGCGCTGGTGTAGGCAACCGTCGGGAGGTAACAGACCTCCTGAAGCTTGAGGGCTGCTTCACAGGCAACCGGATGGTTGAACCCGCGGCCCACCACAATCAAACAGTCGGTGTCCTTGAGGCGGGCGGCCAACGTTCGGATGGGTCCTTCAATCGATAGTGTTTCTTCCACGTGAGCCGGAATCGAGAGCAAATCCTCGTAGGGTGCCTTTTGCATGTCCAGGCAGTGATCCAGCATAGCCAGGCACATCAGTTGGTTGGTGAGGGACTTGGTGGCCGCGATGGCGCGCTCGGGTCCCGCATGCAACGCGATGTGCCGGGTGGCCAATCCGGCCATTTCCGAATCTTCGTTGTTGGTCAGGGCGAACACCGGTACAGATCGGCGCACCGCCTGATGCAGGATGGCGTTGAGGTCCGGACCGCTGCCGGATTGGCTGATGCCGACCAGGCAGGTGCCGGGATGCAGGGGCTGAACCTCCAGAAAGGCGGCCATGCCCGTGCGAAACAAATGCACTGGCATGTGCTGGTGGGCTCCCAGAAGATAAGCTCCATACAGGGCGGCATGCCGGCTCGTGCCGCGTGCGACCATGGTGAAGGATGTGATCCCGGCCGACTTGATCCGGGTAGCCACCTCGCCCAGGGCTGTAAGATTCGCGTGCAGGCAGGTCCTAAGCCGATCCGGCTGCGAGTGGATTTCGGTGTACAGAATCGAAGTCATGGGAGTGCCAAGTAGGAAGGCAGGGAAGCGGTGGGCCTGAAGGCTTCCGCCTGGCAGGGGAAGCACATCCCGACCGTCGGACCGGGTCTTGGGTTTGCAACCGACATTGGCCCCCGTCCGGCCCTAAGATTACATTCAGCCAAGTCGCAGCCCATGGGAACCCACCGATGAATTTGGAATTGACTGCCGAGCAGCACAAGATCCAGGAACAGCACAGGGAATTCACCAAGGGGTTGATCATTCCGTCTGCAGTCGAATGGGACAGGATTGCGGACTATCCCCGTCCCCTGTTCGAGCAGGCTGCCGAGGCCGGCTTGACCAACCGGATTGTGCCGGTCCGGTACGGCGGACGCGGCCTGTCCGTGCTGGACGCAACCATCGGCAACGAGGAGTTTGGTTACGGTTGCACCGGAATCTCGACTGCCCTCACCATCAACGAATTGGGGCTTCTGCCGCTGCTGTTGGCCGGATCGGAAGACCAAAAGGCGGCATGGCTGCCGGGCATCCTGGCCGATCTCGAGGTCGTGTCGTTCTGCGTTACCGAGCCGGAGGCGGGGTCCGACGTGGCCGCCTTGCAGACGGCCGCCGCCCGCCAGGGAGACCGGTGGGTGCTCAACGGAACGAAGTTGTGGATTACCGGCGGCAACGCTGCCGCGTGGCTGGCGGTGTTTGCTGTCACCGATCCCGATCAGGGCCACGAGGGTCTCAGTTGCTTTTTTGTGCCTGCGGATGCCCCGGGCATTGTTCGCGGTGAACCCATTCCCAAGATGGGCCAGAGGGCAGCTCCGGCCGTGCGCATCGAGTTTCAGGACTGTGCCGTGTCGGATTCCCACATGCTGGGCGATCGCGGAAGCGGTTTCCTGACCATCATGCAGACCTTTGACACCAGCCGGCCGCTTCTGTGCGCCCAGGCCGTGGGCTTGGCGCGGCGGGCCCGGGATGAAGCCGTCGCCTATGCCGGCCGTCGCCGCGCGTTCGGCCAGACCATCAGCCGGTTTCAGGGGGTTGGGTTCATGTTGGCGGACATGGACATTCGCGTAGCGGCCGGGCGCGGTCTCGTTCGCCATGCCGCTTGGCTCAGGGACCGGGGGACTGCAAATACCCGGGAAGCGGCGATCGCAAAGGCCTACTGCGGGGAGGCAGCCATGGCCAGCGCCACCGACGCGGTTCAGGTCTTTGGCGGGGTTGGCTACAGTGCCGACCAGCCGGTCGAGAAGCTCATGCGCGATGCCAAGATCTTTCAGATTTACGAAGGAACGACCCAGATCCAGCAGCAGATAATCGTGCGCGAGCTGTATCGGTCTTGATGGCCGACATTCGGAAACGAGATTGCGTTCCGGCAGATTGGATCCGGTGGGAAACAGGTTCGAACCTACCCGGCCGTAATTGATCAAGTCTGCTTCAGACCCTACAATTCCAGACTTACGCCCTCAAGGTGGATCGTCAATCATCCCCGGTGCCGGTGCGCCGACTCACAGGCCGAATTGCGGGAGGCTGCATGGCTGAATTTCCGATGTCCAACATTCGCAACATCTCCCTACTGGGGCACAGCCGTTCCGGCAAGACCACGTTGGTGGAGGCACTGCTCTACCGCAGTGGCGCCATTCCCCGCATGGGCGATACCGCGGACGGTTCAACGGTTTGCGACTTCGACGACGAGGAGAAGGCCCGCGGCATTTCGCTCAGTCTGGCGGCTGCTTCGCTCATCCACAACGGAAGCAAGGTCAATCTTGTGGACACTCCCGGCGACCCGAGTTTCCTGGGCGAGGTGATCAGCGGAGTCTCCGTAACCGAGATGACCCTGATTCTGGTGGACGCGGTAGCCGGTGCCGAGGTCGGTACCGAATTGGCGTGGGCGCGGATCCAGGCCGAGGGTCAGCCAGTGGGGATTTTGGTCAACAAAATGGACCGCGAGAATGCTGATTGGGAGCGTACCCTGGAGAGCCTGGGGCAAGCCTGTCCCGGGGCCACACTGGTGCCCTTCCACCTGCCCATCGGACAGGCACTCGACTTTCGGGGCATCGTGGACCTGGCGGCGGAGGCTGCTTGGATGGGCGACAGCGGCCAGACATCGGATTTGCCGGAAGACCTGTCCGAAGAGATTGAGGAAGCCCGGATGGTCTTGGTGGAGGCGGCTGCCGAATCCGACGACGAACTGATGGAGAAGTACCTGGAAGGCGAGGATCTGTCTGCAGCCGAAGTCAAAATGGGCCTTGCCGCGGGTGTGGCCGGCGGCACCATCGTTCCCGTATTCGTGTGTTCCGCGACCGCCGGCATTGGCGTACACTCCCTGCTTGACCGGCTGGTCGAAGTGGCGCCGGGGGCGGACCAGGCGGAACTGCCGCTGGTGGATGGTGGCCAGCCCGAAGCGGGAGGTGAAGCATCTGCACTGGCCCTGACCTTTCGCACGATCATCGACCGGTACCGCGGGCGCATCAACTACGTTCGGGTCTTCAGCGGAACCTTGGCCAAGGGTGGCATGGTCAAATGCAGCGGTTCCCCAGCCTCCGAACCGTTGGTCAACCTGCATGCGGCACAAGGCAACGACTTGGACAACCAGGACGCGATCGGCCCCGGCGACATCGGCGCTATCTCCAAGCTCACCGGGGTGCAATCCGGCCAGGCCCTGTACGATGCGGACAGCGAGCCGGACGTGGTTCTGCCAACGTACCCCAATCCGCTGTTCAGCATGGCGGTGGCTCCGGCGACCCAGGCCGACAGTGCCAAGCTGGGCCAGTCCCTGAGCCAAGTGGCGGAGGAGGATCCGACTCTCAGCGTCGTCAACATTCCGGAAACCAAGCAGACAGTCATACAGGGTGTTGGCGAAATCCAAGTGGATGTGGCCTTGAAGCGACTGGAATCGGGTTTCGGCGTCGGGGTACTGGCGTCAACTCCCAAGGTTCCCTACATGGAAACGGTCACGCGGGTTGGCCAAGCCCAGTACCGGCACAAAAAGCAGTCTGGTGGAGCCGGGCAATTCGCGGAAGTCCACATGCGGGTGGAGCCGCTCGATCGGGGCAGCGGCTTCCAATACGAGAGTGAGGTGTACGGCGGTGCCATCAGCACCGTGTATCTGCCCTCCATTGAAAAGGGGGTCAAGCAAGTGATGGAGGAAGGGGTAGTCGCCGGCTTCCCGGCGGTGGACCTGAAGGTCGTGGTCTACGACGGCAAGGAACACCCGGTCGATTCGAAGGACATTGCGTTTCAAATCGCAGGCCGCGAGGTTTTCAAGATGGCTGCCAACGAGGCCGGCGCCACCTTGCTGGAACCGATTTACAGCATGGACATCTCCGTGCCCGAGGACTACATGGGCGACATCATGGGAGACTTGACCAACCGGCGCGGCCGGGTGCTGGGCATGGAACAGGAAACCAACCGTTCCGTGGTCAAGGCCGAGGTGCCCTTTGCCGAGATCATGCGGTACGGCACGGACCTTCGGTCCATGACACAGGGACGCGGGACCTACGAGATCGACTTCCTGCACTATGAGGAGGTTCCGAAGCACCTGGTGGCGAAGGTCATCGAGGGCAGCAAGGAGGAGGACGAGGACGAATAGGCCTGTGGCGCAGACCGGCGACCGTCAGCCCGTGCGGAAACCCGCCTCCGGGGCTTTCCCGGCAGGCTCGGCTCGGTTCGGCGGCTTTCCGTGAATGAGGTGTTTGGGCATGCTTGGCTGGCGTTTGCGCTGACAGCGGCTTGGTCGGGGATTGGCATTTGCCTGGCCGGCTACGGTTTCAATTCGTTGTGGCTGGCTGTCCGCGCCTTGTGCCATGTCCGGCGGGTTGCCGACGGAACGGATATGCCGGCCGGCCCATGGCCGGGTGTCACGGTGCAGATTCCGCTCTACAACGAACAGCACGTTGCACGACGGGTGATCGACTGTTGTGCCCGGCTCGAGTATCCGAACGACCTGCTGCAGATTCAGGTCCTGGACGATTCCGAAGACCGGACGCGGCATCTGGCGGAAGGACGGGTTCAGTATTGGCGGGAGCGGGGGATGAATATCGACCTGCTGCCGCGATCCGAGCGGAACGGTTACAAGGCGGGGGCTCTCCAGGCGGCCTTGGGCACCGCCACTGGCGATTTCATTTGCCTATTCGACGCGGACTTTCAGCCGCATCCTCAATTTCTCAAGGCGGTGCTGGCTCCCATGTTGCAACCGGGACGGGAACGGTGCGGGTTTGTCCAGGCCCGGTGGACATCTGCCAACCGGCATCGGTCCAGGTTGACGGATGCCGTCACGGTGGCGCTCGAAGGCCACTTCGCAGTGGAGACGCGGGCCCGGTGCCTGCAGAGCCACTGGTTTGCGTTCAATGGTTCCGGAGGCATTTGGCGCAGGCAGTGCCTTGAGGATCCCGCGGTTGGCGGCTGGTCGACCGCCAGCCTCTGCGAGGACCTCGATTTGAGCTATCGAGCGCAACTGGCCGGTTGGCAAGGGCGATATCTGGATTCGGTGGCGGTGGCCGCGGATGCGCCGGAGCGCTGGGCGGACTTTCGCAGCCAGCAGTTCCGCTGGGCCAAGGGATCCGTACAAACTTTGTTGCGGTTGGCCGGCCCTGTTCTGCGTTCGGGGCGGCTGCCGCCATGGCATCGGCTCCAGGCGATGTTCCATATGGCCGGCTACCTGGTTCATCCCCTGTTGCTGGCGGGGTTGTTGCTTGTGGGGCCGCTCTTGGCTCTGGATGCCAACTTCCCGCGCTGGCTGCCGTGGCTGATCCCAGCCGCGTTCGGGCCCTTGGCATTGCTTGCGGCCGGGCAGTGGCGCTTGCGGCGACCGCTTGGTTGGGACCTCGCGGCCTCCTGCAACGTATTGCTTCTGGCCGGTGTCGGGTTGTGCTGGAGCAATTCGGTGGCGGTGTGGGAGGCCGCGCGGCATCGGCACAGTGAATTTCTCCGCACCCCTAAGCCGGATTTCCGGACCGCGGTCCCTGCAGCCTACGTCCGGGATCCCTGGCCGCTCGAAAATCGCATGCTCGTCCCGGAAATCCTGCTGCTGCTGTATGCCGGACTGGTTCTAGGGGGCGCCATCCACGCCCGGGCACCGGCGATCGGCTGGATTGCCCTGCTGGGCCTGCTGGGGTTCGGAAGCGTTGTGTGGAACACCTGGCGCGATCGATGGCACCGCGGCCGATGGAGCCGCATTCGCTCCGGCGGTTCGGAACACGCCAGGCCGGGCCACATCTGATCGGGCCGGTGCCTGTTGTTGGATTAGAATGGCGTGCATCCTGACAAGGTACCGGGCACGACATGAAGGGCAGGCGCGACAAACTGACGTGGACGCACGACAAGCGTGAGGTTGTCACGCTCTCCAATACGTCCAATCGGAATTTTATTCTGGAATTGCC
Source organism: Caldilineaceae bacterium (assembly GCA_026705565.1). Classification (GTDB taxonomy): domain Bacteria; phylum Chloroflexota; class Anaerolineae; order Caldilineales; family Caldilineaceae; genus Bin34. The sequence goes on along the minus strand of JAPPAJ010000381.1, from coordinate 334 downwards.
GACCGGTCGTTGCCGGCTTGACGCCGGGCGCAGAATGCAGACGATGGCGTCCCTCCTTGAACAACCCGCCATCCGCAAGCTTGTCGACCAAGGCGAGCTGACGGTGGAGCGCTGACGGTTCGGTCTCCCATGGAAACTTGTGTCCTGATCGACGGACACTCGGAGGCCTATCGCGCCTATTTCGCCATGAGCCGCGCCAATCTGGCGGTGCGCGAGACCGGCGAACAAACCGGAGCCGTGTTCGGTTTCCTGCGCCAACTGATCGCAGTGATTCGGGAGCACAACCCGGATTCGGTGGTTGTTGCCTTCGATCCCAAGAAAACGTTCCGGGATG
>JAPPAJ010000041.1 GCA_026705565.1 Caldilineaceae bacterium | reverse complement strand
CCCGCTCTGGATGGCCCTGGCCGCCGCGTTGCCCAGGGACTGGGATACCGTCCAGAACTACTTTGCCATCACGCTGGTGTTGGCCATCGTCGGCTGGGCGGGATTGGCGCGTGTCGTGAGGAGCAAGTTGCTGGCACTGCGGGAGGAGGACTTCACGGTCGCCGCGATTGTGGCCGGGGCCAGTCAGTGGCGCATTGTGTCACGCCATCTGCTGCCCCTTTTCCTGTCCTACATCGTGGTTTCCATTACATTGTCGATCCCGGGGATGATCCTGGGTGAGACTGCCCTGAGTTTCATTGGTCTGGGTCTGCAGCCGCCGGCTGTCAGTTGGGGTGTCCTGTTGCAGGACGCGCAGCAAATCGTGGCAGTGGCACACCATCCTTGGCTTCTCTTTCCCTGCCTTTTCATAATCCTCACGGTGCTGATGTTCAACTTCCTGGGTGACGGCCTGCGCGACGCGGCCGATCCCTATGCCCAGTAACGGTCGCGGAACCGTGGATGCATCGCCCGACACCCTTCTGACCGTCCGCGGCCTGAAGGTCCGCTTCTTCCTGCAGGAAGGAGTTGTCCACGCCGTTGAGGATGTCGATCTGGATGTCCATGCCGGCCGCACGCTGGGGGTGATCGGAGAGTCCGGCTGTGGCAAGTCCGTCACGGCCCAGGCAATCCTGCGCATATTGCCCTCGCCACCCGGGCGGATTGAGGCCGGAGCGATTCAGTTGTGGCGCCGCAAAGACGACCGGGCCGGGGATGTGCCGCTCGACTTGGCAACCTTGGACGCGACCGGCTCCGTGATCCGGGCGGTGCGCGGCAATGAGATTGCGATGATCTTCCAAGAGCCGATGACATCGTTTGGTCCGATGCATACCATCGGCAACCAAATCGAGGAGACGATACTCCTTCATCTGCCCGAGGTACGCCGGACCGAAGCCCGGGAGCGAACCGTGTCCCTGCTGGAGCAGATGGGAATCGCACGGCCCGCCGCAGTCGCGGATTCCTACCCGCATCAGATGTCGGGCGGCATGCGCCAACGCGCCATGATTGCCTTGGCGCTTTCCTGCAATCCGCTGCTGTTGATCGCGGACGAGCCCACCACCGCACTGGACGTGACCGTGCAAGCCCAGATTCTGGAGTTGCTGGCGCGGCTGCAGGCCGAGTACGGCATGGCGATCCTCTTCATCACCCATGATTTGGGGGTGATCGCCGAGATTGCGGACGAGGTTGCGGTCATGTACCTGGGCAGGGTCGTGGAACGGGCTTCGGTCGCCGACCTCTTTGATCATCCGGCCCACCCCTACACGCGGGCCCTGCTGCAGTCAATCCCGCGCATCGACTCTGTGGAGGCCGAACGCCTGACCGCCATCGAGGGGTCGGTGCCCGATCCCTTCCACGTGCCGGCGGGTTGCGCCTATGCCGACCGCTGTGGGGATTTCATGCCGGGGCGTTGCGATGCTGCGGTGCCGGCCTTGGCCGCATGCGCGCCCGACCACCATGTGCGCTGCTTCCTCTACGACCAGGTGCCAGAGGCCGATGATGGAGCATGAGAACGGCACTGCCGGACCGCTGCTCGAAGTGCACGCTGTGCGCAAGTACTTTCCCGTCAAGGAAGGTCTGCTGCAGCGCACGGTTCGACACGTGAAGGCGGTCGACGGCGTGGACCTGACGATCGAAGCAGGGGAAACCCTGGGCCTGGTCGGCGAGTCCGGCTGCGGCAAGACCACTCTGGGTCGGATGATCGTCCGCGTGTTCCCTCCGACCTCGGGCTCGATTCTGTTTCGGGAGGGCGACCAACAGCACGAGCTGACCCAGCTCTACGGTGCCGAACTGAAGGCGGTCCGGCGCCACATGCAGATGATTTTCCAGGATCCGTTCTCTTCGTTGAACCCGCGCATGACGGCACTGGAGACCATTGGCGAACCCCTCCTCATTCACGGCCTGGCCAAAGGGCGCGATCTGGAGGATCGGGTGGCCGAGATGATGGAGGCGGTTGGACTCAAGGTGGAACACCTGCGCCGCTATCCGCACAGCTTCTCCGGAGGCCAGCGGCAGCGTCTGGGCATTGCGCGGGCCCTGATCCTGCATCCGAGCCTCGTCGTCTGCGACGAACCCGTCTCCGCCCTGGATGTTTCAGTGCAGGCCCAGGTGATCAACCTGTTGCAGGACTTGCAGCGGGACATGCAACTCACCTACTTGTTTGTTGCGCACGACCTGAGCGTGGTCCGACACATCAGCGACCGCGTCGCCGTCATGTATGTCGGCAAGGTGGTCGAGGTGGCCGCAACGGGGACCATGATGGGACGGCCCCTGCACCCCTACACCGAGGCGTTGCTTTCCGCCGTGCCCCGTCCGGATCCCCATAAGGAGTCGCAACGGATTCTGATGGAAGGGGAGATCCCGGATCCGTCGCAGCCGCCTCCCGGTTGCATCTTTCACACCCGATGCCGATACCGCGAGGAAATCTGTACCGAGGAGGAGCCCGAGTTGATTGAACATGAACCGGGCCACTTTGCCCGGTGCCACTTTGCCCAATCCCTAACATTGCAGGGGGTCGACACCCCCACAGAGGAGACAGCGATCCAATGAACGGAGACCTCCAAGGTCTGGTTGAAGAGTGTATCGACAGGCTGGACCGCGGCGACCTAGAGGCGGAACATCTGCGGGAAGTGCTGGCACAAATCCCGAGAGCCGGCAACTTGGTGCAGGATCTGCTGTACCTGCAGTGCTCCACGACGTCGGTGACATCCCAGGTACTGGGCGTCCAGTTCATTGCCGGCGGGCAAGTTCAGCCCGAACCGGACAGCGTGGCCGACTTTCCGTACCAGTCTGTACTGGAGGCGATGCGCGACGGATGGCGCGTTGTTCAGTTCCCCAACATGGCGCTGCTGCTTGACGAGGAGCGGACCTACGGACTGGGTTGCGAGTTCATATTGGAACGCCGATCGAATTCGAATCCCCAGGGAGGAGGAACGGGATGCTGACCCACGATTGTCCCGCTACGCTGACGGACACTGAGATGCTCGAGTTCTGCAAGAACGGCTACCTCATGCTGCCGGGTGTGGTGGGCGAGGAAATAAACCAGCGCACGCTGGCATACACGAACGCCAACACCAGCCACGAGCCAACGGAGATCATCCGGGAACCCTGGTTCCGTGACGAGGTGCTGTTGAATCCCGCCGTGGCGGGGGCGGTGCGCTCGCTGCTGGGTGCACACTTCGCGTTGCCCAATCTCATGAGCAGCCACCGCATGGAAACTCCCGCACCGGCACAGGGTTGGCACCGGGATGGCGGTTCCCACTACACCCACGAACTGCACTACCTCCAGGTTTTTTACCTGCCACAGACCTGCACGGACGACATGGGGCCCACGGAGGTGTTGCCGGGTTCCCACTTCCTCTTTGCCACCTCGCCGACCATGGGGCATTACGGCGCCATCCAGGGCATGGTCAAGACATCGGCGCCCGCGGGTTCCGTCTTCCTGACCGTCTACTCGATCTGGCATCGCCGCGGCGCCTCGCGGATACCGTCGGTGCGCCAGCTGCTCAAGTACAACTACTGGCGCACAACTCCGCCCACACGCGATTGGCGGATCGAAGCGGACTTCGATCTGGCCAATGCTCCGTACCACCTGAGCGGCGCGCCGACCTTCCGGCCGCAGTTCCGGGACAGCCGCGACTCGGCCCGGATGTTTTTCTGGCTGTGTGGCATGGACGACAAGTTCCGCACGATGGGTGGTCAGGGATGGCCCATGCCTGCGAAATTCGAGGAACGCCCCTATGGCTACCCCCTGGCACCCGAACGCGTATGACCACTGATCCCATCCAAGAACTTATGACCGAGGGGTACTGCGTCCTTGAAGGCGCGGTTCCGGCCGGCACGGCGGTGGAGTTGGAGCAACGCTGTCGCGCATTGCATCTGGATCCGGCCAACCGTTCGCTGCTTCAGGATCCCGACGACGATCTCTACCAGACCCTATTCAGCCTTGCCAACCTGGAGGAAGCAACCTGGGAGTTTGCTGCCCATCCGGACGTGCTGGCGACTGTGCGCGCGGTTCTGGAGACCGAAACCCGCATCGGTGCCATCTGCTCGAAGTGGGTTAAGCCTGGGTCGAAGGCAGGGGGTGTCCACGTGGACTCCACCGGTGATTTGCCGGCACGGCTGCCGGAGGATCCGTGGCTGGTGAACAGCATGTGGATGCTATCGGACTTCACGGAGTCCAACGGTGCCACGCTGATCTCCCCTGGCAGCCACCTGCGTCGGGAGCGGCCGCCCCGCGGCTTCCCACCTGACGATCCGATGATGAAGAAGATTACAGGGTCGAGGGGTTCCGTTGTCCTTTGGCACGCGGGCGTATGGCATGCCAACGGTGCCAACACCAGCGCAGACGAACATCGCATGGGGCTCAACATTTCCTACTATCCGGTCTGGTGGAACATGTACCGCGAAGGAGGGCACCAGCCGGTGTGGCCGGAGGTGTTCGAACGGATGCCCGCGGAGATGCAGTCGTTGAACCGGCACCGCGTGGGCCGGACGCGGTCCGGGTTGTACGAACGGCCCTAGGCAACTCCGAAATCCCTGCCAAGGACATACCGTGCACGACGCGCACGCCCACGTCTTTCCCATGGTGGCCGGCCGGACCGGGAATGGCCCGACACAAAGCCTGACATTCGGACGCATTCGGCATGGCGACTGTGTGCAGCAGTTGCTGTCGCCGCAGAACGCACAGACCCGATACCCGGTGGAGATGTTGGTGGCCAACCTGGACGCGCTGGGAATCGATCGGACGATGTTGCTGCAGGGACCTTTCTACGGAACCACCAACGCATACCAAGCGGCTGCCTTGGCTGCCTTCCCCGATCGGTTGTGGGGTGCAATGCGCTTTGATCCTTGGTCCGACCCTCCCGCTCTCCTGTCCGAACTCGTGGCAACCGAAGAGTACCGGGCGCTGAAGTTGGAATGCTCCGTGCCAACGGGGCTGACCGGCCTCCACCCGGAACTGTCACTCGACGCTCCGGACCTCGACTGGATCTGGAGATTGCTGGCCAAGCGGGATCTGGCCCTGACACTGGATCTGGGCAGGCCGGGAACGGAAAGCTACCAGACGGACGCGGTGGAAGGGATCGCGCGGCGGCATCCGGGCCTGCGGATCCTGATTGCCCATCTGGGCCAACCCGATGCGTCCTGCCTCGAGCCGGGTCCCAGCCGGGATCTGTGGCACGGGCAGTTGGAGCTCGGTACCTTGCCCAACGTCTGGTTCGACTGTGCGGCACTGCCGGTCTACTTTCCGGACGAAGAGTATCCCCAGCCCTCGGCCGTCGCCTGTATGCGGGAAGCATTCCGCCTGCTGGGATCCGGCAAGATCCTCTGGGGTACGGACCAGCCGGGGGTCCTGCACCAACTTCCGCTGAGATACCTGATCCGTCTGGCCCGACACTGTGCCGTCGACCTTGATGAGGAAGGTTGGTGCCGGTTTACGGAAGGGAATTTCCATGATGTCTACGGTCCGCGGTAGTTGGGAACCGCTGCGGCAGGGAGGAACAAATATGTATGAGGGAGTAGCTGCGTTTCGTGCCCGGCTCGATCGCGACGAGCTGCAAATCGGAGCATCGATTACGCTGAACGACCCCGCGGTCACCGACGCGCTTGGTCCGTCGGTGGATTTCTTCTGGATCGATCTGGAACACAGCCCCATGTCGATCGAGACGCTGGCGGGACACATCCGCACCGCCCGCCTGCACGAAGCGGCTTCGCTTGTACGCGTGCCGATAGCCGACACTGCCTGGATCAAACGAGTACTCGACGCGGGAGCAGAGGGGATCATCGTGCCGCAGGTGCGGAACGCGGCTGAGGCACAGGCCGTCGCGGATGCTGCCAAGTACCCTCCGCGGGGTCGGCGCGGCTTCGGGCCCAGGGTGCCCTCCGCCTACGGACGGCATGCCAACGCCGCACTTGCCCAACGGGCCAACGACTTGGTGTTTGCCTCGATCCAGATTGAAAGGCGCACGGCCTTGGCCGAGATCGAGGCCATTGCCGCCATCGACCATCTTGACGGCATTGCTTTGGGACCATGGGACCTGGCTGCCGACCTTGGTCATGTTGACGATGTCCGGCACCCGGACGTGGAGGCGGCCATTCAACGCGTAATCGATGTCGCGCGCCGGGCTGGCAAATGGGTGGGCTCGGGCATGGGCGACGATCCGGAGTTGGCTCTGGACTACGCGCGGAGGGGTGTGCGGTGGATCCAGGTCGGCAATGACGTGGACTACCTAATTCGCCGCATGGACCAAGTCTACGAGGCCATCAAGCCGGCTTGACCAGTGGAGGGGGCTGCCGGTGCGTCGTGGCATTGAAATTCGGGAACCGGAGCACCGTGCCGTCCGTGCCCGATTCGCAACCGGGTTCCGGGCCAAGGGGCATGCGAGCCAGGACCCCATGGCGAACAATGGTCCCGAGAAATGTGCATAACCATCCTGTTTGCATCCCTGCCACAGTGAACTGAACGGATGGTCCATCAATCCATGAAGACGACAACCGCTGCACGCGTCCTGGCTGCCGTCTGCATCTGCACGGTGTTGGCATTGGGACGGGCACATTCCGTGGCTGCACAAGTGGACGGATCCGGCACACATGCCCATTCCGGAGTCTTTGTCAGGCCCAACGGTGAGGCGTCGGCCTTTGTTCTCAACCGCACCGGGTCGCAGGTTGTGGCCACGCTCCAACCATTCTCACCCGAAGACGGATTTGTGGTGCCCGAAGGCTACCGTCCCATGTCTCGGGTCCACAGGCGGGTCAAGGGCTATCTGGCGGACCCGGACGGCGGCAAACCCTGGCTGTCCAACATTGGATACACCATGGAGGTACATCCCGACGGTCGGTTCGGATACAGCAGCAGGGCACTCGCATACTCAAGTCCTTCCCTGCAAATGCCGTACGGAGCAGGAGTGGAACAAATCACCATGGAGTGGTTCACGGCCACGGAGGCCGCGGAGGGAGAGTTCGACAACCTGGCCGAACATCACCAGGGGATGTACCAGTTGGCCAAGGGGGGCGTTTATGTTTCGGCGCGGCTGTCTTCGAGCCGTTCCCCCGTCCAGCACTACGCCCGCGTACATCCGGCGCCGCTCTTCACGGTGCCCGAAGGCTTCCGACCGGCGGTGACCGTTACCCGGGCGGTGGTCGGCACAGCGGTCCACGCGGACGGGTCGGACACCGAGGGGCGGACGGAGCATGTGTTTCGGGTACGGATTTCGCCGGCCGGGGATGTCACCTATGTTGACGCTCCGGCCCTGGACGGCGTAGGTTACCTCGGCTACGCATTCGAGATTGCGTGGGAGACCCGGATTTCACAGGACCGCCGTGTGCTGGAGGATATGCTCGACACCGCGGATCTCGACAACGTTCTGCTGGATTGGGGCCGTTCCGATGTGCCGCTGGAAGACTGGCGGGGTGTGGGCACGAATGCGGACGGCCGGGTTACGTATCTCAACTTCAGTGGCGTCGGACTGAGGGGGCGCCTGCCGTCCTCCTTCGGCGACCTGTCGGAGTTGCGCGAGGCGCATTTCGGGTGGGAGGGAGCGAACTCGGCCAACCAACTCACCGCATTGCCCGGCGATCTCGATCGGCTCGCGAATCTTCAGGTCCTTGATCTGAGCAACAATCCCATTGATGCCCCCTTTCCGCCTGCGTGGTCCCGGTTGCACAACCTCAAGTCACTGAACCTGCGGGGCACCAAGTACCATGGCCAGTTGCCGTCGGCATGGGCGGCTCTGTTCAGCCTGGAGGGCTTGAACCTGATCCAGACCGGGGTGGCCGGGGTTCTGCCTCCGGAGTGGAGTGGTATGCCGAACCTGCAACGACTGTTGATCACCAGCACGTCGCTGGGAGGGCCCTTGCCGGAGTCTTGGCACGCCATGCCGCGTCTGAAAGTTCTGGACATCCGCGGTACGGGCATCGAGGGTCCCCTGCCGACTGGTTGGAATCGCATGCCCAACCTGGAAATCCTGATCCTCAGGAACCAACTGTCCGGATCGTTGCCGCCGGAGTGGGGAACCATGTCGAACCTGCGCTACCTTGACTTGGGCCACAACCGGTTGTCCGGACCGCTGCCGCACACATGGAGCCGGTTGGAACAACTTGAGGTCCTTTGGCTGGAAGGCAACGATCTGATCGGTTTCCTGCCTGTGAACTGGAAGGATCTTGGCCAACTCCGCGTCCTGTCCTTGAGCCGCAACCGGCTCCAGGGCTTCCTGCCGTCGGAGTGGGGAACCATGCCGAATCTGCGCTACCTTGACTTGGGCAGCAATCAGTTGGCCGGATCGTTGCCGCGCACATGGAGCCGGTTGGAACAGCTCGAGGTCCTTTGGCTGGGAGACAACGATCTGATCGGCTTCCTGCCTGTGAACTGGAAGGACCTCGGCCAACTCCGCGTCCTGTCCCTGAGCCGCAACCGGTTCCACGGTCTCCTGCCGACCTCGTGGCACGCCCTCGGCCGTCTCGAATCGCTCCGGCTCAGCAACAATGTTCTGGTCGGTGGATTGCCTCCCCAATGGAGCCGTCTGCAGCGATTGGAGGCAATCCGTCTCGACGGCAACGGCCTGTCCGGGACCGTGCCGGAGTCCTGGCTCGACATGGACAATCTGCACATTCTCGACCTCAGCCGGAATGCCTTTACCGAATGTCTGCCCGCCGTCTGGCAGCCCTACCATCCTCGGGAGTCGCAGGCGGAGGTCGTGTTCTGCGACAGCTGACCCGACCGCGGGAGCCCAAGCCGGAGGACCGCACGGTGGTTTAAAGGCGCTTTCTTTCTTCCAGTGGAAGTCGACTCCCGCCGCGCTCTCGGGCAGATCGCATCGCCGGGCGGCCGCATGGCCACGCGCTACGAAAAGCCGCGCCTCGTGACTTGGGCTTCGTCGTATTGGCTGTCATCCACCACGGGCTGCGCCACCCCTTCGCCGCTCCTGTCCACAAGGCCCGATGCCCAGGACAGTGTCCTGGGGATGCCGATGTCGGGTTCGGACCCAAATCAACGAAATTGAAACGGTGCTCCGGCCCTCCGGTTTCGGAACGGGGATCCGCGCCTGGTGGATAATAGGGCCGTGTGCGCGCTACCGGTTGCGGAGGGGACCACCCGATGGACAAGCTGATTATCACCGTTACCACCGACGGAATGTTTTCCTACCCGGAGAACCCGAACAATACGCACTGTGACGACACCAAGGGAGTAGCCGAAGAGTACATCCGGGCCATGGACGCGGGTGCGGCAATCATGCACACGCATGGACAGTATCGTTCGGATCCCGTGATCCAGCCGGACGGCCGCAAACTGCAAATAGCGGTTTTTGAAGGGTGGCACGACATCGTGGGCCGGATCCGGGAGCACGGAGACCCGATCATCCAGTTGGGCCTGGCGAGCATGCGCTTGGAGGAAAAGCTGCGGCTGTGGACCGAAATCCGACCCGACATGAGTTCGATCAATTTCAACTCCCACGACGAGTACTTTCAGCCCAACCCCGACTATCCGCCCACCACCATCTATGCGGTTCATCCGATCAGCGAGCTTCGAGAGTACGCGCGACTTGCAATCGAGTATGGGGTGAAGCTGGAAATCGAGTGTTTCAGCACCGGCGCCTTCTGGGCCATCCGCAAGATGCGCGAGGGCTCGTTCTGGACCGACGACGGGGTGCGCGAACTGGAACCCGGCTTGATGCCGGATCCACTGTGGGCCACCCTGTTCTTCGGTTG
>JAPPAJ010000289.1 GCA_026705565.1 Caldilineaceae bacterium | reverse complement strand
CTCGAGTCCGGGGCGGGCAGTCCCCACCGCTGTCCTGGTTCGTTCCGCGAGCAGGACATGCACCTCCCCGTGGGGCATGTACAACGCAGCCTCCTCGTCGTACGGCCTCGCCGGAATGTTGCGGCGGCATTGATGTCCGCGTCCAGCACAACCCGGTCGAGACAGTAAAACCGATTCCAGCGACGATGGCTCTGCAACAGATCCGTGCGGGAGTCGATTTGCGATGTGCAGGCCGGATTGACCAAGGCCAGCGCAGACCTCTGCGCCGAAATATCGAGGTTAGGGTGTCCGCCATCACGCCCTTGCCCCAGCCGCTGAGCCGGCGGTGGGTGTCCCTGTGGCGGTACTGGGCGGACTTCATGGAGGCGAACAGGTCCTCGCAGGCAAGGGCGCCGGCCTTGCGGGTATGGCCCTTGGCCCTGTGCTTCTGCTCGACCGCCCGGAGTTGGTTGCGCCTTTGCCCCTTGACCTTGCAGTAGTCGCTCTCCGAGGCCAAGTTGTACTCATGCCACAACCTGGAAAAACCTGTGATGCGGCAGGTACTCGGCCACCCGCGGCACGTCCCGTCACAGGATGGAGGCACCCACCCCGCAACCCGGAGCCCAAGACCATCAGGCGCGACTTCCGCAACGGGGACAGGTATCGGGTAGCCCGGGATCGGTGGGGATTGGCATGCAGCCCGAGGCGAGGGGTCTTTGGGTTCTTGTGAGATAAGACCAAGCATGGAAACCCCTTGTCCGTTACCCGGTCCCGACTCCATATCAACGCAGCAGAAACAGTGCCCTGTGTGTTCGGAATATGATATGATTAATAAAAACAGAAATTCATATGGGATAGATATGAAAATTTCCGAACGAGGGCAAATCACCATCCCCAAGGAGCTCAGAGACCGCTTCGGCATGAACAAGGATGTCGAGGTCGAGATCACACCGACCAAACACGGTCTACTCATCCAGAAACGGACAGCGGCGCAGCATCCGGTCGAGAGGATTAGCGGGATTCTTGACCGCGGTGTTGATGTTGACCGGTACATTGAAGAGATCCGGGGGAGATGATTGCTTCAGTCGATACGAGCGTCCTGCTGGATGTTTTCGTAGCCGATGCACCGCACCACGCACAATCGCAGGGGTGGCTCATCCGCGCCTACGACAGAGGGGCCATTCTGGTCTGTGATGTGGTCTATGCGGAGTTGGTTCCGGCCTTTGGAGACCGCTCGGCATTGAATGGAGCACTGCAACAGATCAATGCGACGTTCTCTCCGCTTGATACGGCTATCGCGTACGAAGCGGGGCTGCGCTGGTCGCGATACCGGCAAGCGGGCGGGCCAAGAACAAGGATCATGTCCGACTTCCTGATCGGCGCCCATGCCATGGCCAGGGCCGACATCTTTCTGACCCGGGATCGAGGTTTCTACACCACCTACTTCCCCGAACTGCAGGGGCCGTAGAGGAGTGACTGGAGATGGTCCGGGAATCCCGAGACGCAAGCAGGTCCCCGATGGACGGTGGGGCAGGGCGGGTTGTCCGGCTGGACAGAGTCCTATATCGACTACGCCATCATTGCCCCGTTGCTGGTGCCGTCAGGCCTCCTTGGCCATTCCTGTCTTCGCCTTGGACAAGCCCTACGTCGCAGGGCTGGCGGAATCGGGGTTGAAGACCTAACCTGCACCTGGGGTTGCCCAGGTCTGCGGCCGGGAACGCACCGGCCTTCCCGTCCGGACCGACTCGTCCATCAACAGGCTCAAATACTGGTCCTGCGCGCCCTGGGCAAGGTCATAGAACCGCTCGCCGTTGCGCACATTGTCCGACATGCGCAGCAGGCAGTCCGCCACCGCAACTTCGTCGTCGGCCAGACGGCCGGGAAGAGTCGGGTTGTGGTACACCCACTCGTCCCCCAACTGAATGCCCTTGTGGTGGAAGCCCTCCAGGTTGCCGCCGTGGCCCGCATCCACGCGCCGCAACGGCAGTGTGAGCGGTGTCCGGGAATCCGCCAACCAGGAAACGGTGTCCTGCAGGATTTCACCCCGGGTGCCCCTGATCAGGACGCGCGGTGCCCTGACCCAGGAGAAGTACTGGTCTCCGGTGAAGTCGAAGAGGCCTGTCTGGCCCGTGCCAAAACGAAAGAGGGCCAAAGTCTGCCGGGAGGCCACCAACTTGTCCGGAGGAGGCGGGTCCACCCGCCCGCGCCCAGCCAGGAGCTGCGATTCCACGGTGACGGCGTGAATCTCCGCGTCGGCAAAACCGGCTCCCAGCATTAGGCGCATCAGGCTGACTCCATGGTAGCCGTGGGCCGCGGACACCTGCGCCTGCGTGACATCCCCGATCAGGCCGCTGGCAACCACCGAGATGCGCGCGGCGTGCATGGGTTGGTACTGGTACTGCTCCGCAACCTGGATATGGGCGCCCTGTCGGGAAAGGGCTGTCAAGGCTTCCAACTCCGCAAGTGTGCGCCCGGGCGGCGTCTCCGTCAGCACCGGCATGCCTGTGGCCGCCACGTCGGTGATTACCCCTGCCGCGGCCGGCTGGCTCACCGATACCACGACAAACTCCAGATCCTCCACCGCCAGCAACTCCGGCAGCGTCTCCACCACCGGTATGCGCCAGCGTGAGGCGTAGGCCTTGCCCTTGGCGGGGTTCCGAACCTGTACGCAGGCCACCTCGAAGCGGTCCGGCATCAACCGGGCTATGCGCAAAAAGAAGTCGGAGCGCCATCCGGCCCCGATCAGGCCAAACCGGATCCTGTCGGTCATGAACAATTCCTCCTACGGCAGCCGGCGTCCCTCGCGGTGGAAATGGGGGAACAAGACCGCCTTGCGTTTGTCCGGCCAGTTGGCCAGGGCCGCCGGACCGGCACGGCCCCTGCCGGACCCCATGGCAGAGACGGTCGGCTTGCCGATTCGCTTTGGTTGGACGGTGAAGCGGACATGGGCAATCCTATCAACCAGGCCCCGTGGCCCAAGGTCGCGGGCGGCCGGAAATTTGGCGGCCGCCCGTGCTGTGGGCTATATTCCCGCAATCGAAACACCCATACGCCCGACCGAAGACCACAGGCGGTGCATGCCGTAAAGCCCAAGAGGCTGCCTGTCAAGGCCCGGTGCGGAACGAAGGCCCGGGATCCGCTGAGGATCCGCGGTCTGCCGTGCGCCAGCCCCGCTTCGTCAAGGACAGCGGGTTTTTTTTGTTGGCCCTGCGCCACACGAGGACAACGACCACCATGGCTCTCAGCCGCGCACGCAAGGAAGAACTGGTTGCCCAGTACACCGATCTGGTGACCGATTCCGCCGCCTTGGTCTTCACAGGCTATCAGGGAACCAGTGTCCCCGAGATGCAGGACATTCGGTACCGCATGCAGGAGGCCGGGGCTACCTTCATGGTGGTCAAGAACCGCCTGCTGCGCATTGCCCTCAGCACCTGCCATCCCGATGTCGAGGTGCCGGACTTCACCGGTTCCAGGGCCGTGGTCTTCAGCGGAGAGGACATTGGCCACACGGTGACGGAGCTGAAGTCCCACATTGCCCGGGAGTTGAGGAACAATCATCCGTTCCACATCTCCGGTGCCTGGATGTCGGGACAGTGGCTGGAAGCCCCCGACGCCGAGCAGTTGTCGGAACTGCCCTCCCTGGCCGAAGTACAGGCCCAACTCCTGGCCACCATCTCCGCCCCCGCCCGCGAGCTGGTCGGAATGGTGGATGCGGTGCCCAATGCGCTCTACCGCGTCATCTCCGCGCCGCCGCGGGACCTGGCCCAGGTCCTGCGGGCGCACAGCGAGGCGCCTTAAACCCGCCGGCTCCCTGCAGACGTTCAATCCCAACTCAACCCAATCAACCATTTCAAAGAGGACACCATGGCTGACATTGAAAAGATCAAGCAGGACCTTGACGGCTTGACGCTGCTGGAAGCGGCCGAACTGGTCAAAATGCTCGAGGAGGCCTGGGGCGTCAGCGCCGCGGCTCCGATCGCGATGGCGGCCGCCCCCGGCGCGGCTTCCGCCGGCGAAGAGGCGGTGGAAGAGGAGCAGACCGAGTTCGACGTGATGCTGACCGACATCGGCGGCAAGAAAATCCAGGTCATCAAGGCCGTGCGCGGCATGACCGATCTGGGCCTCAAGGAAGCCAAGGCCCTTGTGGAAAGCGCCCCGGTTGCCGTGCTGGAGGGTGTTTCCAAGGACGAAGCCGAGGAAGCCGCCGCCAAGTTCGAGGCGGAAGGCGCCAAGGCCGAGGTCAAGTAGCCAATCCCGGCGTCCGCCGGAACATCGATTGTCAAGGCCCTCCGGCATGCCGGAGGGCCTTGTTGCTTCTGAACGACCGGATCCCTTAAACCCATCGGACTGGCGTTGGATTGGGGCTCCGCACGTATACACTGCAACCATGGACACCGAATTGTCCGTGGGCCGCCCCTTGGTCGGCCACGACTGGGCTGTCGCCCATCTGATCGATGTGGCCACCCCCGATCCCGGGCCCGCATGGTCCCGTTTGCGCCATGCCTATCTGCTGACGGGAGCCCGGCATATCGGCAGGAGCACCCTTGCCGGCCAGTTGGCCGGCGCCTTGCTGTGCCGCGAACCGACCGGCACGGCCTGTGGTGTGTGTGCCGACTGCACAAGCTTCGCCGGCGGCAACCATCCCGACTTCCTGCTGGTCGACCCGACCACAACCGACGGCGAACCGGACCGGGACGGCGGCGTGCTGCGTGCGGAACAGGCGGATGCCGTCCTGCACTTCACCGTGATGAAGCCGTTCCAGAGTCGATTTCGGGTCGTCCTGATTCGGGAACTGCAACGGGCGACACCGGCATTTGCCAACCATCTGCTCAAGACCTTCGAGGAACCGCCCGCAGCCGCGCTGCTGCTGGCCACGGCAACGAACACCAGCGCCATTCTGCCGACGCTCGTGTCCCGCTGCCAGACCCTGAAGCTGAGGCCCTCCAGCCGCGACACCCTGCGCACCGCCCTGCAAACCCGATGGGGAGCCGAACCGGAACGGGCCGACCTGTTGTCGCGCCTCGCACAGGGCCGCATGGGCTGGGCCGTCCTGCAGTTGGAGGATGCCCGGATGTGGCAACGCCGGGATCGCAATCGGGCCCTGGCAACGGACCTGGCCGCAAGTTCCATCCCGGAAAGACTGGCCCGGGCCGACGCCCTGGCCGTGCGCAGCTCCCCCGCCCAGCTGCAGGAACAGGTGGACTTCTGGCTTTGGTGGTGGCGGGATGTTTGGCTGATCCAGCATGATCTGGCGGATGGCTGCGTTAATGTAGACTGTGAGGACGAGCTGGAATCCCTCGCGGCGCGGGTACGCGCCACCGATGTCACGGCCTTTCTGCAACGGCTTGAACGCGCCATCCAACAGATGCGCGCCAATGTCAATGGCCGCCTGGTCATGACCAGCCTCATGATTCACATGCCGATGGCCGCCTGAAGGCGGGCCCATCCCATCGCCGGCCGCGGCGGACCGGGAGACCCGGTCCCGTGCGGAGGCAGGATTACAATCCATGACAACCGTAGTCACCGTACAGTTCCGGCCGGTCGGCCGCACCTACGACTTCAACGCGCACAACTTCGCGGACCTGGAACGCGACGAATACCTGATCGTCGAGGGCAAGGACGGACCGGCCCTGGTACAGGTCGTGCAGCCGCCCCACGGCGTCCGGCCGGACCGCGAGCCAACCAAGTCGGTGTTGCGGCGCGCCACCGTCTGGGACCTGCTGGAACGGGAACGGCTGAAGGACCTGGAATCCGAGGCGCTCGATCTGTGGCAGTCGGAAGTACGCGAGCGGGGCCTGCGCATGCGTGTGCTGGAATGCAGCTACAACCTCGACGGCGGCCAGCTCACGGTTTCCTACCGGGCTTCCGGCAAGCGCCGTCGCCAGCGCGAAATGCGCAATCTGCAACGGGACATGGCCCGCCGTCTCAAGGCGCGGATCGAAATGCGCGAAGTGCGGGACCGGGAAGCCGCCAAGTTGCTGGACGGCGTTGGCAAGTGTGGGCGGCAGCTGTGCTGCACCACCTGGCTGCGGGAGTTCCGCCACATCCGTCCGGAGATGGCGCGCACCCAGCAGTTGACGGAGAACCGGGACGAAATCACCGGGGTGTGCGGGCGGCTGCTCTGCTGCCTGTCCTATGAGGACGAGATGTACCGCTCCCTCACCCGATCACTGCCCAAGGTGGGGGCCCGGGTGGTGACCCCCCAGGGTGCAGGCAAGGTCCGCTACATCTTTCCGCTCAAGAAGTCGGTGACCGTAACGCTGGAGAACGACATCAACGCCGAGTTCGCGGTCGACGAACTGTTGCCGCCCAAGCAGGACCCGTCGTGCGGCTCCTGCGGGGGCTGCACCGCAACCCGACGCGCGGAAGGCGAACGCGAAGCGGAGCAGCGGGAACGGGATCGGCAGGCTGCCGACACCTAACCGTCCAATCCGTCAACTTGCCAAACCGGGCCCCTGTTGGGCCGGTTTGGCCTGTCCCGCGCGCAAGTCGGTCGGCACGCATGCCGAGGGTCCCCAAGGTTCCCATCGGCTGTTCGGCGTTTGAACCGCCGCGCAGCCGTCCCTGACTTTCCGCGGACCGGGAGAGCATGGTGCCGCGTGGGGCAGTCCGCAAGACCAACATGCTGTTGTTCACAGTTCCTGCATTGGGTGTTGACCCCCGCGGGATTGCTTGGCCAGAAGAACTGTAAACGCGGCCGTGGCGGCTAGGCACAGTGTGAGGGGAACCATGACATCCCGTTCCGACAGGGTCAGGGACAAGTCAAACTCGATTGCTCTTCCTGACGCAGCCAGTTCGCTCAAAAAGAAGCCACTTGTCCAGCCTGTAGCGACAGCCACCGCAAAGCCTGCGGTCACCAACAGGTAGATCCCAAGTCCGGTAACCGCGGCGCGTTGGGCCCGTCGCGGCAAAGGCCAACGGGATTGTGCCGCTGCGACGAAAACCCCAATGGCCACCGGCTGCAACAGCATCAACATCATCCTGTAGAGCACGGTTGTTTCCGTTGCGCCTGCAGCCACGAGTGCCAGCAGGGCGGTGATGGACGCCAGGACAACACCCAGCGTGACAGTGATCGGCCTGAGAAGATGTTTGGCCATATCGGGAACATTGTCCATTCGGGTTGGTGAGCAAGTCATGGATTAGCTACGCAGCGCCAGCTTGTCCGGTTGCATGTTGTCCAGGGCCAACCTTGAGGCGCGGCCCGGCCTGCCCAATCCGTCAACGCCTGTACCTCGTCCCCGCACCAAGGCGCCAAGGCACTGTCAACTGCCGATCGGGCTGGCGCAACCCGGATCCGCGTACGCACGCAAATCGGCTCCTTCCGGAATGCGCGGCGTTCCGGTCAACGGTTGTTGGGGCCGGCGCGTGCCACCCCGAGGTCTGATGGCGGGATATGCGGCCGACAGCCGTCACGAACGGAATCGTCGCGCGTCGGCTGCACGCGTGGTCATGGCCCCTGCCCAGTGGCGGTTCGGCCGCAATGCGGATCCGGGACCCCCGAACGGTCAGTCCTTCAGGAACTCGCTGGGGGTGCGCTGGGGCGGCAGCGCGTCCTCGACCTCCATATCGAGTTCCGGCGGCCGTTCCCCTTCCCACCAGGTCGGCATGGAGGGATAGGGAAACACGTCCCACCACTGCAACAGCAGGGAACGCCTGGCATCGGAACGGTTGGGATGGGCCGCATGCAGGACCCGGCTGTCGGCTATCACCAAATCCCCCGCCTTGACTGCCAAGTCGATGGCGTCCGGGTGATTCCGGAAGGCTGCATGCCCCTCGTCCGTGGATTCGTCCTGCAACTCCTCTTCATGGGCATCCGGCAACTCGTCGTGCAGGTCGATGCGGTGCAGGTGGGTGCCCGGAATGACCCGCAGGCAGCCGTTGTGGGGCGTGGTGTCGACCATGTAGTACGACAGGAAAATCTTGGTCGGCCACGGCAGACCGGACTTGGGGTGGTTCCAGACCATGCCATCCTGGTGCCAGTAGAGGGCGGGCCCGTGGGCCGGCTTGCTCAGGATCAGGGCGGTGTTGCCATGCGTCATGTTTTCCAAGCCCAACGCGTCGCACACCTGCCTCTGCACCGGGTTGTCCAGGAGCTCGTCCGTCATGCGTGTGTAGAAGGGCCTGCGGTCCTCCAGAAGCGGACGCTCCCCGCTCAGGTAGGCGTTGACCACTTTCTCGTTGATGATGGGGAAGTCGCTGCCCTGAAAGCGAAAGCGGTGGGGAATGGGATGCGTGTCCAGGAAATCGTTGATGAAGTCCTGGGCGCGGGCCAGGGCATTCCCGTGCAGCACGCCGGGGATAATGCAGTAGCCGTCCCTGAGCAGTTGGTCGCGCGTGGCGCGCGCGTCGGTGCTGGAGAGAATGGAATCGCCCACAAACGGCCTCCTGCTCGGGCTGGCAACTGGCTTGATCGGATTTCGGGAAGGGCAACTGTGCGGCGGATGCCCCCGGTCTGACTCGAACAGACATGCCCATAAGGGCACAGGCCCTCAACCTGCTGTGTATACCAATTCCACCACGGGGGCCCGGTACCGCACAGAGTGCAGGCGTCAGTATAGGTTCGGCGCGCGTCAACGTCAATTGATGCGCTTGCCTTTGGGTTGGGTTCCCCCCAGATGCACGCGGTAAATTTCCTCCACCAACCGGATGTCGGTGCGGGCATCCTCACCGCTCGCCAAGAATGGCTCCCCGGTCCGGACGCAGTCCAGAAAGGCTTCCATTTCGCGGCGATAGGCCCAGGACCAGCGATCCCGGGGCAGCGGCCGTTCGTAGCTGTGGCGTGGGCCACCCCTGTAGATCTCGACTTCCGCCGGCAGGTTTTCATTCAGCAGGGGAGGAGCCCAAGTATGAACCCACCCTTGGCGAAAATACACCTGTGTATGGTCGTCCCATCGATGATGGTCCAGCCTGCCGGTTTCCAGCAGGCAGCGCACCCCGCCAATCCGGAAAACGGACACTCCCTGGTGACTGGTTGAGTCCAAGTCCACCGCGACCACTTCCGCGTCGTCGCCGGCATCCAGCAGGTAGCGCATGAAGTTCAGGTTGTGACAGTACTGTTGCAGAAAATTCACATAGTGGGGCCTGTGGTCCGCAGGCAGCCAGTCGGGCCCCTCACGCGCCTCGGCCGGCAATGGCAGGTTGCTGGTCTCCATGCGGCCGACATCCATGCCGCAGATCCAGTCTCCGCAGAACCCGTGGGCCCGCACGTACATCACGTCGCCCAGCTCGCCCGACCTCCGAAATTCCCGCAGCCGCTCCAGCGCCAGCTGGTTGCCGGCATCATGCCGCTTCATGTAGCCCACCATGAGCCGCGCGCCCGGAGTCTGGGCCGCCTCCAGAATGCGGTCCGCCTGGCGCAGGGACAGGGCCATCGGCTTCTCCATAAAGACCGGCCGACCGGTGCGCAGAAAGTCGATCGCGATCTCGCCCTGGGTTGTGAATCCGGACGACACCGCCAGCACATCCAGGCTGTCGTCCCGGGCCAAACCCATGTGATCTTCATGGAAGGATGGGATGCCGAACTTGGCCTGCACCTTGCGTCCGAGATCCGGACGCACCTCGGCCAGGGCCGCCACCTCGCACTCCGGCAACGCCGTCAGGTTCGGCAGATGCACGTTTTGGGCCATGAAGCCACAACCCGCATACCCCAGTCTCAATGCACTCACAGATCCCTCCTTGGAGTTTCTTGTGCACCCGTCCCCGCAGGCACACGTCAACGTTGGCGCAGTGCCATCGTGTATTCGATCGGAATCGTAACCTGCGGTACCAGGGGG
>JAPPAJ010000294.1 GCA_026705565.1 Caldilineaceae bacterium | reverse complement strand
CCAGCTTGTAGCCGAAGTACTTCAGGTTGCGACTGGCGCAGACCCCGTAGGCGGCTGTGGCCGCAAAATCGCTGCGGTCCTTGCGACGCGTGTAGCCAACCACGGGCAACGGCTTGGTATCCAGCAGGTAGAGAGGCGCGGGTGGCTCCCAACCTCTCCGCCCAATGTCGGCGCAGGGTCTCGACCCAGGGCCACAACTCAGTCGAAAATCGAGCCAATGCAAGACGCGAGACACAACCCGTGGACACAGATGCACTAGCCCTTCGCATCGGACATGGCGAAGACTCTCGCCTTGAACTCAAACGGGTGCAGTTCTCCGGCACCAGGATTGCCGTACCCAAGCAGTCCGACCTCGCCGACGAAATGGCCGCCATGGCGAACACTTCCGGAGGCACTGTCGTTTTGAGAGTGGACGACAAGACCCGATCCCTGCTTGGCATCCCGGCGGGAAAGTTCGACATCGTCGAGGAGTGGATCGTCGGGATATGCGAGGACTCGATCGAACCGCCACTGGACATGGAGACCCACAAGGTGGAACTTCACGAAGACGATGGAGGGGCCGCCCTGTTGGTGGTCGTCGAGATTGAACGGAGCCTCTTTGTCCACAGAAGCCCCGGAGGATACTTCCGACGGCAGGGCAGCTCAAAACGACAGTTGCGGACGGAGACTCTAGCCCGGTTGTTTCAGGAACGAAGTCAAACGCGTTCCATTCGCTTCGACGAGACGCCGGTACCGAAAACCTCGATGGACCACATTGACCCCATGCTTACCGGCCGGTACTTTCGGAGCGGTACCGAATTGTCGGAGGTGGCCTTGAGCAAGCTGGGCGTTGCCGCCAAGGACGAATCCGGACGCCTGCGGCTCACCGTGGCCGGTGTCCTGATGTGCACCCGGGATCCCTCGGAGTGGCTCCCGCATGCTCAAATCCAGGCGGTCAGCTATGCCGGGAACCGAACCGACACCCAATACCAGACGGACGCCCGAGACATCACACCGGCCCCCTTGACGCGCAGGTGTTTGAGACACTGCACTTCCTCAAACGGAACATGCTGGTATCCGCCACCAAGACCATGGTGCGCGCCGAAGTGCCCCAGTTCAGTGTCCGCGCCTTATTCGAAGCCATGGTCAACGCCGTGGCCCATCGGGACTACTCGATCCGAGGCAGTCGCATTCGGTTCCACATGTTCGGCGACCGCCTGGAGTTGTATGTGCCGGGAGGTCTGGCCAACACTCTGACGACCGACAATATGGATCTGAGGCAGTACTCGCGCAACGAAATGATCGTCTCGTTGCTGGCCCGCTGTCCGGCTCAACCCGCCGGTGACGTCGGACGCACCCATCTGATGGACCGGCGAGGGGATGGCGTGCCCGTCATCATTGAGGCCAGCGAACAACTGTCGGGACGTACCCCGGTCTATACACTCATTGACAACAGCGAACTGCGGCTTGTGATCTGGGCGGCCTCCGCGTTGGCCTGATTGGACCGCGTCACTGCCTGTACAGCGGCCGAAGGCACACTCCACTGCCTGAAGAACAGCCTCTATCTGCATCCCCGACGCCAGGCAAAGACGAGGACGCTGTGGCGCCGCCCACGCTTCAGTGGTTGCGGACACGCATCCCTGCCACTGAACAATGAAGCAACAGTGGAAATCCCGAACTCAATGCAGGAAGAATGCTTCCCCCTACCGCAGGCCTCTTGGGATTGGCAAGTTGGCCAAGCAGTTGTCAATCCAGTATTTGGCGAATGCGAGAAGCTGCAGTAATTGGCTGGAGATCCACATCTTGATTGCTTAGGTTCAGGACGACACGGACAAGGTCAAACTTTTGATGCGGGGCAGAACACTCTTCGAATTCGCCGCGACGGGCTTTGGAAAGAAGGAGAGCCAGCCTTAACCCTGCGGCATCGCCCTTCTCAAATATACCCATTGTGGGTTCGCCTTTCGTTCCATGGTGCAATCCAAACCGCTTCGGCACGATTTCTGTTTCGTTGATGTTGGTCCGATCCCCGGTTCACCCGAAGCAGCCCCCCACTGCAGTAGCCGGACATAGCCTCGGGGCTGCACAAGCAGGCCTTCCAGAAGCCGACGACACCATGCGTCCGGTACGGCGGAGACCGAACACAGAGACATGGGTGCCACGACCTTGCGATGGAACAGGAGGAGATCGTCGGATCGACACGCGCACTCCCGACTCCCGTCATTGGATAGACGCAATCTGTTTTCAGGCAAAGGCGGGCAGTGGCGAGCCCAGACCCGACCCGCGGACCAAGCCAGGTACAACAAGGCCGAAGCCAACCACGGCAACAGGGCAGGCTTCCAGGTTAAACATGGGGACAATCCCTTAGTGGACATGCTGAAGTCGAGACTTCTTAGGAATTCGTCAGATACTCGACCAGACGCGGTTTCTCGACTTGACGGGACTTTGCGCGGTACAATCAATATGCATTGTGTAACCATACTCATCGGAGCTGTTTGTCTTTTGCGATCATTTCGATATGTGGTTGCCAGTGGGTTTTCCATGGCGTTTTTTCCAACTCGAACCCGGGCGCACGGCCTGCATCCAGGTAATTTCTCAGAGGTATGGGTCTTGAAATAGGTCGGCTTATCCCGAATAGTTGGTAGAACCATGTGTGCAGTCAAATTTTCCAGCGAAAATGTGTGCCTCTTGTGATTGATTGATGTGATTATCAGTGTGAACTTTATTGGGTACTTCTTCCCCGACACCCATGGTGTTCGTTCCTGCTACAATACGCTCCTCACGCACGGCCATGCGTACGTGGAAACAATGCAGTGTCCAACGCCAAGAAGGAAGTGAGGATAGATCTGTGAAGCCAGCCGACGACGCGGCGGCGGAGAGCGCGCGGCTCAGAGAACGTCTGTCCCGGCTGAGCGAAGCCAGCCGGCGAGTCAACGAGAGCCTGGACTTTGACTCGGTGCTGCAGGGAGTTCTGCTGTCGGCCCGGTTGCTGACCGAGGCCCGCTACGGGGTGATCACGCTGCTGGATGACCAAGGGGCAGTACAGGACTTTCAGTCCTCCGGATTTACGGCAGCAGAGGCGCGGCAAATGTGGGCCATGCCGGACGCGCTGCGCCTATTCGAGTACCTTGATCGGCAGGAAACACCACTGCGGGTACCCGATCTGCCTACCTACCTCCGGACCATGGGACTGCCGAAGCTGAGCGCGCCACTACCGGTGGATTCGGACATCCCCTTTATGGCGGTGCCCGTGCAGCACCGGAACCGGCCGGTAGGCCATGTGTTCGTGGCAGGGAAGGCGGAGGGAGCACCGTTCACGCAGGAGGACGAAGAGACACTGGTCATCTTCGCCTCCCAGGCGGCTCTGGTCATCTCCAGTGCCCACCGCCACCGGGAGGAACAACGGGTCCGAGCCGAGCTAGATGCCTTAGTCGACACCTCCCCAGTGGGGACAGTGGTCTTCGATGCGCGGGCCGGTGCCCTGGTTTCCTACAACCGGGAGGCGTTGCGGATCATGGATAGCTTGCGGACGGCCGACGAGCCCCTGGAACGGCTCCTAGAGGTACTGACCGTGCGGCGGGAGGACGGACACGAGTTCCATTTCGGGGACCTGCGGGTAACCGAGGCGGTGCGGACCGAGGAGATCCGGCTGCAGGTGCCCGATGGTCGGCAGGCGGTCGTTCTAGTCAACGCTACCCCCATCCATTCGGACGAAGGGGCGATCGTCTCCTTTGTGGCCACCCTACAGGACATAACACCGCTGGCGACGCGCATCCGCCTGCGGGCCGGGTTCCTGACCGCGTTGAGTCGACAGTTGCGAGAACCGCTGACCTCAATCAAGGGTGCCGCCGCGGCCTTGCTCAATGCCGGGGCTGCCCTGGATCCGGCCGAGGCACAGCAATTCCACCACATCATCGACGGGCAGACTGACCACCTGCAAACCCTGATCGGCAACCTACTGGATGTGGCCCACATCGAAGCCGGCATGCTGTCCGTCACTCTCGAACCGGCGGATGTAGCGACCCTGGCAGCGCGGGCCCAGCGCGCCTTCGCGGGCGGTGGTGGCCGGGCCGCTGTCCAGCTAACGCTACCGATGGACCTGCCTCGGGTGCTGGCAGACCCGCCGCGCATCGTCCAGGTCCTGACCCACCTCCTGTTCAGCACAGCCGCACGCCCGCCGACGGATGCTGCCATCCAGGTCGATGTCGCCCACGAGGGAATGTATGTGGC
Source organism: Caldilineaceae bacterium (assembly GCA_026705565.1). Classification (GTDB taxonomy): domain Bacteria; phylum Chloroflexota; class Anaerolineae; order Caldilineales; family Caldilineaceae; genus Bin34. Next base: position 5,726 of record JAPPAJ010000294.1, on the reverse strand, counting down.
GATCCGGGTAGCCGACAACAGCGTTGGCATGCCCCTCGAGCCCTTGTCGCGCCTCTTTCACCGACACTCGTATCTGGACAGCGACGAAGAGCACGATGGTGCCAGTCTCGACATGGCCATTTGCCGCGGCATCGTGGAAGCCCACGGCGGTCGCATGTGGGCGGAGAGTGACCGCGCCGGTCCGGGAATGCGGTTCACCTTCTCTCTGCCAGTAGTGGAGGAGGACGCGGCCCGCCTCGCCACATCGACACCGCAGGGGCTCCCCATTATGGCCATGACCCGCAACCCCCATATCCTCACGCATCTGCAGGACGCCCTCGCACAGACAGGCTACACTCCGCTCACCACCGGCGACCCCGAGGCTGCGGTTCGCCTGGCCACCGTACGCAAACCCCTCCTGGCACTGATCGATCTGGATCTGCTCGGCACCGATGGCTTCGAGCAGGTGCGGGATCTGCCTGAACTGGCCCGCGTTCCCGTCATCTTCGTGTCCGGACAGGGCGGTGACCGCGCGGTCGCCCAGGCCCTCGCGGCCGGTGGCGACGACTACCTGATCGCACCCTTTTCCCCCACCGAGCTGGCCGCCCGCATCCAAGTGGTCCTGCGCCGCCGGCAGGCGACTCCGGCACCGGACCCCTTCCCGGCGGCACAGTACGTCCGGGGCGAGCTGACGATCGATCCGGCCCGGCGCCAGGTGTTCCTGGCGGGCCAACCCCTCCGGCTGACCGGTATCGAGTACCGCCTCCTCTCTCATCTGGCAGCCCACGCCGGGCACTTGGTAACCCATGACCAGCTACTGTGGCACGTCTGGGGCCTGCCGGCGGCCGGCGGCTCCGGACGGCTGCGCACCGCCTTGAAGACCCTCCGGCGCAAGCTGGGTGACGACGCGTCCAACCCCACCTACATTTTCAACGAGCCGCGCTTCGGCTACCGCATGGCCGGGAGCGAAACGCAGGAACCTCCAGTGCCGGAGGCCGACCTCCCCTCCGGCAGCTGACCGGTCACCCCGGACAACCCGTACAATGCTGTTCCGCCGCGGGACGGCTGCCCAAACGGGCGCATCGGTGGCTTGGGGCCGTCAATTCGTCGATAGGACCCCAGTTCGTCCTTGGCTTCATCGGACATCATGTCGGACGACCAGAAAGGTGTCCAAGCCAAGTGCACATTCACTGCCTGGTTCACGGGTCATCGGGGTCCCAGACGGGAACGCCCCTCGCCATGCAGATGCCCCTACCCGCGGGCCGGTCGGGTCCAGGGACAACCCCGGACCAGAATGTTGATGGCAGCGTTGTGGCGTTCGCCGTATGGCCACAAGCCGTACATTTGAACACTGCCTAACACGCGGCCGGTTAGGATTGGGTCTGCTTGGCAACGGAGGAGTTTCTGATGCGCGGTCGTCCCAACCCCCAACGCAGCATGCTGGCCATCGTGGACCTGGAGGAACGGGTGCCCAAGGACCATCCGCTGCGCCGGATTAAGGAGGTGGCCGATGTGGCCTTGGCACGGCTCTCGCCGATCTTCGACCGCATGTACGCGCGGGTGGGTTGGGTCTCGGTGCCGCCGGAGCGGCTGTTGAAGGCCTCGCTCCTGATTGCCCTCTACTCGGTGCGCAGCGAACGCGCCTTCTGCAAGGAGCTCGAGTACAACCTGCTGTACCGCTGGTTCCTGGACATGGACCTGATGGAGCGCAGCTTTGATGCCACCGTCTTCACCAAGAACCGGCAGCGGTTGCTGGCGCACGACGCGGGTCGGGCCCTGTTCGACGAGGTGGTGTGGGTGGCCAACAAGGAAGGGCTGCTGTCGGACGAGCACTTCAGCGTGGACGGGACCCTGATCGAGGCTGCGGCCAGCCTCAAGAGCTTCCGGTCCAAGGAGGGACCGTCCCCGCCTGTGGACGACGATCCGGGCAATCCCTCGGTGGACTTCCAGGGGGAGCGCCGCTGCAACGAGACGCACGCCAGCACCACGGACCCCGAGGCGCGCCTGCTGCGCAAGGGGCCGGGAAAGGAGGCCCGGCTGGCGGGCCACGCCCTGATGGAGAACCGCAACGGTCTGCTGATGGACTTCATCGTCAGCCAGGCAACCGGCACGGCCGAGCGGGATGCGGTGCCGGAACTCCTGGACGGGCTCCGGGAACGGGGCTACCGTCCTTGCACGCTGGGGGCCGACCGCGGCTACGACACCCAGGATTGTGTGGGGGACATGCGGGCGCGGCGGGTGACCCCGCATGTGGCGCAGAAGAAGAAACACTCGGCCATCAACGGTCGCACGACGCGTCATGCCGGCTACGCGGTGAGCCTGCGCATCCGCAAGCGGGTGGAGGAGGCCTTCGGCTGGATGAAGACGGTGGGCGGCTTGCGGCGTACCCGCTACCGGAGCGTGGACCGCACGGGCCTGACCGGCTACCTGGTGGCGACGGCCTACAACCGGATCCGCTTGGCCAGGCTCCTGGCCGAACCGGAGACCGCGGCCGGGCCGTCCGGATGAGCCCACAACGATTCTGCGCGCCCACCAGGGGTGTGTCAAGGGACCTGCGCGGCCCACGAAACCCGCGCATGGGGCCGCGGCGGCGGTTCCAGAACCCTCCAGACTGCCTAAACTCCGCTACCGCGCACCCTCCGTCGTTGCCGAGGCCATTCCAAACCTATTCTTCAGCAGCCTGCTAATACTACAGTTGTACTTGTTGGAGTTGGAGGTACTGGCGACGGGCGTGGCAGCCCTGGGCCACCCACTGGTGGCGTCGCCGCCAATCCGACCAAGCCAGGATCGCCCAGGCCGGGGCCGGCACCCGCAGCCACAGGCACCACAGCAGACGCCGGATCTCCGGTAGGCTCAGCCCCTGGCCAAGCCGCGCCCACTTGAAGGCCGCCAGGCTGTTCGTGTCCGGACTCTTTTTTGGGGGATCAGGGCGCGCCCGGTCGGCGGCCCACACCACGGCCAGCAGTGCCAGGACCCAGAGGGCCAGGGTCACGTGCCGATACCAGCCGTGCACGCTGCGCACCTCGTAGTCGTCCAGCCCCGTCTCCTGCTTGGCGGCCTCGAAGGCGTGCTCGATGGGCCAGCGGCAAACCCCTGCCCTACTGTCCCGACTGAATGAGGCCTCGTCGCATCGGACCCAATTCCGGGGTGCAAGGCCTGCCGGATGCGGCTGTTCGCCGCCTGCCATAGCCGGTCCACGCCAAGACCACGCCACCGCATTGCTATTGTCCGGGTGCCAGGTGTACTGAGCATGTCCCGAACGCCGGGCGGCACCGCCTTGTCACAGCGCAGATTGGGGAACGGCCCGGCCGCGGGACACGGTGCCGTCCCGCCGTCAAGGGTACCGGAGTGATGGCTGGTAACGACCCGGAACCCGAGCCTTGGACAAAGGCACAGGAATCAACGGCTGCCGGACTTGGCAGTGTACGCGTGGGAGCCGACAGCACCACAACAGGGTCGTGCCTCTGCACGGTCGCCCCGATCCCACCTCCAGGGTGCAATCACAACTCCGGCAGGTGCGGGACCACGGATCACCAAGCGGAAGTGCCGCACCGGTACCCTACAATGACGATGGAAGACCCCGGCTCACGCGTGGACCGGGACCTGGAAAGCCACTGCACCAAGACAGGCACACTGCGTTGTGAGCGCGCGAGCAACCTCCATGTCATCGCTTTGGTGGACAGCGCTGCTTCATGGCATCTGCTTGGTCGTCACCGGGTTGGTCATCTACTGGGCCCTCCTGCAGATACCACCCCGGTTTCATTTTCAGTTCCAGGTGTTGGGCGTTTACTGGTTGATCGGCGGGGTCTTGGATTGGGTCGAAGGGGTGACCGGCCACGGGCTGCAATCCCGCCTGTGGACACTCTTGAGCGCAGTCGTCAGCGTGGTGGCCGGCGCGCTGGCGTTGAGCCAGTCTTTGCAGACGGGGTTCCCGGTGCCGCTCACCGGAGTTGGGGCCATGGCGGCCGGTGCGATTCGCCTTGTGCATGGACGTGACGGCACCCGGACGTGGCGCAGTGTGCTGATCGGTGCCACCTACGTCGTGCTGGGCCTGCTTGTGGTGGCCATGATGCTCGCCATCGGCGGGCTCGCGGGGCTGCTCATGTTGCTGCTGTCCACCTGGGCGGTGGTGGCGGGATTGTTGGCCATTCTTGCATCCCTCCCACGGCGCCGCCGTCAGAAGCCGGCCCACGCTGGCTGACCTCGCTTCGGCTTCCCGGTTGTCCGTTCAAGGCCGGCGTTTCCTCTTCACGTCGGACAGTGCGGCCTCTCAGTGCATGGGAGCCGCGCGCAATCCCCGTCCCGCAAACGAGCGTTTGTGAAACGGCGGCCCATGCACATTACCCGGCCCCAATGTCCTGCGGCCAGGTCCCCGGCCAAATCGTGAGGCGTACGGAAACGCAGGGATTGCGGACGCGGCATCCCTACCAGCAGTCGGCCGGTACGTTCTTGATGCTGGTCAGGTGCCGCCGGTTTACATCGCGGAACACCAGGGTCTTCGGGATCGCATGGCCCAGGCCTCAGACCGTCAATCGTTCCAGTTCCGGCAGATCTACTCTGTCTCGATGGCCTCTATCCCCCACCACGCCATCGAATACTCTCGTTCACAGCTCCTGGGAATCCAGCAACGGCCGTCCTTATAAAAGATCCGGGCGCGCCGCAGATGGCGGGACTGGGTCAGGAATCCCGGCGGTGCACCGGACAGTTCGGATTTAGAGGGTGTTTAAGAAGTGCAAATATACGGAGTTAGGCAGGTCCGACCGGTTCCTGCGGCAAACGCCGAAGCTGAAGAACCTCCAAGTCTACGCACCGGAACTGACCGAACAGATCCAGCGCGACAACCAACTGTGGGTGCTGTTGAAGCGCCATTCGCCGATCTCCCATGTGGGGCCCGGCGGCGCGGATGTCTATGACGGCCCGCCGCTATGGGGTGGGACCCGCATCGCAACGCTGACCCCCGGCACGGAACTCCGGGTCCGCAATTTGGAAACCGTGGAGGATGGATCCGAGTGGCTGCGCATTTATATGGACCGCCCCTGTGACGGTGACCAGGCGCTCGCCTGGATGTTGGTCGACCAGGCCGAACCTTCGCTGCTGTACACCAGCACGGTGTGGAATCGCAGGGAAACACCGAAATACCCGCGCCCGTGTCCGGGGTGGGGCTAACCTTGGAGTCTGATCGCCACAGAGTCATGTGTCCCGCGAACGGCCGTTTATGGGACGGGGACGGCGCGCGGCTCCCCTACACTGAGGGGCGGAACCGTCGGCCGCTACCATGACACGCCGACCTTGAACCGACCACCGGGAACCTGCCCCATGCGGATTTGCACCTTGCGCTCCCTGTATCCCCGTTCCATTTGGGGCCTGCTGCTGTTGCTGCTCCTGCTGCTGGCGACGCCAGCGGCAGTGCAGGCGGCGGCAGGGAATGGGGATGCACGGACCGTTGCCCACCTGCTGGCGAACGGTGCCGATCCCGATGCGGTGGACGGCCATGGCGACACGGCCCTGCACCACACGGCGCGGCATGGACATGTCCTAGTGGCCGACCGGCTGCTCGAACACGGCGCGGACCCGGATGTGGTCAACGCCCATGGAAGTACACCGCTGCATCTTGCAGCCTGGTTCGGACACCATCATGTCGTGTCACGGTTGCTCGAACATGGCGCAGTGTTGGATGCCGTGGACAGTTGGGGCAATACACCCTTGGACAACGCCGTTGTGCAGAGCCACACCCGGGTGGTGCAACT
>JAPPAJ010000290.1 GCA_026705565.1 Caldilineaceae bacterium | reverse complement strand
ATACAGCCCTCAAACAAATGGCGAAATAGGCGAGAAGGTCTACAAGCCCGGCGAAGACTGACCATTTGCTCCGGGCCAATCAATCCCGGATTCCCATGTGGCAATCGAAATTCTGACCTCGTTGGAGACGATGGGCTCCGACCAATTGCTTCTCGTCCGAACTCGACTTGGTATAAAATCGGAACGCGAAATTATGGAAGTGGCAAGTTGGCACTTTGGGCCAAGTCGCCTCCCAACTTCATCTCACCCCTTCGGTCCCCTTGTGTATTCCCACGGGATCCATTCACGGCCCTGTCAAACGCGCACTTGTCGCAAGGCCCGGCACTTGTGACTGGGCGCCCTGTCCTCACCTGACCTGCACACTGTGATCGAGGCTTGGCCTCCAAGCAACCGGCAGGGCCATTCCTGTTGCTGATGGCCTCCACTGTTGGTAGGACCGGAATCCCGGTGGCAGAATGGTCCCTCTTCATCGAACACATGGAACAGTCGGACATGAGTAACTCGTTGGACAAACTCAAGGAACGGTTGGCCACCGTCACCGACCTGAACCAGGCCGCTAGCCTGATGCACCACGACCAGGAAACGGTGATGCCGGAAGGTGCCGCGTCCGCCCGCGCGGCGCAACTGGGCACGGTGTCGAGGGTGGCCCACGAACTGTTCGTTGCCGACGAGGTCGGAGTCTGGCTGGAGGAGCTGCAGGCGGGTTCCGGGGATGATGGGCTTGCCGAGGAGGACCACGACCTGATCAAGGTCGCGGCTAGGGACTACAGGCTCAAGCGCAACCTTCCCGCCGAGTACGTGGATCGTTCGACGGAGACACACATCCTGTCCAACGAAGCGTGGCGCAAGGCCCGGGAGGCCGCCGACTACGAGCAGTTTCTGCCGTGGCTTCGGAAGTGCGTGGACCTTGCCCACGAGTACGCCGACTATCAGGGTTACGACGAGCACGTCTATGACGCCCTGCTGGATCAATTCGAACCCGATATGAAGGCCCGGGAGGTGGAGGCCATCTTTACGCCCCTGCGGGCCGAGACCGTTCGCCTGGTCAAGGCCGTTGCCGATTCGGGCGTGCAACTGGACAAGTCCTGCCTGACGGGCAACTTCGATCACGCAACCCAGGTGAACCTGGGCCGCACGTTGGTAAGCGCCTTCGGCTTCGATTTCAGCCGCGGCCGCGTGGACGAGGTCACCCATCCGTACTGCACGAGTTTCAGCCGGGACGATGTGCGGCTTTGCACGCGGGTGTACTCCGGTGAATTCAACGTGTGCCTCTTCAGCATGCTGCACGAGTGCGGCCATGCGCTGTACGACCAGAACATCGATCCGGCCTGGGATCGGACGCCGATTGCCAGCGGGTGTTCCCTTGGCATTCACGAGAGCCAGTCCCGCATGTGGGAGAACCTGGTCGGGCGCGGACGGCCGTTCTGGGATTGGGCCTATCCAATCCTGCAGGCGCATTTTCCGCAGTTCAACGGGGTGCCGCAGGAGACCTACTACCGGGCCATCAACGGTGTGGCGCCGAGTTTGATTCGCGTCGAGGCCGACGAAGTGACCTACAACCTCCACATCATGCTGCGGTTCGAGCTGGAGAAGGCGATGATGGAGGGCAAGGTCGACCTGGAGGATCTGCCGCGCGAGTGGGACGACCGCATGGAGGAGTACCTGGGGGTGCGGCCCGAGGACGATGCGGAAGGCGTGTTGCAGGATGTGCACTGGAGCTTCGGCTATCTGGGCTACTTCCCGACCTACAGCCTGGGCAACATCATTTCCGTGCAGTTGTACGAGGCGGCCAAACGGGACCATCCGGACCTGGAGGATCAATTCCGGCGCGGCAAGTTCGACACGCTGCTTGAATGGATGCGGACCAACATCCATCGGCATGGCCGGCGCTACACCCCCGGGGAACTCCTGGAGCAAAGCATCGGCACCGGAATTGATGCCGGGCCGTACGTGGGCTACCTGAAATCCAAGCTCAACGACCTCTATGGGGTGTCCGTCTGAGCTTCTGTCCCTGCAGAGTTCGACGGGACGGAATGTCCCGGACCAGGGACAATGCCAAGGAGGTGCCGCTGCAGATGCTTTCACGCCTGTTCCGGATTGATGGCATCGGTTGCGCCCCGTGCGATTCGATGCGGGACGGTTCCGATACTGGCAACTGGCCCTATCTTTGGAATGAGGCGGCGAATCAAAACCAAGGGTGCCGCGCCAGGGACCATCTGTTGGTGAAACTGTTTCTCAATGGTGTGGGCACTGTGGTTTCGCCACGGTCGGGTGCCGGGATGTCAAGATCCGGGCTGGAGCGTGCCCCTGTTCCTACGGGATTGACGAGTTGGGGAACACAGCGGCGAGGGTCTGATCAAAGGTTTTCATGTCCCTGACGCCACGGCGTCTACAACTCGCCAGATGGCAGAGATCGCGGGCTTGTAGCGCGGGATGGAGTTCATGGAGCTGGCGCGCCAGTTCGACATCGGCTTCTTCCAGCGGCCACACTTCGACATCAAAACTGGAGATCAACTCGACTGCCGCGTCGAAAACGCGCGATCTCCCCGTGGCCAGGTACACGTGCGCCAACTCCTGCAGGACTTCTGCCGAAGTGCAAAGCGGCTTCCGGCTCCGGTGTGCCTCGATGAGGAAAGCTCTGGAGGGCTGTTTGAGAGTGTGAGGTCGTCCCACTGCGTACATGAACACATTCGTATCTACGAAGATCATGTATCGGTGGCTCCTGCGGCCCGCGACTCATTGATAACACGCAGGTGGTCTTCCCAGTCGGGTTCGGTCTCGGGACCTTCCAGCGCATCGCACATTTTGAAGAATTCCTCAATGTCATCCAGGGACTCGAAGGGCTTGACGCGCTGGCGTTCTTCAAGGCGTGTGTGGGCAGCCGCACGCAGCCAAGCACTAAGAGTCATGCCCTCCCGCCTTGCCTGAAGGACGAAACGGTCACGGTCGGCGTCAGGAATCACCAATTGGACTCTGGCCATGAAACAAGACCCCTTGCAATCTTGAGTGTGTAACTATGTTACACATCAATGTCTGTCAAGTCACGGTGTTGAGAGCGTTGACCAGAGACAGGATCTCGAACCGGTCGGGTTGCGCCACAAAGCTGGAGTGGCTGCCCGGAAGGAGGCTTGACCGGGCAGGTGTTTGTGCCAGTGTTCCAGGCCAAGCAAGGTCACCGAGGACCGACAACGGAGCAATTGGAGCGACAGTTGTGCGGGAGGCGAAACCCGTCCGGGAATCCGTGTGTGGCTGCCCGTTGCCAAACTGTCCGCCTGTTACCATCAGCGACTCGTGAAGTGCCTTGAGGCCCGGAATGTTCGATCGGTCGGAGATGTTGGCCAGAACCGCGTTGCCCGAAGATCTGGTCAATTCCCTCTACAGCTTCAACCCTTGGTGGGAAGGCGATCCCATGCCGCCGGAACCCTCAACCAGGCGGCATCTGGTGGCGCAGATTTGGCGGCGAGTGGATTCCAATGTTGCTCCGGTTGCGGTCGTGCGCGGACCCCGGCAGATTGGAAAGTCCACGGCATTGAACCAGCTCATCGGCGACCTCCTGGATCAAGGAACGGACCCGAGGCGGATATTGCGTATTCAGTTCGACGACTTGGAAACCATGGGGAACCTGCGTGATCCCCTGCTGCGGATATCCGAGTGGTTCGAGCGCCATGTGGCAACGGCCCGGTTCAACACGCTGGCTCACAGGGGCGAGTGGGCCTATCTGTTCTTTGACGAGCTGCAGAACCTGCCAAGGTGGGACTCGCAACTCAAGTCGCTGGTCGACAATTCCGCAGTTAAGGTTGTCGTGACAGGCAGTTCCGCCCTGCGCATAGAGTTGGGCCGAGACAGTCTGGCAGGCCGCATCAGCACAATTGAGTCCGGGGTTTTATCCCTGACGGAGATCGGCTTGTTGAGAGGCATGGATGCACCCGGTCCCTTCCTTGAGGAAAACGGTTTGGCTCCGTTGGCGTCCAAGGATTTCTGGCAGGAGTTGCGGAGCCATGGACTGAAGCATCGGGAATTCAGGGACGAAGCATTTAGTCAATTTTCGGCCCGAGGGGGATATCCCATTGTTCACCGGGAGAAAGACCAGGACTTTCACAATCTGTCGGATTACCTGAACGAGACCGTCATCAAACGGGTGATCCAGCACGACCTGCGCCAGGGAGCCCGCGGTCGCAAGCGGGACGCCACTTTACTTGAGGAGGTCTTTCGCCTCTGTTGTCGGTATGCGGGACAGACTCCATCCCTGGGATTACTTGCCGAGGAAGCGCGCTTGGCACTGGGAGCGGATGTTGGTGGGCAACGTGTCGGGAACTACCTGAAGTTTCTGAACGACACCTTGCTGGTGCGTCTGATCCCGCCTTTGGAAATCCGGCTCAAACGGAAGCGCGGGAGCTCAAAGTTGTGTCTGGCGGATCATGGCTTGCGGGCAAGCTGGCTCCAGGAAGAGGTTCCACTGGCACCCGCGGCACTGGCCGAACATCCTGAACTTGCTTCCCTGGCTGGTCACCTGGCGGAAAGTGTGTTTGGTTCAGTGGCCTCCACCATACGGGGCCTGGACATCGCCCATTTTCCTGAAAGGGGCATGGAGCGGGAAGTCGATTTTGTCCTGACCGTGGGCGCACGGCGCATTCCCGTGGAAATCAAGTATCAGCGGCGAATTGACCAACTGAGGGACACGCTGGGCCTTCGGTCCTTCCTTGAAAAATCCGTGAACAATGCCCCCTTCGGAGTGCTGATCACCCAGGACGACTCCGGGGAGGTGGACGATCCCCGGATTGTGAGTCTTCCCCTGTCGACTTTTATGCTGCTCAGGTGAAGCAACAAAGCCGTCCCGCGGCTACTGTGTTACTGCTGCCTGAACTTGCTCGATCCCGGGCCGGAGGGGCCCCGGGTGTTGGCACGGCGATGTCCATCGCCAGCACAGGCAGCCTGCATCCGGGATGGATTCCATGCGACGACGGACTCGCCGCACCGGTTGTTTGGACAGGGGCCGGCTTGCACGGGCTACACTACGTGGGTACTTGCACGGGAATCGTTGCTTCGGATATCGCATGTTGACTTCAACCGCACGGAACGTTGCCGTTCCGCCGCCCGGGCCATGAGTGTCGCCACATCGGCCTGGTTCAGCCAGCGGCTGGACGGTGTTCGGGTCGGATACCTGGGCGCGGTGGCCTTTGGCCACTGCAGCATCGATATTCTCAATGCGGCCGTTGCCATCTTCCTGACGGCCCTTGTGGCCCGTTTCGACCTCAGCAATGCCGATCTTGCCTGGGGCATCACCTTCTACTTTGTGATGGCTTCCCTGCCCATGCCGTTGTTCGGCATTCTGGCGGACCGGTGGAACGGACGATGGCTGGCTCAGCTTGGTGTCCTGTGGACCGCCGTGGCGTTCCTGTTCGTTCCGTTCATCCCGACCTACCCCTTGCTGCTGCTGGTGCTGGCTGTGGGTGCTCTTGGCAGCGCCGCCTTTCACGCGACGGGTACGCGCACTGCATCGCTGTCAGGTGGCGTCCACCACGCCAGCTTTTCCACATCGATCTTCTTCTTTCTGGGGCAGATTGGGTTGTCCACGGGCCCCATCATCGCCGGTGTCCTGATCCGCGAGTTCGGTCTGATGGGGATCACCTACATGGCCCTGGCCGTGTTGCCCATGGTGGCCATCATGCAGTATCTGCTGCACAGACCCATGCCGCCGGTCAAGCCGGTGGTTGTCCCCAATAGCAGAACCACCCGGAATCGCGCCGCACGCGTGGCCCGGAGCGCGCTCGTCATTGCGCCTGCCATCTTCATTCTTTACGTTGTTGCGCGATCGGCAACCCTGCAGAACTTTATGAGCCTTCTGCCCAAGTACTTCGCGGACCAGGGACTGGACTCGGCCGGCTACGGGGCTCGGGCCGGGGCCCTGGTACTGGGCGGTTCCCTCGGCACGCTGGTGGGAGGGCTGCTGGACGGGCGTCTGCGACGCAAGCACCTCATGATGTGGTCGTTGTGGCTCAGCATCCCTTTTCTCTATCTGACCCTCAACCAGGACGGGATTTACTACTACCTGAGCGCTGCCCTGGCTGGATTCATATCCAATACCTCGCACAGCGTGATTGTCGTGCAGGCCCAAGCCATGCTCCCGAAGCGGGAGGGACTGGCCTCCGGTCTTGCGCTCGGCGTCATGTTCGCCAGCGGTGCCGTCATGACCGGCGTGGCCGGATTCTTTGCGGACATCTTCACGTTGCGGGCCGTCATGTACACCCTCGCCTTCCTGCCCATTCTCGCGGGCGCGCTTCTGTTGATTCCGTCCCGCGCGCCGTCCCCGACGCCGGCGCTGGCCCCCTCTCCCGGCCCGGCGAACTGACCGCTTCCCGAATACGCCGAAACTGGTTTAGACAGTTTTGGCAGGAAATATTGACAAAACCCCTTCCCAACCCGTACAATCCGGGCGTTGGATTGTTCAACCACGGGTGTCTGGGATGGACGTGCCGCTTCCCGTCGAGCCACCGAAACAGATACAGGCTTCCGCCTGGACCATCGTCGAGTACCTGCAGCGGGAGGGCTGGGCATCGGTCAAGGACCTGGAGGATCTGCTGGGCCTGACCCGCACCGCGGTGCGGGAGCACTTGGCAACCCTCGAGGCCGGCGGCTACCTGGAGAAGCGGACGGTGCATTCCGGGGTGGGACGCCCGCACCTGGAGTATGCGAACTCCGAGCAGGCCCGTTCCCTCTTCAACTGCCACTGCGGCTCGCTGGCCGTGACGCTGCTGGGCGAGATTTCGAGCCTGGTGACGGCCGAGACCCTGGTCGGTCTCATGTCGCGGGTGTCCGAGAAGGTGGCCCTGGACTACTCGTCGCACATGCAGACCACGGATGTGCGCAGCCGCGTCAATGAACTGGCGGTCCTGATGCAAAGGCAGGGGATCATCTGCTCCGTGCACACGGAGGCGGGCCGGGACTACATGCGGCTTGAACTGTTCAACTGTCCGTACCACGAACTGGCGGCCGAGCATCCCCAAATCTGCGACATGGACCGCGACATGATCAGTCAGGCGGTCGGCGCTCCCGTCGAGCTGCTGGACTGCATCATGGAGGATGCCGGCAGCTGCAACTTCGGCTTTCAGCTGAATCCCAGCCCAGAAAGGATCGTTTAGGAATGAGTCAATTGGAAATCCGGGATCTGCACGCCCGGGTCGAGGGCCAGGACATTTTGCGCGGTGTCTCAATTACACTGAGACCGGGCGAAATCCATGCCATGATGGGGCGCAATGGCTCCGGCAAGTCCACGCTGGCCTATGTCATCGCGGGCCATCCGCACTACGAAGTGACCGGAGGCGACATCCTGCTGGACGGCGAAAGCATCCTGGAGATGGAGCCCAACGAACGGTGCCAGGCCGGTATCTTCCTGGCGTTCCAGTACCCGGTGTCCGTGCCGGGCGTCAGCGTGGCCAACTTCCTGCGCACCGCGGTGTCCAACGTGCGGGGCTTTACCAAGGAGGCCCACCTGGCCAGCCAGGAGGGCGGCGTGGTTGGGAGCCACCTCATGCCGATGCGCAAGTTCCGGCGCGAGCTGACCGCCAAGATGAAGGAGTTCCAGGTGGAGCCGTCGTTTGCCCGCCGCTACCTCAATGAAGGGTTTTCGGGCGGTGAGAAGAAGCGAACGGAGGTTCTGCAGATGGCAATGCTGGAGCCCCGCTTCGGCATCCTGGACGAGTCCGATTCGGGTCTCGACATCGATGCCCTCAAGGTGGTGGCCGACGGTATCAACAAGCTGGCCACCGAGGATCGGGGTTTCCTGCTGATCACACACTACCAGCGCATTCTCAACTACATCAAGCCCGACTACGTCAGCATTTTCCACGACGGACGCATCGTCATGACCGGCGGTCCGGAAGTCGCATTGGAGCTGGAGGAGAAGGGTTACAACTGGGTCGAGGAACGGTTCGGCCCGGCGGAACTGGTGGCCTGACCGGGCCGCCAGCAAAGGAGGAACACGACATGGCCACAATCGCCGACCAACAGCACCTTTCGGGAGTCAAGGAGGACTACGAATTCGGTTTCCACGACGACGTGGAAGGCGTTTTCAAGACCGAAAAGGGGCTCTCCCACGACACCGTCGACCAGATTTCCGACATCAAGGAAGAGCCGGCGTGGATGCGCACCTTCCGGCACGAGGCCTTGGACATTTTCCTGGCCAAGAGCATGCCGGAGTGGGGTGCCGATCTGTCCGGCATCGACTTCGACGACATCTACTACTACCTGCGCCCGACCGAGAACCAGGGCCGCAGCTGGGACGATGTGCCCGAGGACATCAAGACCACCTTCGACCGGCTGGGCATCCCCGAGGCCGAGCGCAAGTTCCTGGCCGGGGTCGGCGCCCAGTACGACTCCGAGGTCATCTACCACAGTCTCCAGGAGGAGTGGGAAAAGCACGGGGTCATTTTCAAGGACATGGACAGCGGCCTGCGCGAGCACGAGGACATCGTGCGCGACTACTTCGCGACCCTGATTCCGGCCGCCGACAACAAGTTCGCGGCCCTCAACAGCGCGGTCTGGAGCGGAGGCAGCTTCGTCTACGTGCCCAAGGGTGTGCACCTGGATATCCCGCTGCAGGCCTACTTCCGCATCAACGCCGAGAACATGGGCCAGTTCGAGCGCACCCTGATCATCGTCGAGGAAGGGGCCAACGTCCACTACGTGGAGGGCTGCACGGCTCCCGTCTACTCCTCCAATTCGCTGCACAGCGCCGTGGTGGAGATCTTCGTCAAGGAGAACGCCCGCTGCCGCTACACGACGATCCAGAACTGGAGCACGGACGTGTACAACCTGGTCACCAAGCGGGCCGTGGCGGAGGCCGGCGGCACGATGGAGTGGATCGACGGCAACCTGGGCAGCAAGGTGACGATGAAGTACCCGGCCGTCTACATGATGGGGCCCAAGGCCCACGGCGAAATCTTGTCCATCGCCTTCGCCGGCGAGGGGCAGCACCAGGATGCCGGAGCCAAGGTGGTGCACGCGGCGCCCGACACCAGTTCGAAGATCGTTTCCAAGTCCATCTCCAAAAACGGGGGACGCTCCAGCTACCGCGGCCTGCTGAAGGTTGCGCCGGGTGCGGTGCACAGCAGCAGCAGCGTGGTGTGCGACGCCCTGCTCCTGGACGAGGCAAGCCGCTCGGACACCTACCCCTACATCGAGATTGAAGAGGATGATGTCAAGGTGGGCCACGAGGCGTCGGTCAGCCGCATCGGGGAGGAGCAGCTGTTCTACCTGATGAGCCGGGGCATCGACGAGGACGAGGCGGCGGCCATGATTGTCGGCGGCTTCATCGAGCCGCTGGTCAAGGAGCTGCCCATGGAGTACGCCGTGGAAATGAACCGGCTGATCCAGCTGCAGATGGAAGGCAGCATTGGCTGACCGGACGCAGGTGGATACCGTGTTGAACCACACGCAAGTACGAGCCGGGGCTTCCGCACCGGCGGTACACGGCACCGACCCGGTCCGGGATGCGCTGCTGGCCCGTTCCGAGGCCCGCGGCGAAAGCGCCTGGATGCGCGGGTTTCGGGAACAGGCCTGGGCCGCCGCCCAGGCCATGCCTTGGCCTTCGCTGACGGACGAGGCCTGGCGGCGCACGCGCCTGACCGGCCTCGATCCGGACAACTTCAGCTACAGCCCGACCCACGAGGGTCGCGTGGGCGAAGAGGAACTGTCGCCCCTGCTTCAGAACGAGCTGCACGAGGTGGAGAGCGCCGCGACGCTCATCTTCGAGGACGGTCTGATGCACTATCGCATTGGAGTGGCCGCGTTGGAGGAGCAGGGAGTCATCTTCAAGCCGCTGGACTTGGCCGTGCGGGAGCACGAGGATTTCCTGCGGGAACACTTCATGACCCGCGTGGTGCCGGTCGAAACCGATGTGTTCACGGCCCTGCACGGCGCGCTGTGGGACTCCGGCACGCTTATTCACGTGCCGCGCAACACCCGGGTCGAACTGCCCCTGCAAATCGTCAATTGGCAGGGAGAGGGTCAGGCCG
>JAPPAJ010000030.1 GCA_026705565.1 Caldilineaceae bacterium | reverse complement strand
GGGCCCTTGACAATGGGTCGGGCTCAATAAGGCAACGGAGTACGAAGACGGGGGATTGCCTGTGAAACAATGTTTCCAAGGGCAGGTCCACAGAAAACGGACCATGAGTTTTGTTCGGAATTTCGATTGTCTCCTGGCCACAACCCCATGTACTGCATTCCCCTAAATACCTCTCGTGTTTCCTTGGCTCGTGTTGGCGGAAAAGGACTTAATTTAACCAAGTTGACCCAAGCCGGATTTCCGGTGCCCGGTGGTTTTGTCATTACTACCGACGGTTATGAAGCCTTTGTCAAAAGCGCTGGCATTGCGGGTTGGATGGCCACGGAAGCCGACCGGATCGAGATGTCGGATCCGGACGCGGTGGCAGTACTCTCCGAACGCATCCGGACCCGTTTCCGGACCGGCACCATGCCCCGGGAGCTGGCGGCACGGATCCGTGCCGCCTACGATGATCTGGGCCGGCCGAAAGTGGCCGTACGCTCCTCCGCCACGGCCGAAGACCTGCCCGGCATGTCGTTTGCCGGACAGCAGGACACCTTCCTGAACGTACTGGGTGAAGACGCGCTGTTGACGGCTGTCATCGATTGCTTCAGCAGCCTCTGGTCCGCACGCGCCATCAGCTATCGGGCCCGGAACGGCATTGAACAGTCCGAAGTCTCCCTGGCGGTGATCGTGCAGGAGATGGTGCAGAGCGAAGCCTCGGGCGTCCTGTTCACCGCCAATCCCGTAACGGGGCGGCGCACCGAATCGGTAATCGACGCCACGTTCGGGCTTGGCGAAGCCCTGGTCGGCGGACAGGTGGAACCGGACCACTACGTTGTGGAAACAGGTACCGGCCGCGTGCTCGAAGAACAGGTAGGTGCCAAGGCCACGATCATTCGAGGACTGACAGGGGGCGGTACCGAAACCGCCCAAGAGGGGGATCAACGGACACGGGCCCTTACCGATGCGCAGATTGACATGCTGGTGGACTTGGGCAGACGGGTGGCCGACCTGTACGCATTTCCCCAGGACATTGAGTGGGCCTTTGCCAATGGAGACTTGCTCCTGCTCCAGGCCCGTCCCATCACCACGCTTTTTCCTTTGCCGCGCATGGCGGAAGCCGACCACCTGCGGGTTTTCGTGTCCCTCGGCACGGTGCAAGGGGTGCTCGATCCATTCACTCCCCTGGGGCAGGAGATGCTGAAAGGTCTGTTTGCCGGCCTCTGTCGTGTCTTTGGGCGGCAGGCAACCATCTTCGACCAGCCGATTGTCCACATAGCCGGTGCACGACCCTGGATCGAAGCCACCAGTGCCTTGCGCAACCCGCTGGGACGGCGCATGTTCCTGAATGCGTTTCCCCTGCTGGATCCGGGGATTGCCGAAGCCGTACGTGCCTTGGCCGACGATCCCCGTCTACCGGTGGGAACGATGCGACTGTCATCGCTTGCCCGTGTCGCTCCGGTTATGTCCGGAATTCTGAGGTCGGTACTGTTTGCATTGCTGCAACCCGAGGCCGCACTGCACCGCACGCAAGCCTCCATCGAGGAGCTCGTCACTTCGACCGAAAAGCAAGTCCAGCTGGCCGGCACCCTCCAACAACGGCTCGCGCTGTTCGAATGGCTCGGTCACCAAGTATTGTTTCCGCGTGTATTTCTCCGGCTCGCACCCTTGATTGCAGCAGGTTACGCATCCTTGAGCGTGCTGGGTCGGCTGACCGCCAGATTGGAAGCAAACAATCCGGACTTGCCTCCGCGGCTGTATATGGAACTGACCAAGAGCCTGGACAACAATGTAACCACCGACATGGATCTGGAACTGTGGCAGGTGGCCAGGCGAATACGGGAGGATGCCCAAGCCTGTGCCGAATTCGAGGCCGCGAGCCCGGACGATCTGGCCCGGGACTTCCACCGCGGGAAGCTGCCCGCCCCCGTCCAGCAGGCACTGACGGATTTCCTGAACCACTATGGCATGCGGGGACTGGCGGAGATCGATTTCGGTCGACCCCGCTGGCGGGAACAGCCGCTCCCCATCATCCGCGCCCTGCAAAGCTATCTCGCGATTGCGGACGCAAACTTGATGCCGGACCGGGTTTTTCAGCGGGGTCAACTGGCGGCCCAAGAAGCCGCGGCGTGCTTGGCGGAAGCGGCGGCCAAGACTTGGCGTACGCCCGCAGCGGGAAGTCTGGTGCGTTGGCTGGTCCGGCGCGTGCGGACGATGGCCGGTGTCCGTGAGAGTCCCAAGTTCCTGTTCATTCGATTGATGGACATGATACGGACTGCCCTGCTGGACAGCGGACGGGAGTTGGCGGCTGCTGGCGTGATTCAACGGGCGGACGATCTCTTCTTCCTGCGGCTCGACGAGTTGAAGGTGCTGGCCATGTGCACAGCCGGCGATTGGAAGAAGTTGATTGCCTCCCGCCGGGCCGCACATACAAGTGAAATGCGCCGCAGCCCCGTACCGCGGCTGCTCCTCAGCGATGGCACAGCCATCTACGCGGGACTTGTCGGTTCGTCCGAAACCGATGACAGGACCATTGTCGGATCCGGCGTTTCTTCCGGCACCGTGGAAGGTACCGTTCACGTGGTCTTCGACCCCAACCACGCCCAGCTACAACCCGGCGAAATCCTCGTCTGTCCCGGCACCGATCCATCCTGGACCCCACTGTTTCTGGCTGCCGGTGGACTGGTGATGGAAGTGGGCGGCATGATGACCCACGGCTCCGTTGTCGCCCGGGAATACGGAATTCCCGCCGTTGTCGGTGTCGACCGGGCAACGGAGCGCCTCCAAACCGGCCAACAAGTTCGGGTGGATGGGAACAGTGGCCAAATCCAACTCCTTGCGTAGCCCCTCCAACACCCAACGTTGGACTGCGCAACACCAAGTGAATTGGGTGGGGAACACAGACCCAGGCCTTGGCGGACAGCCGACTGCCTCCAGCCGACGCCTCAGGCCCATACAACGACACTGAAACCGTGCCGCTCCGGCAGTCTTCCTTCAGACTGGCTGAGAACATGCCGCGTCCACGAAAGGACCGTAAACCCATCGGCTGTTAGGGTTAAGTTCTTGACGGCTCAAGGTCGAACACCATTCGATCGGTGAATGCCTCTCTATTCCTGAACCATCAATGGAGCCCCCGCCATGTCTGCAACCCCTCTGCCGACCGCGGTACTCGGACGTACCGGTCTTGAAGTTACCCGCTTGGGGTACGGAGCCGCACACCGGCGCGCGCTCACCGACGACGAAATCGGCAACATACTCAACCGCGTTCTGGATGCCGGCATCAACTTCATCGACACCGCCAACGACTACGGCAACAGCGAGGAGATGATTGGGCGCTACATCCGCTCCCGTCGCGACGAGTATGTCCTGGCCACCAAGTGCGGTTGTCACCCCAGGGAAGGCCATGTCTGGACCCGGGAGAACCTGGAACGCGGCCTGCACGAAAGTCTGGCGCGCCTGCGCGTGGACAGCGTTGACATCATGCAGCTACACAACCCCAGCGTGGCCGCCTGCGAAGAGGGCGATCTGGTGCCGTGCCTGGAGGACATGCGCAGCCAAGGCCATGTCCGCTGGATTGGCGTCTCCTCGACCCTGCCGCACCTGCCCACATACCTGGAATGGGGCGTGTTCGATGTGTTCCAAATCCCCTACTCCCTGCTGGAGACGGAGCACGAGGAATCAATCTCCCAGGTGGCCCAGGCGAACGCAGGCACCATCATTCGCGGCGGTGTGGCACTCGGAGAGCCCGGTCACGGCACCGGAACCACCGGAACCTGGGAAGCGGTGGAGAACGGCCTGCTGGATGATCTGATGGCGCCCGGGGAAAGCCGGACCGCGCTCCTGCTCCGGCTGACCCTGGTCCATCCGGGTCTCCACACCACCATCGTGGGCACCACCAACCCCGACCACTTGGACGAGAACGTGAAGGCGGCCTTGGCCGGACCACTGCCGGAGGACGTGGTGACCGAGGCGCGCAACCGCCTGGGGCTGGGTGCGGGCCCCGCCTGATGCCCGACTCACCGGCCATGCAGGGCAGACCCCTACCGGGGATTCCCGGCTGGGCGCGCCGCCAGCGGCAGTTGATCGACCTGCTGCAGGACTCCGTGGAACCCTTTCTGGAACGTTATGTCAGAAACGATCGGCTGATCTGGCGCGATACCTATCCCGACACGCGCGACGGCGCCGACGACTTCTACGAAGCGGCCCAGAACTGGCCGCTGCTCTATCTGCTGACCGGCAACCCGCAGCTTTTGGAACACAGCCAGCGACTGTGGGACGGCATCACGCAGCAGCTCACGGACCTGGGCGTGGTCCACAAGGAATACGAGCAAGGCTACGACCAGTTCCACCAGAGCGAGAGCTACATCTACTTCTACTTCCTCTGTCTGGCAGATCCCTCCCTTGAACGCAACCGGGAACGTGCCCGGCGTTTCGCCGGCTTCTACCTGAACGAGGATCCGGAAGCCCCCAACTACGATCCCGCGCGGCGGCTGATCAGGGCCGCCCACAACGGCAGCCGCGGGCCGCGCTACGGGTACACCGATGTGGAGCCCCCGGCCTACGGCTATTCGCCGGGCATGGCGACCTATGGCCTGCCCTTTGCCGATCTGCCGGGCATCGACGCCTACGAGGACCTGCGCGATCCGAAGAAGGCCCTGCGCATGGGCCGGGCCATGCAGGAACGGATGGGACGCGGCGACGTGGCCGGGAATCTGGGTGTGGGTTCTCTGATTGCCAATGCCTTCCTGCTCACCGGCGAAGACCGGTATCGCGACTGGATCACCGAATACCTGTCCGCCTGGCAGGAACGGGCGGACGCCAACGGCGGCCTGATCCCGGACAACGTGGGCCTGTCCGGCGAAGTCGGCGAATACCTGGACGGCCGCTGGTACGGCGGCCTTTACGGCTGGACCTGGCCGCACGGCTACTACAACATCGGCCAGGCGGCAGCCGTGGCCGGACAGGCCGCCGCCCTGCTGACGGGCGACACCGCCTGGCTGAACCTGGCCCGCGGCCTCTACGACTCCATCATGGACCTGGGGGAATACCGGGATCCGGGCCGCGAACACATGAGTCTGCGCGGCCACTGGGTGGACCAGCTCGATTCACCGGGCCGCAGGGAGCAAGAATTCCTCGTCCCCTACCGCCATGGCGACGGAGGCTGGTTCGATTGGCAGCCCATGGGCCCAATGCATCCCTTCGCCCTCTGGAATGTCTCCGGCTCGGAGGAGGACCTCGCGCGTATCCGCAGGCTGCAGCAGGCGGAAAAAGGAGATTGGTACGGCGTTGCCTCCTACCGCCTCAAGGAAGACTCCGGCCATGAGAAGCCGTGGCTGACCTTCCTGGACGGCCTTAACCCGGACTACCCCGACCGGATCCTGGACGCGGCCCTGGAACAGGTTCGCATCCGGTTGCGAATGATCGAAGAGGACGATGCTGATCTGACGCAGGTCAACATCCACCACTGGCAGCAGCGCAATCCGGTTACGACCGAAGCTCTGGTACAGCTGACCCTCGGTGCGCCGCAACCCCTGTACAACGGGGGCCTGCTCCATGCTCCCGTACGCCACTTCGACGGGGAATCGGGATTGCCGGGGCTGCCGCCGGACGTGGCGGTGTTGGTTACGGGCCGCGACGAGAACTCCGTCTCATTGATGGCGGTCAACACGGGGGAGCATCGTGTCCAAAGCCTACGGATACAGGCGGGAGCCTACGGCGAACACGCCTTCACCGGCGCAACGGTCCATGGCACGGAAAGCCGGCCCTGGTCGGACACGAACATTGCGGGTGACTGGCCCGAGCGCTGCGTAACCGTGGCATTGGAACCCGGCCACGCCATAAGGCTGACACTCGGGTTGGAGCGGTTCAGGCACACCCCCACCTGTTGATCGGACCGCGGTCCGTTTGCCGAGCTGGAGGCATGTGCGGCCTGGCAGCCGCGTTCAGCACAATATCCGGGAACGGCCTCCACCCTCACCGACCATCCCAACGGAAAGGCCGGAGCTCCCAGTGCCACGTGGACACCTGAGAGTTCCGGCCATAAAAGCGGATCGCTCTGTCCGCCCTACCGTTACTGTTCCTCCAGCTGCTCGGCCAGGAATGCGTTGGCCTCCGCATTCAGTTCCGCCAAGGTTGCCGTGGCATCGGCGCCGTCCATAATGGCGACCATGGCTTCCCTGGCCATGTCGCGCACAAATTCAAAACCGGGCACCGACGGTTCCGCCTTGCCGTAGGGCAGAAGGGAGAAGGCCGTTTCGAAGTTGGGGTTCTCTTCGAAGTAATCATCCAGCCCGGTGGCAACACTTTGGCGAACCGGGAAGTAGTTGCTGGCCCGCGCCCACTTGGCCTGCGCCTCGGGCGAAGTGAAGTACTTCACGAAAATCCAGGTGGCCAGCTCCTGTTCCGGGGTGGACCTGGGAATGCTGATACTGGCCCCGTAGAGATTCGTCACGGGGTCGTCGACACGGCGCGGTGGGGCCGCAATACCCCAGTTGAATCCGGCACCGCCGTCCACATTGGACGCCGCGAACGGCATGCCCGAGGTGGTACTGAAGAAGAAGAGCAGCTTGCCGCGGCCAAAGGCCGCGTAGTGTCCGCCGCGCTCAACCACATCGCCGGCGCAGCCCGCGTCGTACACACTCCGGATGAATTCCAGAGCCGCGACGGCAGCCGGATCGTCATAGGTAAACTGCCCCGTTTCATAGTCGAAGATGTCGCCGCCGAAGCTGAACGTCAGGGCGGCCAGGGACGCAGGACTGTGACCCCACTGCAGGCCTAAGCTCGATTCATCGCTCACCCCACCGCTGAAGGGCTCGTCGACAGCCCGGCAGGCCATTTCCAGGAACTCTTCCGGGGTGGTCGGAGGACTTTCGTAGCCCAGCTCCGCCAGCCAGTCGATGTTGTAGTACATCACCTCGATCGAGCGATTGGGCGGGAAGCCGAGCCGGGCACCGTCGAAGTTCGGGAAAACATCCGATGCGTAGAACCCGGGAAAGAAGTCGGCCTGCTCCTCTTCGCTCAGGCCCCACACCGGATCGTTGACCAGGCTGTTGAGGTCCACCAGCCCATCGGCCAGTTGGTAGCTGGCAGCCTGATATTGATATGCGATGACCAAGCTGGGCACATCGGGCGTCCCCAGCAGCGTCAGCATCTTGCTGAAAATCTGGCTGTAGTCGCCCTGGTGCAGCGCCTCCATCGTGATGCCGTACTCGTTGGTGGCATTGAACTCCGCGACCAGCGCATCAAGAGCCTCTGCGCGATCGCCGCGGTGCTGGTGCCAGAACGTGAGGGATTGACCCGAGGGGTCAACACCGGCCCACCCGGCCTCCGTCTCCTGATCGGTTAAGACATCCACATTTTCGGCCGGCGCGGTGGCCGTCGGCACGGCAGTGCAGCCGGCCACGACCATCAGCAGGCAGAACAAGACAAACACCCAGGCCAAACGGTATCCCTTCATCATCATGTACTCCCGATGATGGGAAAAACGACAATCGTCGATCAGTGGCCGGGGATCACGGCGAACGACGGATTGTGATGGGCTGACGGGTCTTGAACCGGACCAACAGCGGCTGCAAACCTCGGCCGCAGTCGACACGGGTGACCAAACCCCCGGACAACCTCAAACTCCCGCGCTTGGCCGGGATCGGATCCGGAATCGACGAATTGCCGTCTATCCTGCCCTGCCGCAGCCCATTTTTTGAAACTCCAGCGGGATGGTACCGGCCCGTGGCGGGGTGCCGAGAGCGGTCCGCTTGTTCAACGGTGAGCCGTCAAACAGGTTCAGAGGGGGCGCACCGTGTTCAATGCGATGGCGCAATGACAACTACATCCACAACTCGGCCGATCCATCCGACCAACACCGACAGTCCAAGGCACTGACCATGGCAGCAATGCCTCGCGACGCTCGGATGCAAGCCAAGACACGGTGCCGCTCGCCGCTCGGAAAACACGGAGCATCTCATCCACATCCCGCATGCCCGGTACGCAGCTACTTTCTCAGCAGAAACGAAACCGCAGCCGCCATGGCGGCCTGCCGATGGCTGATCCCCGACTTGTACGACGGCTCCATCTGCGCGTAGGTCCGTGCATGGCCCTCAGGAGTGAAGACCGGGTCGTAGCCAAAGCCGTATTCGCCTTTCATGCATTCGGCGATGCAACCCATCCGTTCGCCGCGGAACAGCTCCGTCTCCCCGGTGGGCAGGGCCACGGCCACCACGCACACAAACCGGGCCTGCCGGGCGGCATCGCCCGTGTCCGCCAGGTTGCGCAGGAGCAGCTCGCAGCGATCCCGATCGGACAGTCCCGGTCCGCCGTAACGGGCACTGTAAACCCCCGGTGCCTGACCTAGGGCCTCTACTTCCAGGCCACTGTCGTCCGCCAGTGTCTGCAGGCCACTGGCTTGGGCGTAGCCCCTGGCCTTGAGTACGGCATTCTCCTCGAACGTAGTGCCCGTCTCGGCCACCTCGGGGATGTCGGGAAAGTCGGTCAGGAACCGCAACTCGCGCGGCAAGCCGTCCAGGTAACCCCTAAGCACCTTGACCTTGCCCGGATTGCCACTGGCCACCAGCAGGGGGCTTGGTGTCAACGGACCAGAACCGTCATTCACGTTGCGCACCTTGGCCCCGCATCACACCTCGGGACGCCGCAAGTCAATCGTCAAGGCCGGCAAGAACGTCCCGCAGGAACGCAACCGAGGTTTTCAGTGCAGAGACCGAAATGCCATCCCCCGACAACCCGCACTCGTAGGCCAGCCAGCCCTCAAACCCGATGTCGCGCAGGGCCTGAAGACCCGCCTGCCAGTCGATGTCACCCGTGCCGGGTTCCAGCCGGGTGTTGTCGGCCACGTGGATGTGACCAATATAACGGCCCGCGGCGCGTATGGTGGCCGGAGTGTCCGTTTCCTCGATGTGCATATGGAAGAAGTCGGTCAGCAGGAGGACACCTTCCGGATCCCCGGCCATTTGGATGACGTCCACCCCATCCTGCTGCGTCTGCAGCAGGTGTTGTTCGTACCGGTTAAGGGGTTCCAGCAGCAGATTGGTGCCGTGTCGGTGAGCGAACTCTGCCAATTCGGCCACCTGGATGGCCAGCAGCTCCCGTTCCAGTTCCTCGGCAGTCTTCCAGGGGGAAAGATCGGGTATCAGGGCTGGCCCGAAGATCGGAGGCACGATGTGCCCCGCGGCACCGAAATGGCCACAGAACTCCAGGTTGCGCCTGGTCTCCTCCAGTGCGACTTCCCTGCATGCGGGATCCGGATGCAGCCAGTCGTGATGGGGTTGGGTGCAGACCGACGACACCACGAGTCCGGTCCCGGCGAAGTCCCGCTCAATCTGCGGGATCATTTCCATCAGCGGTTCCCGGCCGGAAAGCTCCACGCCTTCCACGCCGAGTTCCGCGGCCACGGCCAGTCGCTCGGCCAGGGTGTCCCCCGGCAACATTCGATCCTGAATCGCAATCCTCATGCTCTTACCCCGGCCTTCCGGCCCTTAAACTGTGTGTTTCTCAATGTAGGCACGGTTCAGTTCCAGACCCAGACCCGGCTGGGACGAAACCTCCACGAACCCCTTGTCGTCCATCGGATCAACAGGAGCATTCAGCCACGGTGGCACCGCATCAAAGTCGATGAAGGGATGCATCAGGCCCCGCTCGTAGTACTGGCCCGGGATGCCCATGGCGCACAGCACGTGGAGGTTGCCCACGCCGCCACCGTGCACCTCCATGCGCATGCCGTAGGCTTCGCTCAGGTGGGCGATTTTCATCAGGGGAGTGATCCCGCCCACGTCGCCGATGCCCCCGCGCACCAGGTCGCAGGCACCGGCCTTGATCCACTCGGCCCGCACCTGAAGCTTGCCTTCGGCCGTTTCCGGTCCGCAGATCGGAAGGGAAGTCTGCTCGCACAACCAGACGTAGGAGGACATGCTGTTCTCGTCCATCGGTTCCTCCATCCAATAGTAGTCCAGCTCCTCCAGGCCGCGGGCTAGGGCCAGGGCCTCCAGGCGCGTGTAGTAGTGGAAGGGGTCCAGCATCAGATCG
>JAPPAJ010000272.1 GCA_026705565.1 Caldilineaceae bacterium | reverse complement strand
CGGCCTGGTGCGTGCCGAGAGTGGCGAGAAGATGAGCAAGTCGCTTGGCAACGCCGTCGATCCCCTCGACCTCATTGCCGAATACGGTGCCGACGCGCTGCGGTACTCGCTGTTGACCGGGATCACGCCGGGCAATGACGTGCAATTGAGCACCCAGCGCCTGCAAAGCAACCGGAACTTCGGAAACAAGCTTTGGAACGCCGCCAGGTTCGCATCAATGCACCTGGACGGCGCGGACCTCGCCTTGACCGAATCCGCCAATCGATTCCAAACGGCGTACGCCGTGGATCGGGAGCGGCTGGCCTGCCTGGCCAACCAGTGGATCCATGATCGGTGCCAAGCCGTCACGGCGGATGTCACGCGCCTGATCGACAGCTGGCAGATTGGCGAGGCCGGAGCCATTCTCCATAATTTCGTTTGGCACGAGTTCTGCGACTGGTATCTGGAGTCGGCCAAGGTGTATCTCCAGAGCGGTCAAGTGGACAAGGTGGCCGAAACCCGTCGCACCATCGCCTGGAGTCTGGAACGAATCCTCCGGCTGTTGCATCCCTACCTGCCGTTCCTGACGGAAGCGGTTTGGAAGCAACTGCCCGGTATTCCCGAGCGTGCCGCGACCCTCATGATGGCCCGGTGGCCCGGTGCGGAACGTGTGCAGCCCGGATCCGTGCGCGACTACGCCCTGATCCAGGGCATTGTGCGCGCCGTCCGCAACCTCAGGTCGGAGTACCGCCTGGACCCCGGTCGGCGCCTGGAGGCCTGGCTCGTGTCACAGGAGGATTCCGAGCTCCTCACTCGGAATCGTGACATCCTGTGCGCGCTGGCCAGGCTGGATGTGGGAGCACTGCAAGTCCAAGCCGAAACACCTGCCCAGTCCCAAACCGCTACCGCGACCTCGGGACCGGTAACCATCCATCTGCCCCTGGCCGAAATTCTCGACATTCCGGCAGAGCGCAAGCGGCTGGCCAAGGACCTCGAATCCCTCGAAGCCAGACGCGGACACGCCGTGCGCATGCTGGACAATCCCGGCTTTGTCGCCAAGGCTCCTTCGGAAGTGGTTCAACGGGAACGGGACAAGGTCAACGGTTTGACCTCCGAAATCGAACAGACGCGGACACGCCTGCTCGCTTTGGAGACCTGATTCAAGGATCCATACCGCAGATGAATCCGCATTTTCCAACCCTGTGCGATCCGGCCCAGCAACCGACTGCTGTGCTACAATCCGCGCCGTTACCGGGGCCACAAGCACGTAGATTTTTTAGCCTTTCCGCCGTTGCTGACTGTTGGTAATCCGACCCCCACAGTTTGTTGATCGTTGCCCGTGTTTCCGCTGTTGCCCCCTGCCTTCTTCCCTGACTCCAGTCATCGCCCCGCTCGTCCGCATCCTGCCTTAGATGGCCAGGATGGTTCCAACGCGTAGTCAATCCCGTGGCTGAACTCTCATCTGCCGGCCAGGCGCACATCCTGGAAGCCAAGCGAAGAGCCGCCGAAAGGCTGGGCATTCCGTTTGATCCGGAGGCCGCAGCCGCGGCACCGGCCCCATCTGCCACCGAAGCTCCATCGGTTCCGGAACCGGAGGCACGCACCGACCCGCCTGCAACGGAAGCTTCCGTTGCAGCGGAAACGGAAACGGCACCCTCGATTGACGCAGAAGACCCCGAGCCTCCCGTCACTCAGGCTGATACCGCCCCGGCGGCGACTACCCCGTCGCCCGAGCCCGCGGCTCCTGCGGCAACCCCGGCCAGGCCGCAACCCAGGCCGGCCGCGCCCGCCGCGCCGCCCGCGCCGGAAGTGGCGGAACCCACCTACTTCCAGAGCCAGGTCCGGACCGTAAACCGAAGGGAGTTCCTCGCCTATTCCTGGACCGCGGCCGTGGGTGTCGTCACCGCCCAGAGTTTGGTCGCCACCGGCCTACTCATGTATCCGCGGTTCAAGGCAGGCGAATTCGGCGGCGACTTCCTGCTCGGTTCCTCGTCCGGCCTGCCGTCGCTGGAAGCGGCACCGCAAAGCGACCCGATCGGCAAGTTCTGGCTGGTCAACACCGAGGAGGGCCCGCGTGCCCTTTACATGGTATGCACGCACTTGGGCTGTCTCTTCAAGTGGGTCGACGCCAACAAGCGCTTCGAATGCCCTTGCCATGGTTCCAAGTTCACGCGCGAAGGGGTCTATATCGAAGGACCCGCGCCCCGCAGCCTGGACCAGTTTGTGATTGAAGTAACGCAAGACGGCAGCGTCGTGGCTTCCACCCAAAGCGCGGACGGCGGTATCCAGCCCCCGGGCACGCCTGCCGAAGGCACCGCAATCGTGGTCAAGACGGGCAGCAGAATTCAGGGACCAGCCATTCCGTAGTTCGATGTCAGTTCAAAGTCCGGCCCCCCAAAAGAAACCCTGGTTCCTCGCGTTGCTGTCCGCGCTGGACGGCATCTTCGTCTACCTGACAGCCGGCATTTCGACCCGCGAGTTCCGGGCGATGTTGCGCGGGGATGCCCCGGGACGCCCCAACACGCGGCTCACGCCGCATGCCGATGCCTTCCTGCTGCACATCAAGCCTTCCTACTACCACGAGAGCGTCACGCGCTTCACACACACGTACCGCCTGGGCCTGCTTTCGACCTACCTGTTCCTGTTTGAAACGATCACCGGCATCATTCTCATGATTTGGTACGCCCCGACCCCCGAACGGGCGTACGTGGACATGATCCGATTGCTGAACAACGTTCCGTTCGGGCAGCTGATGCGCGACCTGCACCGCATCGGCGCAGAACTGATGGTGGGCATCGTGACACTGCACATGGTGCGGACCTACTTGACGGGCAGCTACAAGCCGCCCCGGGAGTTCACGTGGCTGACGGGTGTGCTGCTGTTGGTCATCACCCTGTTCCTCAGTTTCTCCGGCTACCTGCTGCCCTGGGATCAACTGGCGTTCTGGGCCGTTACCATCGGGACCTCGATGGCCGAAGCCGTGCCACCCGTGTTTGTGGGCGAGATCATCAACCTCCTGGCACGCGGCGCTCCGGACATCGGGGCCAGCGGACTGTTGCGGTTCTACCTGTTGCACGTACTGTTCCTGCCCCTGCTTTTGATTCTGTTCTTCTTTGTCCACTACTACAAGGTCGTCCTCTACGGCATCAGCCTTCCGGCGCAGGAGGAGGAAGTGGGTGAGGATACGGCCAACCGGGTCCCGGCCAACCGCCGGGTCTACTACCTGCCCGAGGTCCTGTTGGACGAAGGCACGTTCCTCCTGGCGGTGACAGCCATCATCACCGCGGTCACGGTCTTCCTCTTCCAGGCACCCCTGGAACACATTGCCAATCCGCAGCAAACACCGTTCCATACGGTTGCGCCGTGGTACTTCTATTGGCTGCAGGGCCTGTTGAAGATCGCCGACAAGATGTGGGCCGGCGTCATCATTCCCGGGGTCCTGCTGGTGATGCTCATGGCCATTCCGTACCTGGACCGGAACCCCAGCCGTCGGGGGGCCGACCGCCGGGTCGCCACCATCTCCGGTATTGTGGCCGGCGTGCTCATGATCATCCTGAGCTGGATGGGCACTCCGGCCTATGCGGTTCAGGGTGCTCCGGCCCTGGAGGTTGTCGAGAAATTGATGCCCGAAGAGAAGGTCGGCATATCCCGGAAAATCGGCTACAAACACATTCCGCTCGGAACCTACGACTCCAGGGAACCCATCACCACGGACGACGCGGAGTTTGCCAAGTTGTTGGACGAATTTGTCCACCTGCTTGAGGTCTGGGAGGAAAAGGCGCCCGATTTCAATGATCCCTGGGGCCTGTTGACGGTAACTCAGGACCAGGCAAACCTGAAGCTCCTGCGTTGGGAGATCACGTGGATCAGCAACGCGGGAACCGAGGAGTACTTCAAGCAGGACTACTGGCTGCACAAGGACTCCTACTACTGGGAACAGTACGGCCGCAAGAAATTCGGCGTGCCTGAATTCCTTGAAATGCAGAACGGCGGCTAAGCCATCCGGGCCATCCGGCATCGCAAGCCCGTTTCAAACCCAAGAACTGTTTGATGCGCTCCCTTTACGTCCGCAGTTTCGGCTCCAAACTGATCTGGGGGCTGGTTTCATCGTTTGTGATCGTGGTCTGCGTGGGCCTGACCGCCCAGACCGAGGAAACCCGCATGGAGATCCAGACGAGGAATTGGGAAGGCCGCGGCATCGAAAACGGCGCCGTCATCTTCGCCAACAACTGCGCCACCTGTCACGGACAGCAAGGCCAGGGTCTGCAAGGTGTCGCACCGGCCCTGAACAGCCGCTACTTCTTTACCCGCCGCTTGGGGGATGTGGGCCAGGACGGGGTGATGACCTTGTCCAACTACGTCTACCTGACGGTGGCCGCGGGCAGGCCCAGCAAGGACAACTCCCAGTGGGCCAACCGCATGGTCCCGTGGAGTTCCCAGTTTGGCGGCCCCCTGCGCGGCGATCAGGTGGTCGACGTAGTGGCCTATGTGATGAATTACGAGGAGACGGCGCTGCAGCAGACTGCTTCCGAAGATCCATTCCAGCCGTTCCTGGATGTGGCCAAGCCGCCCGAGTTCCAGAACATCGGAATCAGCGCGGATGCGGAGTGGACACCGGTCCAATTGGCAGTCACTTCGGTTTTGCCCATGGGCGACCGGGATCCGGACTACCTGTTCGGAGCCCTGGCCTGCAGCGGCTGTCACAAATTGGATGAACCGCAGGCTCCTTCGTCCATGGGCGAAAGCGGTCCCAACTTCGGGACCATTCACGAACTGGGCACCTATCGTCCGGAAGCGGCTGCCGATCCGGCCGCCTACATCAAGGAAAGCATCGTGTCGCCCGACGCCTTCCGCGTGGAGAGCTACGACGATGCCATGCCCGACGACTTCGCCAGCCGCATGACGGAAGAGGAAATCGATCGGCTGGTGCAGTGGCTTCTGGATCCCGACCGCGTCACCCATACGCGGGATGCCGAAGGCAACATCATCGACGAGTAGCCTCGCGTAGCGGAGTTTGTGCGCGTTTCGCCTTGGCGTATGATTCCCGCCAAGGACAGTGGTGTCCCTGCCGGCGGGTGTAGTTCAGTGGTAGAACGTCAGCTTCCCAAGCTGAATGTCGACGGTTCGAGTCCGTTCACCCGCTCTTCGCTCCGGCGCAGCTCCTAACACCGGTTTGCGCCGGCCTTCGCAACCGGCCAACCAGCAGTTCCACCTGCAGGCGGGCGCTGCCTGTGGTAATCCCGAACATCCCCTCCGAGATCTGGTTCTCCGCCATATTGGCGGTGGCGACCTATCTTTTCATCACGGCCCGGGTTCCTTGGGAACTCACGTCGATCCTAATCATGGTGGGCCTGGCCTTGACCCGGATCCTGACTCCGGCGGAGGCGGTGGCCGGCTTCGCCAACCTGGCCACGGTCACCATCGCGGCCATGTTCGTACTGAGCGAAGGCATGGTGCGCACCGGTGCCCTGGAGCTTGTCAGTGTATTCCTGGGGCGGGTGGTGAAGGGGAGCTCCGTGCGCCTGCTTCTGGTTCTGGCCGCCACCGTGCCCCTGCTCAGCGCGTTCGTCAACAACACGCCGGTGGTGGTGATGATGGTGCCGGTGATCGTGTCCCTCTGCCTGCGGAACCGGCTGAGTGTGTCCAAGATCCTGATCCCGCTCAGCTACTTCTCCATTCTGGGCGGCACCATGACACTGATTGGAACCAGCACGAACATCCTGGTCAACGAACTGCAGATCGCCAATGGCGAGCCGTCGTTCCGCATGTTCACGTTTGCTCCCATGGGGGTCGTTGCCATTGCCGGCGGCGTATTGCTCATCATTGCCGTGGGAGACAGGTTGCTTCCGGATCGCGATGCCGCGGAGGGCGATCAGGGCATGCCTGCCCATGCATTCTTCAGCCAAATGTTGATTCCGCCCAACTCGGCTCTGGTGGGACGTCGGGTTGTCGAGTCGTTCGCCAACCTCAAGGTGTCCCAGAGCATGCAGCGACGGGTTTCCCGGGTACGGCGCCTGGACGGGGACCCCGAACCGGCTGACGAGAATGCGGAGGTCCGATTGCTCGCCCTCGGGAAAGGCGGCACCGACGAACCGCACAGCCTCGAGCCCGGCCAGGAGTTCCAGGCCCACGACCTGGTTCATATGAAGGGATCGGCACACGGCTTGGCGGCCATCCGCGACAGGTATGAACTCGAACCAAGCCTGGCCCGGGTAACCCGCCCACACCGGCAACCCCAATCGTCGGAGTCGGAGGAAACGCTCCAGGCCGTGATCCTTTCCCGCTCGGCACTGATTGGGCGTACCTTGCTGGAAGTCGAAAGTCTGCGCAACTTCACAGTCACGATCGCAGGGATCCTGACCAGTGGCTCCGGACCCACGGATCGCGTTACAGCCAACACCGAACTGGTCAGTGGCGATGCCTTGTTGCTGACGGGACCGCGATCCGAACTAAACCGCGTGCGCGACCGGTATGGGCTTCTCTATACGGAGGACGATCCCAAGCTGCCAACTTCGCTGGATCGCAAGTACCTGGCCATCGCCGTCATGGCGCTCGTGGTCCTGGGCGGCGCGCTGACGACAATTCCGATTGCGATCCTGGCCTTGATTGGGGCCTGCATCATGGTAATCACGGGATGCCTCACCACCGAACAAGCCTTCGCCGCGTTGGACACCAAGACCCTGATGCTGATTGCCGGAACCATACCGCTGGGCCAGGGCATGCAGACCTCCGGTCTTTCCCAGCGCATTGCGGATACCCTGATGGCCAGCAACGCCATGCAGGACAACGTCTACCTAACCGTGTCGATCCTGTTCATGGTGGCGTCCGTCCTGTCCGCCTTCATCTCCAACGCCGCGGTCGCAGTCCTGCTGGTTCCCATCGCCCTGCAGATGGCAGGTGCGATGGGCATCGCCTCCCGGCCCCTGTTGATGGCGGTCTGCTTCGGTGCCAGCTCCAGTTTCAGCACACCCATCGGCTACCAAACCAATACGATCGTCCAACGACCAGGCAGATACCGCTATCTGGACTACTCCCGTCTGGGACTGCCGCTGCAGGTGCTGGTCTGGGGCCTGTGCACGTTCCTGCTGCCCGCCTTCTATCCCTTGAGGTGACGCTGCGATCCGGCTTGGAGCGGGACGGCTGTTGACCACCGGGCCGGCACCGAAGGTCATTACTCCGCATCCAGCAGGTGGGGGCCTTCGTTGCCGGCGTCGTTCACCAATCTGCTGGCTGGTTGGGCATCGAGCGCGTCGTCGGGACAAGCCCGACAGAGATCCCGCAACCCCGGCACTGCCCACTCGTCGGCCATCAGCCACATGTCGTACTGCCCTGGGTGCAGGATCACGGGCATGCGGTGGTGGTAGCTTTGCATGAATTCGTTGGCGTCGGTGGTCAGGATGGTACAGGACTCGATCTCATGGCCGTCGGGACTTTGCCAGTGTTCCCAAAGCCCGGCCATGGCAACGTAGCTGCCATCGGCCATGGAAAAGCGGTACGGCTGCCTGCCGCCCCGCTCCCGTGTCCACTCGTAGAAAAACGTCGCCGGGATCAGGCATCGTCTCCGCTTGAACGCAGACCGGAAAGATGGTTTCTCGGGCGCCGTTTCACTGCGCGCATTGATGAGGCGCGCAGCCCAGGAGGTGTCCTTGGACCACCCCGGAATCAGACCCCAGTGTGCAAACGTAAATTCCCTGTCTTCCGAGACGGGGTTGCGGCGGACGATGGCCACAGGCTGGGTCGGTGCAATGTTGAATCGCGGCACGATGCCCTGGGGCAAATCCACCGCGAATTGCAGTTGGAAGGAGGCCTGCTTGGGGATGAGACCAAAGCGTCCACACATGCGACAGTCCTCGAATTGTGCCGCGACCAAGTGCCCGCGGTTTCCTGATCGGTTGCCTGCACCATACAATAACGCTCCTAAGAAGGTACGGCCTCAATGTTCGGCTCTCAGGTCCGCCCGATCCCATGCCCGTCTACGAGTACACCTGCCCAGCTTGCTCCATTCGGTTCGCGCACCTTTGGAAAACGATGGCGGCGGCTTCCGCAGGAAACAGTCCGGCCTGCCCGGAATGTCGCCATCCCGACACCAAACGGGTCGTTTCACAGCTTGCGGTACTGGACAGCATCGGCGGCCTGACCCCGGGCGAGGTCAATCAGGTCAAGGCGGCCGAAGAACGGGCGGCGTCGTTCACTCCCCGTGAACACATCGACCAGCTCAGGGCGGGACGCGCCCCTTCGGAAGGGGCGTAGCCGCACGCGGCAAATGAACACCGAGAACACGCTTCCGGCCGGTGGTGCTCGGCGACCGGAAGCCACAAATCGGCGGCACCTGCCGCTGGGTGTGCGCGAATACCTGTGGCAGGACGCCCGTCTGCGGCAACAGTTGGAAACTGCGGTCAACAGGACGTTTCGGACCTGGGGCTACAACACCGTCATTTTGCCGATGTTCGAATTCGGCGACATGCTGACGACCCGCACGCATGCCGCCACCCACGATCGCCTGTACCGCTTCCTGGACATGGAAGGCCGCACGCTCATTCTGCGGCCCGACATGACAGCCGCCGTGGCCCGCCTGGTGGGCACGCGCCTGGCCGGGATGGAAGGCCCTTTCCGGTTTTGCTATGCCGGCAGCGTGTTTCGTCACGAGGAAACCTCGGGTTTGGAGTACCAGCAGGAGTTCCGGCAGGCCGGAATTGAGCTGGTGGGATCCGCCGACGCCTTGGCCGACGCCGAAATCCTGGCATGCATGGCAGCCGGCCTCAATGCATGCAACCTGTCGGATTTCAGAATTGTGGTCGGCCACGCGGACTACTACGGCGGACTGTTGGACGCCCTTGACCCGCAGCCGTCCGATGCCCGACAGTTGCGGTGGGCGATGCACCGCAAAAGCGAACACGCCCTGGCCCGGTTTGTCGAATCCTGCCACCCGAATCCGAGGCAGCGGGCCACGCTGGAGAATCTACTCACGCTGCAGGGCTCGGATGTGGCCGGATTGTTGGAACGGGCCGCGGGGTTTTGCCTCAATCGGCGGATGGAATCCGCGCTGCGCAACCTTAGGGAACTGACCGAACAGCTGGATGCATACGCCATCCTGGAACGAGTCACGCTGGATCTTGCCGAGTATCGAAACCTGGAGTACTACACCGGAACGACATTCGAATTCCTGTTGCCCGATTCGGCGGCCGTGGCGGGCAGCGGCGGACGGTATGACGGGTTGATTGGCAGATTCGGGCGCAGTCGTCCGGCGGTTGGCGGGATCCTGCATCTTGACCGTCTGGTCCGGGCCGTGCATGCGAACCAAGCACCGCAGGCCCTGAGCCCCAAGCCTCCGCTCTGTCTGGTGGGACAAACCAAATCCGGGGAGGCACTGGAGTCTATTGGCAGGCTGCGCCAACAGGGACTCGACATCGTCGTACACACCGATCCGCTGTCCGAAGCAGGGATGCTGACCATGGGGCGAAGTCTGGGGGCCCGGGTCGTGGCGGACTGGTGCGACCGCACACTGTCCTTCCATGTGCTGGCATGCACGAGCCCGGAATGTGTCGGGCCGATGGATGTGTCGAAGTTCGAGCAACTGCTTGAAAACCTGCAGCGGACCGAGCAGTCGGTCCTCGAGCCATCCACCGCGATCATGGCGGGGGAAGATGCCTGAAGCGACCTGCCGGCGGCCCTTGCGCATATCCCTGCCCAAAGGACGTCTGGCCGACGACGTGGCACGGCACCTTCGTGACGGGGGCCTGGACGTTCCGGACTTCTCCACCTCCCGGCAACTGACCCTGCGCACCGCGGACGGCACCCAGGAGTACATTCAATCCAAACCGACCGATGTTCCAACCTTTGTGGTACATGGGGGCGCGGACATCGGGTTCTCGGGCTTGGACACGCTGCG
Source organism: Caldilineaceae bacterium (assembly GCA_026705565.1). Classification (GTDB taxonomy): domain Bacteria; phylum Chloroflexota; class Anaerolineae; order Caldilineales; family Caldilineaceae; genus Bin34. Next base: position 179 of record JAPPAJ010000272.1, on the reverse strand, counting down.
TGAAGAAGGGGTGGACGTACTGGAACCCTTCACGCTCCCCATCGGCATCTGCCGCATTTCCCTGGCGGGACCGGCGGCGTGGCGCGACGTGGACCTGCACCTGAAGGACCACCTGCGAGTGGCCACCAAGTACACGCGCATCGCGTCCGACTGGTTTGTGTCCCAAGGCATCAATGCCG
>JAPPAJ010000049.1 GCA_026705565.1 Caldilineaceae bacterium | reverse complement strand
CTCCGTCCGAAGCGTGTTGTGGTCCTGGTCTAGTCCGATGTGGCCGACCGCATCTGTGCCCGGCCGGGCGATATGTCCCTGCTGTCCGTTAGTTGCCAACTGCATGCGGACGTCAAGTCCCTGTTGCGCTTGCCGGCGGGGGCGTTTCTCCCGCGGCCCAGGGTAAGAAGCACCCTGTTGGAGTTGACGACCCGTCCGGATTTGCCATGTCCGTCCGACGTCGAGGACGTGATGCGGGTGGCCCGCGCCGCGTTCGGACAGCGGCGCAAGCAATTGGCCAAGACCCTGGCCGCCGTCTTGGCCGTGCCCAGGCAGCGGCTGGCGGAGAACCTGCGTGGAGCCGGGATCGATCCGACGCGCAGGCCCGAAACCCTGTCGGTTGACGAGTGGAAGGCGGCTGCCTCCGTCGCAGCCGCGGTGCGCAGGCCTAAATGAGTGTGTTCAGCCTGACGCGGGTGTTGCGCCAGGCCACCGGGGACAGGCCCAGCTTGTGGCGCAGGGCTTCCGGATCAACCCCTACGCGCAGATCGCCCACCGCCGCGGTCCAACGCAGCACCTCGAAGCCGACCTTGCAACTGACGGGGCCGGCCTGTCTGCCCAAGTCCTCCAGCTGGTATTCCAGGTTGCGCGCCGTGCAGTCGAACACCGGCGCGTCGTCGTCCTTGTCGGCGGCGTACTGGTTGCGGTAGGCATCCAGGATTGAGCCGAAGTTGCGACTCAGGGGCAGGTGCCGGTCCCGGTATGCCGGTTGGCCGTCCCCGCTCCGGACATGGACCAGGGCGCGGCCGCCGAACGTGAAATCCGAAAAGCGAAGGCTGGTGACCTCCTTCTTCTTCATGCCGGTTTGCAGCAGAAGCTGCAGCAGCAACAGCGGCCTGGCATCCGGATGCTGGCCTTTCCAGAAGATGTCGCTGGCCTTCTGGTTCAGCCGCTTGATGTCGCCCGTATTGAGGATGGTCGGCACGTGCGGATCGGCTGTGACCCGCTTGAGGCCCTGGGTCGGATCCTCCTGCAGGTGTCCCTCCTGGATCAGCCAGCCGAAAAAGGACCGTGTCGACGTGATGCGGCGGGACAGGGTCTTGTTGTTGCAAGGCGCCTTGCGCTCCTTCTGCATCCAGTCGAAGTAGGCTTCCAGGTTCCCGAGCGTCAAACTGCCGACGCTCAGGTGCTCCGGGAAGTACTCGGTCAGGATTTGGATGTCGCTGGCAAAGGCCCGTTTGGTGTTCTCCGCGAGGTCGGAGGCGGCCAGGTGGGTGCCGTACCGGACCAGTTGTTCGCCCAGCGAGTCCCGTTGGCTTGTGGGAGGCGCGGGCGGAACGGCCGCAGGACGGCTGTCGTTTCGCACACGCCGCGTTCGTTTGTCGTTAACGTCGATTTCGATCAGGTCAGCGTCTTTGCCTGTCATTGCGGTTCGTGTACTGATGCACTGGAATGCCCCCGCAGGGGCAGGAACTCGGACCGCAGGGCCGCGGGTGCAGCGTTCTCTTGTCGGGGGCCGGCAGTCCTCCGTGGAAGCGGGAGGACATGCGGTCGAACATCCATGAGTATACCGTTATAACCAATCGCGCCCAAGTTGATTGCGCGTAGGCAAAGCATGCTGGGATGCGGCGTGGGCGGCCGTGCCCCGCCGCGGGACGGAATCAGTATTCGCGGCACTCGGCATTCAGCCATCCCGACCTGAAATCCGCAACCGAATTGGCTTCCGGGTTGTACTGATGACGCCACGTGCAGCCGTTGTCGTTGCCCAGGAGGTGCAGCGACACGGATGTTTCGGCCGATGTGGTCCGTACCTTGTGAATATCGTTATCGGGTGTCAGCCGATAATGGTCTCCGGGCGCCAGATGCAGCACCTCGGACAGGGCCAGGGGCGCGCTGCCGCCTGTGAGGGACCCCGCGGCCCGGTATACCGTTTCCTCCTGCGTGCCCCTGTAGATCCCTACCAAGCCCCAGGTCAGGTGATCGTGGACCGGCGTTTCGCTGCCGGCCGGCACCACCAGCGACGAAAAGGCCAGATCGCCATCCGCCGAACGGTACAGGAGCCACATGCCGATGCCTCCGCCCATCCCGCTGTTCGCCGAAGGGCGCATGAACTGTTCGGGCAGCCAGGCATGATCCGCCAGCAGTTCCTCGAAGGACGGCTCCAGGCGGTCCAGCAGTTCGGGAAGGGAACCGGTCGAGGATCTTGCCTTCTGCACGGCCTCGATAAACCGCCTCAGTGCCGGGCAGTCAAGGATCCATTGCTCTTGGTTTGATTCAGTGTTCATAAGGAAAAGCCAATTGGAACGGGTATGGAACGGGTCCCGAAAGGCTCCGCTCCCCTCCACTGTAGATCAAGCGCGAGTCCGGACGCATCCGAGCAGGGTGCAATCCGCCCGCCCGTGGCTTGGGGATCGGGACCGTGGGGACTGTGACCTGCAACGGGGAGTTGGTGTCCACGCAACCGCGTGAAGAGTCCTCTGTTGCATTCGACTGGCAGGTCGGCATGTCGCGGACTGGCAGTTGTCCATGCCGTTTCAGGGCCTTTCTGGTGCTACAATCCGGCTGGTCGGCGCGAGGGTGACGACACCTCGTGAAGTTCCCGTACTAAGGCCTCTGCAAGGATGCGCAGCAACTATCGAAGACATTTCCTGTACGCGGGGATTCTTGTAGTCGTCTTTACACTGGTCATTCAGTGGGTTTTGGACTTGTCGCTGCCGCTGCCCGACATTCAGGGCAGTGCCCAGTCGGCCGCCATCGACAACCTGATCGGCCAGCATGTCTGGCTCATCGCCGGTGCCGGCGCGCTGGTGCTGGTGATCATGGGCTACTCGATCGTCGCCTTCCGGGCACGGCCGGGTGATGAGGACGAGGAAGGCGACTACTTCCACGGCCACTCCGGCCTCGAGATTGCCTGGACCGTCATCCCGCTCATTGTCGTGACGATTTACGGGGTTATCGGGGTTCAGGTTCTGGCACAGGTGACCGCCCCGCAGGACAACGAAATGACGGTGGAGGTGGAAGGCCTGCAGTGGAGTTGGCGGTTCGCCTATCCCGAACACGGGGAATTCCAGACCGTGGAGATGGTGGTTCCGGTCAACCGACCGCTTCTGCTTTCAATGTCGGCCGTGGATGTCCTCCATTCCTTCTGGGTTGTGGAGTGGCGCGTCAAGCAGGACCTTGTACCCGGCATCACCACGGAGTTGAGGGTTACCCCCACGGAGGTGGGCGAGTTCCAGCTGCGCTGCGCCGAGTTGTGCGGCCTGCGCCATGCCTACATGCTGGCGGATGTGCGGGTGGTGTCACAAGAAGACTTCGACGCCTGGATTGACGAGCAGCTGGAGTAGTTGGCAACGGGACCGTGAAGGCGGTCCGGTCATTGCGGAGATCGCTATGTTGATGCAGTTGGGTCTGACCCGTGGCCTCATCTACCAGGCGGCCGGTACCGTCCTGGGTATGGTGGTGACGATGGTTTGGCGCCTCTTGGCCGGGATGCCCCTGTGGGACCAGGAAGTGGTCTTTGTGGTCGGCGGCCTGGTCGGCGGCTTTGCGTTCATGTGGGGCGTGGGAGCCATCGACGACTGGCTGGAGTGGTGCCGCGGCAAGGCAACGCCCCTTGTGCATGGCCCGCCCCGGGACAAGCCGGCGTGGACCCGGTATTTCTCCACCGACTACAACCACAAGGTCATTGGGATCCAGTATTCCGTGACCTCGTTGCTGATGCTGATGATTGGCGGTTCCTTCGCCCTGATCTTCCGGGCGGAACTGGCACAGGCCGATCTGCAGTTCCTCGGCATGGGCATGTACAACAAGCTGATCGGCCTCCACGGCTGGGCCGTGATCGCCGCCATCCTGCTGGGGGTGGGCGGTATGGCCAACTATCTGGTGCCGCTGATGATCGGGGCTGAGGACATGGCCTTTCCCCGGCTCAACGCCTTCGCCTTCTGGATTAACGTCCCCGGAGGCCTGCTCTTGCTGGCCAGTGCCTTCCTGGGCGGCTTCGACGCCGGCTGGACCGCCTACCCGCCGCTCAGCACTCAGGGGTCTGTCGGCTACCAGTTCCTGTTCCTGGCCATCTACTTCGTGGGCCTGTCCTCCATCCTGGGCTCGCTCAACCTGCTCGTGACCATCCTGACGATGCGGCCCAAGGGCATGGACCTCTTCCGCATCCCGATCTTCTGCTGGGCCGTGCTGGCCACAAGTCTGATTCAGCTGACGGCCACGCAGGCCATTGGCACCGCCTTCCTCATGGGACTGTCGGAGCGAGCCCTGGGCATGGGCTTCTTCGACCCGGAGGGCGGTGGCAACCCCATCCTCTTCCAGCACATCTTCTGGTTCTACTCCCATCCGGCGGTCTATGTATTCGTGTTGCCGGGTCTGGGCATCATCAGTGAACTGTTGCCGGTGTTCTCGCGCAAGCCCCTGTTCGGTTACCGGTGGATTGCCCTGTCCAGTCTCGCGATCGCCCTGGTCGGGTTCCTGGTTTGGGGCCACCACATGTTCACCTCGGGCTATTCGCCCTACCTGCGGGTCCCCTTCATGGTTGCGACCCTCCTGGTGGCGGTCCCCACCGGGGTCAAGTTCTTCAGTTGGGTTGCAACCATGTGGGGTGGCCGCCTCCGCTTCCCGACGCCCATGCTCTTCACCCTGGGTGCCATTTCGGTCTTTTTGCTGGGTGGCCTGACCGGTCCCATTCTGGCCACGGTCGCCTCCGACCTGTACCTCCACGACACCTACTTCGTGGTTGGCCACTTCCACGCCACGCTGTTCGGCGGCTTCGTGTTCCCGTTCTGCGCCGCGATCTACTTCTGGTTCCCCAAGATCACCGGCAGGATGTACAACGAGGCTCTGGGCAAGCTTCACTTCTACATCATGACGCCGGCCTTCTGGTTGATGAGCATTGGCCAGATGACGGTCGGCACGATGGGCATGCGGCGCCGCATCGTGGACTACGATCCGACGCTGGGCGGAGGATTGGTTGAGGCGCGGCACCTGGAGACCACGATTGCCGCATTCCTGATCGGCCTCTCCATCCTGATCATGATCTACAACCTGGTGACCAGCGCCGAAATCGGGGTCCGGGCTCCGGCCAATCCGTGGCGCTCCCGTTCTCCGGAATGGCAAATTCCCTCGCCGGTGCCGGAGCACAGCTTTGCCGCTCCGCTGCAGGTTGTGGGTGAACCGTACGACTACGGCTTGGAGGAGGAGTACGTCGTCATGGACGAATCCCAAGCCGGCCACGCGCAGGCGCACTGAGGCCTGCGCGCGTTCCGGACCACCTGAACCGATCCAACCCCTAAGGCGTTCATGAGCAAGTCATCCCCGTTCCGGCAAGGCATTCTGGTTGGAATTGCGCTGTTCATCCTGACGGTGATCGAGTACCTGGTCGCGTTGCAGACCGGCAGCGCGACGATTCTGCTGCTGCTCGGGGCGGCCAAGGGCGTGCTCGTGGTCTATTACTTCATGCACATCACCAGCCTCTGGCGGGAAGACGAGGAACATTAGGCAATGAGTGCTCTGGCGGCCGATGCCATCGAGGTCTACCGCACTGCCACCCGGAACAACCGGATGGGCATGTGGTTGTTCTTCTTTTCCGAACTGTTCCTCTTCGGGGGTCTGCTGATCACCCGGTTCGCCCTGTGGGTGGACGAGGACGGCCACATCATCCGGCCCGAACTCGACCAGAACGTCGGGCTCATTGTGACGGTGGTCCTGCTGGCTTCCAGCTACTTCATGAACCGATCCGAGGTGGCCATTGCCAACGGCCGCAAGCGGGACTTCCTGGTCAGCCTGTGGATTACCGGGTTTCTCGGTGTTGTGTTCCTGCTGGGCGTGGTCATCTTCGAGTGGGGCCTGATCCACCTGCCGTTCGTTGAACATCACATTGGCCCCACGGACGGCGTCTTCGGGGCCGTGATCTTCGGCATGACGGGCATGCATGCCATCCACGTGATTACCGGGGTCGCGTTCATCGTGGTGGTCTGGCGCAACGGCAAACGCGACGTGTACACCGAGGAACGGCACTGGGGCGTCGAGGCCTGTGCCATCTACTGGCACTACGTGGACCTGGTCTGGATTTTCTTCTATCCGGCCATCTACCTGATCGGGCACGCCGTCCACTAATCCGACCCCTTTCGGGTATCGGTCCACCGCACTCCCGGTCGGGGACCGGTATCCACCCCGCCAGTGAATCCGGTATTGCAGGCGGCCCTCGCAACCTGGGAATGGCGGCCTTCGGTGTTGGCCGTCACCTTTCTTGCCGCCGCGATTTATGCCGCGGGATGGATCGCACTCCGTCGGCAGGGCCGGATTCGTCTGGCAGCCTGGTGGCGATTGGCCGCCTATCTATTGGGTTTGGCTTTGCTACTGGCTGCCCTGCTGTCCTTTATCGATGTCTACGGCGCCCTGTTGCTGTTCATGCACATGGTGCAGCACGTTCTGTTGTTGATGCTGGTGCCGGTCCTGCTGCTGTGGGCCAACCCGTTCCCCGTCCTGTTGTACGGGCTCCCGGACGTGGCCCGGCGCGCGGTGGTCCGCTTCCTGCGTCCCGAGGCGCGCTTCCGGCGGGAGACGCGACGCCTGACCCATCCGGGGGCTTTGTATGCGCTGTACATTGGCGCCATCGTCCTGTGGCACGATACCGGCCTGTACAACCTGGCCCAGGGCAACGGGCTGATCCACGACCTGGAGCACATCACGTTCTTCGTGGCCGGGATGCTGTTCTGGTGGCCGGTCATGGGTGCTGCGCCACGGATCCACCATCCCACCTCGCTGGCCGGCCGGATGGCGGTACTGTTGCTGTGTGTGCCCCCGCATGTTGTGATTGGAGCCCTGCTCAGCTTTGTTGAAAATCCGGTGTACGAACACTATCTGACGGTGCCGCGGCTCTGGGGAATGGATGTGATGCAGGACCAGCGGCTGGCCGGCATCATCATGTGGATCCCAACCGGAATGATGTACATCGCAGGTGTGGTCATTCTGCTGGCGCGCCACCTGAACCAGGCTGCACGCCGCTTGGATTCGGGCCTGAACCGAAACGGGATTGAAGCAACATGAAGATACGTCCTGTCTGTGTCGGACACCGCCCCCCGCGCCGGTTGCTCGCGGTCGCATTGGCCTTGTCGCTGCTGTTGCCGGCATCGGCGGTTTGGGGACACGGGGGCGGAGAGCCGTTCCTGTCGGATGTGGCGGCCGGCCCCTACAGCCTGTACGTGTGGCTGGATCCGCTACCGGCCCAAACCGGAGAGCTGCACGTCACGGTGTCGGTCAACATGATTGTCGATGGCGCATCCGAGCCGGTGACCGGCTTGCCCGTACTGATGCGCGCCCGCCATCCCGACGGATGGGAAGTCGAAGCGCCGGCCACTCACGAGAACGCGCTCAACAAGCTGTTCTACGAGGGACGATTGGATTTGCAACAGGCCGGAACCTGGACCATCGACCTTCTGATGGGCGATGCTTCGGAACAGGTTGTCCATGCCATTGAAGTGGCTGTCGCGGCCCAACCGAGTGCTTGGCAGGCGTTCCTGAACTGGTTCAGGGCCCTATTTGATCGACACTGACATGACCGCCCGCGCGACCGCGTCCTCCGAGCCCGCCTCGGAACTGCCAACACCCCCGAATCTGCTGCGCGTGCTGGTGTCGCGACGCTGGTGGCCGGCCACGATACTCATCCTGCTGGGCATGGCAGGCCTGGCCCAGCTCGGGTTTTGGCAACTGGATCGCCTGGAGTGGCGGCGCGGCATGAACACGCAGACCATGGCCCGGCTGAATGCACTCCCGGTAGTCGTTACCGACAACACGGTTTGGGAGGACGACTGGCATGACCGGCAAGCGACGGCTCGAGGCGTCTTTGACTATCGCAACCAGATTGGCATCAAGAATCGCTTCTACAAGGAGGAGGCCGGAATTCATCTACTGACACCAATGCGGCTGGAGGGTTCGGACCTGATTCTGATGGTCGACCGGGGCTGGATTCCGCAGGCCTGGGTGTCCGGCGACTGGTCACGGTACGACGAGGGCGAAGGACTGGTGGAGGTGCGGGGTCTCCTGCAGGATGCCGACCCCTATCCTTCCGGCGCGGACATCGGTTCATCCCCGGACCGTCTGTATCACCGGGAGGACTTGGAGCTGCTGGGCCGTGTCCTGGACATGGAGGTGGCTCCCATGTTTTTGTTGATGCAGCCTGTCGAGGGTGGCGCACCCGGTTGGCCCCGCCGCCAGTCCAAGGATCTGCATCTCAGCGAGGGCAACCACCTGAGCTACGCCATCCAATGGTTTTTGTTCTCGCTCATTCTGGGTGTGGGCTATGTCCTCATGGTCCGAAAGCGCACCCGGCGGTCCGCAGAGGCCGGACAAACCGCCTAACCCCGGGTTTCAGCGCCACACCCCAATCCCCAGTTCCATGGCTGCCATCTCGGCCTCTGCCATCGCTGCGTGGTGCAGGGACGTATCCGACTTGGGTTCGTACCGGGCCATGCCTTCCGCGATCATGTGCTCGTTGACCAGCAGACCGTCGTCGGTCAGAACATAGCGGCGCAACCGGCCGTCTTCGTCCTGGTCGATGTCTCCGGCGACCAGCAAAACGTCGGCGTTGCCCACCAGCAGCTGATTGAGCTTGGTTGCTTCGTTGTACAGTTCCTCACCTGGGGATGGGCTGTCCGTGAACAGATAGTGGATCAGTACCGGCTGTCCGTGCAATTCGACCTCGATGGTGTCTCCGCTGAGAACGCGGAGGACTTGGACAGAGATGCTTGCTCCGACCGAAACATTGGGTTCGGAGTGCATCGCGGCGGGTGCGGGACCGGTTGCAGACGCCGGCCCGGCCTCGCGCGGTGGGATGATCATGGTGCAACCGATGATTGTGGAAGCCGCGAATAGGACCGTGGCAGCGGCAGTCATCCTTGACAGCCACGATTGCAGGTTGATTGGTCGGGATGGAGTCCGGGCGGGTTCAGACATGACGGGTTGCAAATCCGGTTTGAAGACTTGGAGCAGGGCTTTCCGCCCTTCGGCAGTATTGAACGGCATCCTTCAGCCGGGCTCCAAAATTGTCAGCAGGACAGCATGCATGCTGACTGCGGCGACGCGGGTTCGACCGACCGGATGGGATGGGACACTGGGATGTCCAATCTATAGACATGAGCTATAGACATGAGGGTTTCGTGTGTATATAATTGCGCATGGAGCGAAACAGCAGAGCGATTGTTCAACGGCTTCAGGCTGAAGGTTTTGAACTCGTGAAAGTGTCAGGATCGCACCATAAGTTCCGCAAGGGGTCGATTACGGTGATCGTTCCACACCCGAAGAAGGATCTTCCAGTAGGAACGGCTCGTGCCATCGCCAAGTCGGCCGGCTGGATGTAAGGAGTGATGGGCCATGCACTATGTGGCTGTGATCGACAAGGATGTGGGAAGTGCCTATGGTGTCCGTTTCCCCGATGTGCCCGGCTGTTTCTCGGCAGCCGACACGTTCAACGAGATCATCCCGAACGCGATCGAGGCACTGTCCCTGTTTTTCGAAGGCAGCGAAATTATCCCGGCGCGCAGCATCGAGGAGGTTCGCGAGGAAGTAGCCGAGGATCTCGCCGCCGGTGCCGTTTTGATGATGATCCCTTATATTGCCGACCGTCGCCGGGTCGTGCGGGTCAATCTGAGTTTAGACCAAGGGCTGCTTGACACGATGGACGAGGCCGCGCGGGCACGTGGTATGACACGCTCGGCTTTTGTTGCAAAAGCTGCAACAAGGGAAATCTACGTTCCTGGTTGATGATGGCCCTATCGCAGCATGCTGCTCAATGACCATGGTGAAAGCCTTTCACCCGCGGATTGTTCCTATGAGGACCTGACCTGCCTCACGGGACCCGCTATCCTGAGAGGCTTACCCAACGGGCCTCTGCACCCCGCTACCATGGCTGGGGTCGGTCGGCTAGCCATCGGATTTCTCACCGGAAGTGTCGTTTGTCGGCTGCCGTCGGGGCGCGATTCTTGATTCAGGCAGTATGCGATGCACATGCCGGTCAACGAAACCGGCTTCATCGGTCCGAAGGTCATGGCCTGGTCATCTTGGGTGGGTTG
>JAPPAJ010000104.1 GCA_026705565.1 Caldilineaceae bacterium | reverse complement strand
CACCTTCTTCGTCAACTCGACGCTGATCACGCTAAACAACATCGTGGGCAACCTCTTCTCTTGTTGTTTGGCAGCCTATGGGTTCGCCCGGCTGCGAGCCCGCGGCCGCAATGTACTGTTCGGGTTGGTGCTGGCCACCATGCTCCTGCCCAACGAAGTGTTGATCATTCCGCAGTACGTGCTCTTCACCAAGATCACGCAGTTCCTCAAGCCCTGGTGGGACTACTACACGCCGGGCGGCATCCTGTGGATGCGCTACCTGTCCTGGTTGCCCATGATGGTGCCGCCCTGGTTCGGCTTCCCCTTCTTCATCTTCCTGTTGCGCCAGTTCTTCCTGACCATCCCGCTGGACCTGGACGAGGCCGCCCGGCTGGACGGCGCCTCCTCCTGGCGTATCCTGCTGCAAATCCTGGTCCCTTTGACCAAGCCCGCCCTGGCCACGGTCGTGATCTTTGCCTTCATCGGCAACTGGAACAACTTCCTGATGCCGCTCATCTACATCCGGGCGCAGAAGGAACAGGTGCTGGCCGTGGGCCTCAATCAGTTCCGCGGCCAGTTCGGCCACGTGGACTTCCACTACATGATGGCGGTCTCCCTGATCGTGCTTCTGCCCGTACTTCTCATTTTCTTCTTTGGACAGCGCATCTTCGTGCAGGGCATCGCCCTGACCGGCATCAAGGGGTAGCCCCCTCTGCCGCGCACGCGCCGGCATTTCCAACGCAACCCAAGGCCCTCACCATGGCAGTTTCAGGCATCGCCGACCTGCGCCGCGTGCTGCCCCTCCTGGCGGCCGTGCTGCTCGCAGCCTGTGCACCCGTCATCCCACCGCGGGAAGCTCCTGCGGTCCCGCTCCGCGGACCGGCCGACGAGATCCCCCTGTTCCTGAATGTCTCGGCGCGGGCCGGCATTGACGCCGGGCATGTGGGCACTTGGAACGAATTCGGCGAAGAGGGTGCGGATATTCCGTTCGACACCGGCTACATGGCGATGGGCCAGGCCTGGGGCGACTACGACAACGACGGCTGGCCGGATCTCTATGTCACGGGCAATCAGGTGTCCAACTCCCTGTTCCGCAACCGGGGCGACGGCACCTTTGAGCGGTCGGTGTTCGATGGGCAAACGGCTCTGTCCGCCGTCGAGTCCGGCGGCGCCATGTGGGTGGACTTCGACAATGACGGATGGAAGGATCTCTACGTACTCGTGCATGGCCCCAACGCCCTGTTCCGCAACCTGGAAGGCCAAGGGTTTGCCAACGTGGCCGCGGCCGCCGGAGTCGACGATCCGGGCAAGGGCAAGGGTGCAACCTGGGCAGACTTCGACGGTGACGGCTGGCTGGACCTGTACGTGGTCAACTGGTCCTGCTGGCCGGACTGCGATCCGGTCGATCCGGCACTGGCGCAGGATGCCCTGTTCCGCAACCGAGGCGACGGCACCTTTGAACCGGTCTCCCACCTGCTGGTTCCCGATCTGCTCAGGGGCGCCGGCTTTGCAGCCAGCTTCCTGGACTTCGACGGCGACGGCGACAGCGACCTGTACGTGGTCAACGACCGCTTGCAGAACCCGGTGGGCAACGTCCTGTGGCGCAACGACGGGCCCGGCTGCAGCGGCTGGTGCTGGACCGATGTCTCCCGCGCCACCAACTCGTTCGTCATCATCCACGGCATGGGCCTCGCGGTCGGCGACTACGACAACGATCTGGATCTGGACATGTACTTCTCGGACCTGGTCAACCCCATGGTCCTGCTGGCCAACGAGGGGGGCCAAACCTTTGTCAACCGCTCGCGCGCGGCCGGCGTGGGTGTGGGGCCCAGTCCAGTCTCGGGCTGGGGCACGGCGTTTCTGGACTACAACAACGACGGCTGGCAGGACCTCTACCTCGCAACCACGGAGTTCCGGCAGGAAACCGCCGAGCTCGGGCCGGAAGGCATACTCCTGCCTTGGCCCGACAACCTGTTCCGCAACGAGGGGGACGGCACCTTCACCGACGCGACCCCGACGGCCTGGATCGAGGAGCCTTGGCCGGCCTTGGGCTTTGCCCATGCGGACTTCGACCGGGACGGCTGGATTGACTATGTAGTGGGCGAGTGGCGGCGCGGCTATGTCCTTTACCGCAACCAGGCCGTGGAGGGCCGGGGTCACCGCTGGCTCAAGGTGCGCCTGGAGGGCCGGGGGGAGGTCAACCGCGATGCCGTGGGTGCCCGCGTATTGATCGAGACCGACGGCGATCTGCGGATGATGCAGGAAGTGAAAATCGGCTCCAGCCTGGGTTCCGGCAACGACACGGCCCTGCACTTCGGCTTCGGCCCCTTCCGCGTGCCGAAGGCGATTACGGTCCAATGGCCGGACGGATCGGTGCAGCGGTTTGAGGACGACCTGCCGCTCAATGCGGAGGTGCTGATCCGGCACGGGGATCAACCGGTGGACATCACCCCGGCCACCGGCGCCGCGGGCCTCGATCCCTTCGCGGACGTGACCGCGGCGGTCGGTCTGGATGCCCCACACGAGGGCTTCTGGGACATGTTCAACCCTGAGTTTGCCAGCGGCTACCTGGGAGTGGGCCAGGCCTGGGGCGACTTCGACAACGATGGTTGGCTGGACCTGTTCTTCACCGGCAACATCGCCGACAACGTGCTCTTCCGCAACGACGCGGGTATCTTTTCCCGGTCCGCCCTGACCGCGGATGTGGCCATGCCCGGCGAATTGACGGGGGGCGCTGTCTTTGCCGACTACGATAACGACGGCTGGTCGGACCTCTACGTGATCGCCCAGGGTCCCAACCGCCTTTTCCGCAACTTGAAGGGAACCGGATTCGAGGACGTGACGGCCGCCGCCGGGGTGGGAGATACCGGCAAGGGCTCCGGAGCCGCCTGGGGGGACTTTGATGGCGATGCCCTGCTCGACCTGTACGTGACCAACTGGTCCTGCTATCCCGAATGCCAAGAGATAGACCACGAACTGGCCGCCGACCGCCTGTACCGAAACCGGGGCGACGGCACCTTTGAGGACGTCTCGGGCCTGCTGGTGCATGCCAAGCGGCTGGGAGCCGGTTTCGCCGTGACCTTCCTGGACTTCGACAACGACGGGGACAGCGACATCTACGTTGTCAACGACGAACTCCACAATCCCATCGGCAATGTCCTGTGGCGCAATGACGGCCCGGGCTGCGACGGCTGGTGCTGGCACGATGCATCCGAGGAGACCGGTGCCAATGTGCGGTTGGCCGGCATGGGTATTGCCGTCGGCGACCTGGACAACGACCAGGACCTGGACCTCTACTTCTCCAACATGGTGAACGCCATGGCCCTGCTGGAGAACCGTGGCGGCGAGTTCGTCTCCCGCGCCCGGCTGGCCGGGGTAGCCGTGGGGCCCAGCCCGGCGGTGGGCTGGGGCACCGCCTTCCTGGACATCGACAACGACGGCTGGCTGGACCTGCACCTCGCCACGACCAAGTTCGTGCAGGAAACGGCCGCGGCCGGTCCCGAAGGCATGCACGACCCCTATCCGGACATCCTCTTCCACAACGAGGGCAACGGGCGCTTCATCGAGGTCACGCCCACCAGCTGGGAACGCAACGGCAGGCCCACGATGGGCAGTGCCTACGCCGACTACGATCGCGACGGCTTCGTCGACATCGTGGCCACCCGGTGGAACGAGGGATTGCAGCTGTACCGCAACACCGGCCTGTGGGGCGGCGACAACCGCTCCCTGACGGTTCGGCTTGAGGGCGACGGTTTGCGTGTCAACAGGGACGCCGCCGGAGCCCGGGTTTATCTGACCCGGGACGACGGCCAGGTCCTCATGCGGGAGGTGAAGCTCGGATCATCGCTGGGCGCCGGCAACGCCGCCGCGGTGCACTTCGGCCTGGGCCGGGCCCGGATTACCGATCTGGAGATCATCTGGCCCGACGGCTCCCGGCAATCCATTGAGCCGCCGGAGTCCCCGTTTCTGGTCGTGGCCTATGAGCGACAATAGGCAATCGGAACCGAGGGTTGCGACCAAGGCGAACGCCGGCTCCCTCCAACCGGCGCCCCCAAGCGGTAGGGTTTTGTCCGCCACCCCTTCATCCATCAGGAACTGCCGGGGAATTCCATGACTTCGCTGCGAATCTGTCTTTGGCTTGTCCTCTTGGCCCTTTGGGCTCTTCTGGCTGCCGGCTGTGCGGCAATTCCTGAGGGTGCAGGGTCGCAGGATGCCCTGACATGCACGGACGAACTCGGCTGCGTCGCTGTGGCGGCTGACGAACCGGTGACGATTGGATCGATGGTGGTCCTGTCGGGTCCCAACGCCAACCTGGGACAGGACGCGGCCAATGCCATTGCGATCGCGCTGGCCGAATTCGGAGAGATCCACGGCCATCCCGTGGATCTCATTTCCGAGGACTCGCTGTGCAGTGCCGAAGGTGGTCAGACCGCCGCCACCAGGCTGATGGCCAATCCGACCGTGGTCGGCGTGCTGGGTACCTCCTGTTCCAGTGCCGCGACCGCGGCCATCCCCATCGTCACGTCCGCCGGCCGCAGCATGATCGCGGCCTCCACCACGTCGCCATCATTGACGAATCCCGACCGCGACACCGGCGGCGTCTGGCAGCACGGCTATTACCGCACGGCCCACAACGACCGCATGCTGGGCCGGTTGGCGGCTGAATATGCCTTCAACCAGCTGAACGCGCGCACCCTGGCCACGATTCACGACGGCAGCATCTATGCGGACCTGAACCAGGCCATGACCGCCGCGGCCTTCGAGAACCTGGGCGGCGAGGTGGTGTTCCAGGGCGCGGTCAATGTCGGGGATCTGGACATGCGGCCCGTACTGATCGAGGTGGCAACGCACGAGCCGGATGTCCTGCTCTTTCCGGTCTTCCAGCCGGAAGGCAACCTGCTTGTTGCCCAGGCACGCGACATTCCGGGCTTGGAAAACACGGAACTGATGGGAGGCAACGCCCTCTTCTCGGAAGACTTCCTGCCCAATACGGGCGAAGCGGCCGTGGGCATGTACATGACGGGGCCCCGGATCGTGAATGCCCGTTACGATGAACTACGCCGTAAATATGTGGAGATGCACGGCATCCCGCCGACCAGCGGCTACCACGCCCACATGTACGATGCCGTGCGCATGCTGCTGCATGCCATTGCGGAAGCCACCCGGGTGGATGCCGACGGCAACCTGTTGATCGGCCTTCAGGCCATCCGGGACACGCTGGACGGTCTTGAACAGTTCGATGGGATCACGGGCTCCCTGACATGCAGTGAAACAGGTGACTGCGCCACCGGCGAGGCGCTGGCCATGTTCCATATTCAGGACCTGGACAGCTGGCCCCCGGCGGTCGCGTACCAGCCCTGACGACAGAAGTCCCGTCTGTCGCGACGCGACTGAACCATACATCTGCTTGCAGAGGGTCCACCGGCCCAAGCTGCGAATTCCCGTCCAGGTGCGGTTCACCGCCGCTCGCGGGCTCCGTGCTTTGTGGACCCGGTGCGCGCTGTTGGGTCCATCGGCAACCGGACCGATTGCCAAGCATAATCATTCGTTGCCCTATGATGGGCTGCCGATGGTTCAAGAGAGGCACATTGTTATCCGATCACGGATGGGTTGTCCGCTGCTGGCATGTCCACCAAGGACCATATCGACGACATGAGCAATGGTTGCGGCAAGGTGTCGCGCGCCGCCGCGTGTCATGACTGACGCCCAATCGGTCGCGGTGACGGGGGCGGCCGGACTTCTCGGGCAGCATGTGTGTCGCAGTCTGCTGGGCCGGGGGGCCACCGTACGGGCCATGGTGCACCGGAGCAGCGACCGTACTCTGCCCGCCGACTTGGCTGCCACGGTGCAGGTGCAAGCCGGCGACGTGCGCGATGCGGATTCGCTTGAGCGAGCGTTCGCGGGGGTGGATGCGGTCGTACACTGTGCCGCACGCGTGATCGTGGAGGCCGACTCGGAAGGTTTGGCCGACGCGACCAATGCCAGCGGTACCGCCAACGTGATCGAGGCATGCATCGCGAGCGGCGTGAGCAGGCTGGTGCACATGAGTTCGGTGCATGCGTTCGGCCCCCTGCGCGGAACCCGTCTCCACCGCAATTCCCCCCTTGCCCTCGGCTCCCGCATCCCGTATTGCGCCAGCAAAGCCATGGCACACCGGCACGTGCTACAAGAGGCGGCCGCTGGCCGCCTCGACACCACCGTGGTGTGTCCGGGAGCACTCGTCGGTCCCGGCGACACCGTGCCCACCCCGGTGGGCGAGATGCTGCTGCAGTTGGCCGCGGGCCGTATCCCCTGCTTCATCGATGAGGGGTACTGGTGGAGCGACCCGCGCGATGTCGCGGAAGTGGTGGCGAGCGCAGCGGGTCGCAAGACAAACCCGGGTGCGGAGCGCGTTTACTTCACGCTGGGCCGTTTCGAGAAGCTCGCCGGCCTGGCCCGCCTGTGCTCCCGAATCCTGGGACGGAACCTCGAGCGTCCCGTCGTGCCCGTCGCCTTTGCCCTCGCGGGTCTTCCCTTCCTCCAGTTCTATGCCACGCTTCGCCGCCAGCCGCCTCTGTACACGCGCAACTCACTGCACTTGGTGCGCGAATGCCCGGCCGACGTGGACCATGGAACTGCCGAGATGGAATTGGGGTATGTCCGCCGCCCTTTGGAACACTCCGTCCGGGATGCGTTGCAATCGTTTCAGGACCGCGGGATGCTCGCATGAGCGGCTGGGCACCGGCGTTCCCGGTACTCGCATGGATCTGGACCGCCCTGTCCCTGCCAGTCCTCGCGGCGGGACTGGCAAAGTGGGATCCGGTCGAGCGCTTGGGGGCGAGTGCCCGCGGCCCGCGCATGGCTTCTCGCCAAGCGTGGTTCTGGATGGAGCTGCCCGCCCTGCTTGTCTTTCCCCTTGTGTACATTGCGGGTCCGAACCATCACACCGTCGGCAACATCGTGGTCGCCCTGTGGGGTACCCACTACGCCCACCGCACCTTCGTGTGGCCATGGACCGTCCAACGGCACGACCGAACGGTTCCACTTGTGCTGTGCCTCTCGGGCGTGTCGTTCAACGTGGTCAACGGGGTGTTGTTGGGCTGGTTCATGGCGTGGATCGCCAACTATCCTCCCGACTGGCTGCTGGATCCGCGTTTCCTCGTCGGCGGAGCACTGATGCTGGCAGGCGCCGCGCTCAATGTCTGGTCCGACTACCATCTCGCCCGTACGCGGCAGGCTGCCGGCGGTGCGTATGTGATTCCGCGCGGCGGCGCGTTCGAGTACCTGTCCTGTCCGAACCTGCTGGGCGAGATCATGGAGTGGACGGGACTGGCCGTGCTCACTTGGTGTGTCCCGGCACTGGGTTTCGCATTGTGGACCGCCGCCAACCTGGTACCGCGCGCCTTGTGGCGGCACCAATGGTATCGGGAGACCTTCCCCGACTATCCGATGTCGCGGCGGGCCATCCTTCCGCGGGTGCTGTAAGGGGAAGTGTGCATGCAGAGAAAACCCTGAAGGGAAGCCCTTCCGAGGTTAGACGCACCTTGGTACGCTTCCCGGAAGGCCTGATGGAACCACAGGGGCTTATGCCGAATAGTGGACATTGGCGACCAACACGTTTCCTCGGCTGTTAAATGACAGACCGCCGGATTCATGGCTCACAACCATAAATCCGGCGGTGCCTTCAGATCGATCCGCTATCTGCGCGGAGGCCGGCGCTTTCGCCGGACCGCCCGCCACAGCCAATGGGCCACAGGGCCCCGCGGGGATCTAGTTCATTTCACAGCCTTCCTTCACATACAGCAGCTTGTGGTTCGTCCATGAGCCGTGATGGTACACGGGACCTGTCACCACATTGCCCAGACAGTTGGTGAACAGGTGGTAGATCCCGGGCTGTTCCACAAAGGTGAAAAAGGGATTGTTGTCGTAAATCCACTGGTTCCGCACCTGTTCCCATTCCATGAACTCGGGTGTCCCGAACACATGCTGCGCAAGGTTTTCGTGGATGGCCAGGAACTCCTTTATCCAATCAGGCGGCTCCTCTCCCCGTTCGCCATCCGACTGGTACCAGGCCTGATAAAGGGGTCCGGTGTTCGTTGTGGGCAGATACTCGGGGTAGGAAGGATTGTGGGAATGCCACAACGGGGCCGTGTTCCAGGTGATTCCCGACTTGTGCTCGTTGGCGGTCCGGGTCTGGTTGTTGATGCCCGATTCGAACTGCTGGTAGTCGGTGCGCAGGCCCACGGCCTCGAAATAGTCCTTGAGGAAGGGCGCCTGTTCAAAATAGCCGCCCCACTGATCCAGGTGAATGAAGATTTCGAACTCCTCACCGTCCGGACCCAACCTGAAACCATCGGCATCCCTTTCCGCCATGCCCATTTCGTCCAGCAGCGCATTCGCCCCGTCGGGGTCGTACACAGCCGTCTGGGTGGCGGGCAGGGATCCCTGGGCGAAGTAGAGTTCGTCCAGCAGCTCCTGGCTGTCGATGGCCAGCTGGAGCGCCTCCCGGAACCTCCCATCATTCACCGCGGCCCTCCAACCTGGATCGTCGTGGCTCAGGTTGAGGTAGAACATCCGCGAGTCCTTGTTCGGGTAGATGAGGGTGATGTAATTGCCTTCCTCCTGCTTCTCCATCAACAAGGGCAGCACCGTCAGGTCGGTTTGCCAGTGGTAGTGGGCCTGCCGCGAGAACATGAGGAGCTCGGCCTGTTCCTTGGCCGAGAATCCGATATTGACGTACTTGCGGTAGTCGGGGTAGGGCAACTGGTTCCCGGCCGTGTCCACTGCGTGATAGTAGGGATTGCGCACGAGGGTGAACCGGTCGCCTTCGTGTTCCGTCAGGAGATAGGTGTTGAGTTGTGGGAATCCGATGGAGTGATCAGCGGTGTTCTGCCACATCCGCATATCGGTCTGATTGAACAGATCAACCCAGGTCTCCAACCCTTCCTCCGCCACCATGGCGGCGAGAGCATCCTCCTCGGCGTAGGCCGGGTGGTAGCGGGACATGTGGTGCTTGGGCTTGAGCAGGTCGTAATACCCGGTGCCCAAGGCGGTGATGTTGTATTCCCAGGCCTTGTAGGGCTCGGGGTAGACCAGCTTGAAGGTGAAATCGTCCACCACCTCCAACGTTGGCTCCGCACCTCCCGTGAGCCCGCCGGTCAGGAGATAGTTGGGCATGGAGGGATAGAGATCGTCGTTCTGAAGCACATCCTCCACCGCAAAGGCCACGTCTTCGGTGGTCAAGGGTGCACCGTCGGACCACTTGTGGCCGGCCCGCAACGTCAGCGTTACTTCCGTGTAGTCGTCGCTGATGTCCCAGTCCCGGTAGACACCGCCAGCCTGGATCTTCGGTTCGCGGTTGTCCGTGATGAACGGCGGCTCCTTCATTTCAACGTGCACGACGGTGTAGATAATCTCGCCACCGTAATCGCCAATCTGAATGTCGACCCAATCCGGATTGACGGCCAGCCCTTCGCCCAACACCAGGGGTTCGACGGGCAATCGTTCACAGACGCCCGGCAAGGTGCCGGCCGCCACCTGTTCCGCCAACATTGGAGCCTCGTTGTAGGGGCAGCCGTCGTCCGCGACGTCGGCCATCTCCTCGGCCTCGGGTTCGGCCATTTCGGCCGGCGCCTCGGCCGGGCCACAGGCTGCCAACACCAGCATCAGACACGCAACAAACCCGACCAACAAATAGCGGGCTCCCATAACTCTGTACATCTCGTAGCTCCTGGATGATGTCAAGGATGTTCCGTACCACTCCGCCAGGAAACATGCACCAGGCACCCGGAAACGTCCGGGATCTTGCGAATCAGCGTGTCAGGGGATCAAGGCTCTCCTTGAAATGTCAACGACCAAGTGGCATTGGCATTGTAGGAAGGCCGTTGCAGGGAGTCAAACCGGCAAAATTTACCGGTGCCAAGAGTTTTCGTACTGGCACAACCTCGTCCGCTTGCATCGCAGGGCAGGCGGTGTACCTGGACGATGACAACGCCATCCTGGCCCGTTGGCAACAGCCGCTGCGGTCAGCAGAACGGAAGCTTCCACACGGCGAAAGTGGTCCTGACAAGGCCTCCTGCGCCCTGTGCGCCGACTGCCCCGACCAGTGTTTCAGTTCCCTAGCAGGCTGCTGAAGAATGGGTTTGGAATGTCTTCGGCCACCACGCGGGTG
>JAPPAJ010000269.1 GCA_026705565.1 Caldilineaceae bacterium | reverse complement strand
CCAAGACCTTCGGTCTGGGACGGGTCTTCGTCTCGGCCCTGGGCCACGACGAAACACGCTTCCTGGTGCCCAACACCACGGAAGTCATGCGGCGCGGCGCCCTGTGGGCGGCCGGCCGCCTGTAGGAGCCGTCTGCCATGAAAATTCTGTTGCTGGCCGGCGGGGCCTGGTACCACGATCAGCCGGCCCACCGCCGCGCGCTGATGGCGTGTCTCGAACCCCACTTCGATGTGCACATGACCCACTATCCGGAACGGGCTCTCGACGAGGATCTGTCCGGCTTCGACGTCATCGCGGACTACACCAGCTGGTGGGAGCCTTCCGAGGCCCAGTGCCAGGCCCTGCTGGCCGCGGTGGCCAACGGCACCGGCTTTGCCTGCCTGCATCCGGCCACGGCCTCGTGGATGAACTCCCGCGAGTACCACGACATGGTGGGCGGCACCTTCGTTTTCCACGATCCCAACAAACCGCTGCGCGTGGTGACGGAACCGTCGCAGCACTACAAGACGCGGGAGGGCCTGCTGGAGAGTTCGGTCATCACCGAGGGCATCGGGGAGTTCGAAGTCCAGGACGAACTGTACGTGGTGGACGGCGACATGACCCGTTGGCGGATCCTGGCCCGTTCCCAGGGTCACCCCGTGGTGTGGACCAAGCCCTACGGCAAGGGCCGCGTCTTCAGCATTTCGCTGGGGCATGATGAACGGGCGCTTGGCCATCCGTCCGTACAGAAACTGTACGTGCGCGGCATTCAGTGGGCGGGAGGTCGGCTGGCCTGATCCCGGCCGCGTCCTGATCGACTCTCCAGAAGCCTCCCAAGGGGGCGAGGTGCATCCATGAAGATCCTGATTACCGGTGCCAGCGGCTACTTCTGCGAGGAGTTGATTGCCCAGCTCTCCCTGGCGGGCCACGAACTGCGCCTGTCCGACATCGTGCACATGGAGACCGAGCACGAGTTTGTCAACTGTTCCGTGACCGAGTTCGGAGCCCTGGCCCTGGCCATGGAGGGCGTCGACGCAGTCTTCCACACGGTGGTGGGGGGACGGCGCTATCCCCCGGACTCACCGGTCAACCGGGCCCACACGGGGGTGGAACACTTCAACACCACGGTCATGGGCACCTTCAACATCCTGCAGCTGGCCGGCGAGATGGGGATTGGCCGCGTGGTGATGATTGGCAGTGAGGCGGCGCGCGGGCAGCGCATTCCGCCCACCGACTGGGAGGTCTGCGACGAGTGGACACCGGCCCGGCCGGACTATGTCTACGCCCTGGCCAAGTACGTGATGGAGCCGATTTCCGAGTACGCCACCCGCATCGACGGCGTGGAGACGGCGGTCCTGCGGAATGCCTGGTTCGGCGCGGCCGAAGGCAAGTCCGTGACCCGCATGGGCACCTCTCTCCTGTTCCAGCGATCCGCCCTGCGGCGCGACCTGGTGCGGGCCGGCGTGCTGGCCATCGAGAAGGAGAACCTGGGCCACGAAGTGTTCCTGCTCAGCGGCAGCACGGAGTTCACCAGGGAGGACGTGCCCGAGCTGCGGTCCGATCCCAAGGCGGTCGTGGAGCGCTACTATCCGGGGGCCTGCGACAAGCTGGCCGAATACGGCGAGGGCAATGAACTGCAGCAACTGTTCGATTCGCGGAACCTGTGGAAGATTGACGACATTACCCACAGCCGCAAGGTGCTCGGCTGGGAACCGACCTACAACTTCCGGAACTTCTATGAGGGCCTGATGGCGGACGCCTTCCCCAAGGACTACATGTTCCGGGAGATGGTTTCCACGGGCACTGACGCAGACAAGGCGATATTCCTATGAGCTTGGCAGGACAGGTTGCGGTCGTCACGGGTTCGACTTCCGGATTGGGCCGGGCCACGGCCCTGCGGCTTGCCCGCGAGGGCGCCGCAGTGGTGGTCAATTCCGACCTTCCCGACAACGGTGCGGAAACCGTTGCCGAGATTGAGGCGGCCGGTGGTACAGCTGTCTTCGTCCAGGGCAGCGTGGCTTCCAGGGAGGACTGCGAAGCCCTGGCTGCGGCCGCGTCCAACCTGGGACCGGTGTCCATCCTGGTCAACAATGCGGGAATCGAACGCCGAGGCGGCGTGCTGGACTGCACCGACGAGGACTGGGACGACATGCTCAATGTCGATCTCAAGGGCATTTTTCTCGTCTCGCGGGCTGTGTTGCCGGCCATGCTCCAGCATGGCCAGGGAGGAGCCATCGTCAACATTGCGTCCGTGCTCAGCTACGACGTGATTCCGGAACGGGCCGCCTACGTGGCCGCCAAGGGCGGTGTGCTCCAGTTGACCAAAAGCATGGCACTGGACTACGGGCCCCGGGGCATCCGCTGCAACGCGGTCGTGCCCGGGTTCTTCCATACCCCCATGCTGGAACAGTCCATGATCGACTCGGGGGACTACGAGGGCACCAAGGCCATCCTGACCGCCAAGAGCGTGTTTGGTCGGGGCGGCGATCCGTCCGAACTGGCGTCGGCTGTGTATTTCCTGGTGTCCGACGAAGCCAGCTTCATCACCGGTGCGGTCCTACGCGTTGACGGCGGCTGGGACTGCACCTAACCATTCGCGGCGCGCCGCGTCCAAGGAGGCTTGCGCCTCCGATCCCAACAGGAGACTTCAACGATGGGCCACCGTTTGATCGAACTGAGCATGGAAGTGCACAAGGGGATGGTGATTTATCCCGGCAACGTGCCACCCGCCATCAACGTCTACTACTCCCACGAGGAGTACGCCAAGGAGACCGGCGCCGACAAGTACGGCGTGGAGCACTGCAACAACGGCGTGATCGTGATGGGCGACCACATAGGCACCCACATGGACAGCTGGTTCCACTGCAATCCGAACGCGCCGGGTGCGGCCGAGGCCATTCCCCTGGAATACTGCTACGGCAACGGCGTGGTCCTGAACCTGACCCACAAGGGGCCGGGCGAAGAGATTCTGGTGGAGGACATTGAGGCCGCCCTGGCCGAGATCAACCATGAAGTGCAGCCGCTGGACATCATCCTGCTGCGGACCGACGCCTCCAAGCAGCGCCACAGCCCCAACTACCTCAAGGACCATCCGGGCATGACCAAGGAGGCCGTGCACTGGCTGCTGGACCGGGGCGTCATGATGATGGGCATCGATGCCATCGGCTTCGACCCGCCCATCGATGCAATGTTCGAGCGGGGCAAGCTGTGGGAGGCCCACCGCGTCATGCGCGAGCGGGAGTACTACCACATCGAGAACCTGATTAACCTGGACCAGATTCCCGAGCCGACCGGGTTCACATTCTCGGCACTGCCCATCAAGCTGCGGGGCGCCACGGCGGCCCCGGTACGGGCCGTGGCCATCATCAACGACTGAAGCGAACCGCCGACCTTCCCACAGGAGATGTGAACGTGTCCGGGCACAGCAGCCTTTTTGACCTAGACGGCCAGCACGTGATGGTGGTGGGCGGCACCGGCGGCATTGGGGGCGAGATCGCAGCCGCCTGCCACGCCTTCGGCGCGAAGGTGTCCGTTACCGGGCGCCAACAGGATCGGTGCGATGAGGCGGCGGCCCGCATCTCTGGTGATCGCAGCCGGGTGGTGGGGGCCGAAATGGATGCCACGAAGGCCGACTCGATTGCCGCCGGCTTCGAAGCCGCGGAAGCGGCCCTGGGATCCGTCACCGTGCTGGTCAACAGTGCCGGGACGCAGATCGAGGAGCCGGCCACCGATGTCCTTGAGGAGTCTTGGGACGCGGTCATGGACATCAACTTCAAGGGCGCCTTCCTGCTTTCCCAGGCTGCAGCCCACAGCATGATTGCCCAAGGACACGGGGGCAGCATCATCCACATAACCTCGGTGCGCTCCAACCTGGGCATCCGGCGGGGCTATGCAGCCTACGTCGGCAGCAAGGGGGGCCTGGGCATTCTGATCAAGCAACTGGCCAGCGAATGGGCGGAGCACGGGATCCGGGTGAACGGCATTGCGCCGACCTTCATCCGCACACCCCTGGTGGACCGCTACCTGAACGATCCGGACTTCTACAACGCCCTGGTCAGCCGCATCCCCATGGGTCGGGTGGGCGAAACCGAGGACTTGGCCGGCCTGGCCGTGTTCCTGGCCTCGCCCAGTTCCTCGTTCGTGACAGGACAGAACATTTTTGTCGACGGTGGTGTGACAGCCTGCCAGTAGCACACCACCGAAGGCTGATCAATCCCAAATCCGCCACTCCTTTGGGTTGCCCGCATATTGTTGTCGAGTTGCAGACCGTCGCGTCCACGGGACGTACCTGTGCCAACAATCTCTCAGCAGGTTGTGGACACAGATATGACTACGTTCATATCGATCGTGCAACCGGTTGAACTCCTAAGGGGCCTGGAAGGACTGCATCTGAAGACTATGTTGGTAGGCCTAGCCTCCTACACCTGAGCAAGTTTTCCATAGCCAGAAAGCCGACTGGATCATGCGGCACCGCATGCGCGAGGCATGGATGCCGGATGCAGAACCTGACTGCGAGGGACCGGTTGAAGTGAACGAGTCCTACTTCGGGGGGCAAGGCGCGCAACAAGCATGCCAACAAGCACCTGAGTGCCGGGTGCGGTACCGCGGGCCAGACGCCTGTGCCGTGTTTGGGGCGGTGCGTCTCCGTGCGCAAAACCCTCTATCTGGCCACGGTGACCATCACACGTCTCAACCCCACCATCCGCTGCTTCCACACCAGTTTGTTCCGTCAGGGCAAATCCAGGAAGGTAGCCATGTACAAGATGTTCTCTGCCCTCAACTCCGTGCTCCGGGATAGGGTCAATGGCAACCAGATCCTGCAACCTGCAACTATGCCCAACGAAGCTGCTGAACAACAGCTCGCCGGCTAACCTCACGAGACACGGTGCAATCCACCAACAGTCGGCGAACTCTGGACCAACACCCCTCTCACAGTAAAATTAACTCTCATGGAAGCCACCAAGTTCGTCAGCGGGTTTGTTGGCCTGGTCGGCCGCCCCAACGCAGGCAAGTCCACGTTGTTGAACAGCATCGTGGGCCAGTTGATCTCGGTGGCCCACGCCAAGCCGCAGACCACCCGCCACCGCATTCTCGGCATGTACACGTCCGAGGAAGCCCAGATCGTGTTCCAGGACACCCCCGGTCTGCACAAGCCCCGCCACGAGCTGGGCAGGTACATGGTGCAGCAGGTCGAGGAGGTGATGGCCGACTGCGACGTCCTGCTGTGGCTGATCGACATCAGCCGCCGCCCCGGAACGGGCGACGGCCTGATCCTGGACCATCTGGCCCAACTCGACGCGGAGGACAAACTGCCGCCGGTTGTGTTCGGCTTCAACAAGATCGACCAGTTGGGGGGCAGGGAGGACCAGCTCGTGTCGTACATGGACGCGTACATCGGGTTTGCCGGCAATCGGTTTCCGGATGACACCGCTGCCGCCTGGCCGGCTACGGTGGTCAGTGCCAAGACCGGCTTCGGGGTCCCGCAGCTCGTGGGCCTTCTGCAGGGCATGTTGCCCGAGGGGCCCCGGTACTACGAAGAGGATCAAGTCACGGACCAGCACCTGCGCACCATCGCGGCCGAGTTGATTCGGGCCGCGGCCCTTCAGTTCCTGTCCGAGGAAGTGCCACACGGCATTGCCGTTGAGATAGCCGAGTATGTCGAGCGGGATCCGGCTCAAACCTACATCTCCGCCGTGCTGTACGTTGAACGGGACAGCCACAAGCCCATGGTGCTGGGCCGCAACGGCCAGATGATCAAGCGGATCGGTGCATCCGCCCGGCAGTCGATCGAGAAGGTGGTCGAGACCCGGGTCTACCTTGACCTTTGGGTCAAGGTGCGCCGCAACTGGCGCCGGAATCCGGACTTGGTACGTTCCTTCGGCTACATCTGACCCGACCCCGGCCCTGGCTCGGTTTTGTTCCCTTGGCGTTTGGCCTTCAGGCTGATGAATCCCCTCAAGCTTGTTCACCTCCTGGTTGCATGTGCGGTCATCCTGGCAGCCTGTGTGGATCCGGCCTTGTTGGAGACGGAGATTGTCGACCCGCCTGTATTCGTACTCCAGATTCCGGAACGGGAGGATGCCGTGGCGGCTGCCGAGCCGCGGCCAACCGCAACCCCGTTCGCGACCCCGACCCCCACACCGGCCGCGCCGACCCCGACGGCCACTCCCAAATCGACCCGCTCCCGCATCCTGTTGGGTCTGCTGCCGGTGGGAAGGGTACGGCCAACGGCCACGCCGGTACCGCAGCCCACCCCGGACGGCGAGTTTCGTCGAGCGTCCGTGCCCATGCTCATGTACCACTACATTGAGGAACCGCCGCCGAATGCGGACTCCATACGGTTCGGGCTCTCCGTTCCGCCCGATTTGTTCGCCATCCACCTGGACGTGATCCAGGATCTTGGCTTCGAGACGATTTCGGTGAGGGACGTGATCAACCACCTGGCACTGGGCACCCCGCTGCCGCCCAAGCCAATCGTGCTCACCTTCGACGACGGCTACGCCAATCACTTCACCAATGCCCTGCCGCTGCTGACCGAGCGGGGCATGATTGGGACCTTCTTTGTCATTTCCGAGTTCCCCCACAGCGGAAATCCCAGCTACATGACCTGGGATCAGATTCGGCAGATGGTAAGGGCCGGCATGGAAATCGAGTCGCATGCGCGGCTGCACGAAAGTCTTGCCGGCCGGTCCGAGACCTACCTGAGGAACCAGGCGCGCGGCGGCATCCTGACGTTCGAGCAGGAATTGGGTTATACGCCGCGCGTCATCGCCTATCCCATGGGCTTCTACGATCAGCGCGTCATCGATGTCTTCCGCGACGAGGGGTACTGGGCTGGCCTCACCACACAGAACGGGCTCTTTCAGGACAATCGGGATCCATTCCGCATGTGGCGCATTCGCATGCATCCCAACATGGGGGCAAGGGAATTGGAGTGGCTGTTGTCGGAGGAGGGACAAGCCTGGCTGGCGGGACAGCAGAGGGTGTCCGGAAGTCGATAGCGTCAACCGGGCTCGGTTACATGGACCGAAGGCAGGTCGCGTTCCAGGCGTGACCAGTCCGGTCTCCTCCCGGCATTCGACAATGCTTGGAACACCTGCAGGGATTCGCTGAGAAACCTGCGGATTTGCACTCCCTGCACTACGTCCGGCAACGGCCGCAACCGCGGCACTCCCCGTCCGAACATCTTGATGGCGCCCGGCCGGTTGCGGTTCTGCAACTGCAGAAATGCCAGTCCAATCTGCAGGATGCCCTGGTACATCTCCCTGACCGGTCGCGGTTCGGCGTTCCAGGCATCCTCGAACGCCTCGTGCTGGGCGTGGTAGCGGCCGGCATTGAACAGTCGCACTCCTTCGGCCGCGTCCGCTGACAAGGGGTCCAAGCCGCCGTCCGGCATGACCAAGGGCGGATTGATGTGGCGTTCCAGAAGTGCGGGCAGTTCCTCAACGATACGACTGCGGGCCCACGCGTGATCGGCCCCTGCCCGGCGGGCCCGCGCCAGCAGTTCGGGCTCCGTGTGCCGTCCGAATCCGTAGATGGGAACGGCGCGGGTGTGCGGACGCAGGCGTACTGTCTGGATGGCCGCCTCCCAGCTCATGTCGATGTGCAGGTCAAGCAGGGCCAGGACGGGCAGTGATTGGTCCATGGCCCTGAGGAAGGCTTTTTTGCTGCCTGCGGCAACGGGCGTGCCGCCCAGATGCCGAACAGCGTCCGCCATCCGCTCCGAGAAGAGCAAATCCTCGATGCAGAGCACCACGGCCGGTGGGAAGGGGAGCATGTGATCCTCGCTCATGGCGGTGAATCCCGTTGGGGAAGCAGGCGGACTGAACGTACCAGGCATATAGTATTGAACAGGACGGAATCGATCCGGTGGTTCGCCCGAACCGAACCGTGTTGGGTGCAGCGATTTGAGAGACATGGCCGTCCAGGTTCAACCAGCAAAGGTCGTCCCATGGAACACAACGCGGAATCGCCTAAGGAACAGGAGCAGCCTCCGTTTGAAGAGGCCATTCGTCGGCTGGAACAGGTTGTAAAGGATCTGGAAAGCGGGGACAAGACCCTGGACGAAGCGCTGGCCCTGTATGAAGAGGGCAAGCAGTTGTCCGCACTGTGCGACCGGTACCTGCAGCAGGCCGAACTGAAACTGAAGCAGTGGGACGATGACGCGGCCGAAGCTGTGGAGGCCTCCGCGGAGGCCTCCTCCGTCTGACCGTGCAAGGGAGCTGACCCGGCAATCGGGTTAGCGGGGTGGTTCCGGGTGGAATTCCCGGCCCAGCGTATCGGCGCGGCGTGCCACCCATTCCGACAACGCGGTGGTGCCCAGCGGTTCCTCGTCGGACCCCAGCAGGTCCTGGGACAGGCCCTCCAACTCGGCCCGCGAGAGGATGGTGTCGCGCAGCAGCAGCCCCGCCGCCTGATACAGGCGCAGGCACACGCTTGTCGGCAGCGTCAGGATCCGCGGTTCCCGGCCGGCCACGGTGTGGCCGATGTAGCGCACCAGATCGGCGAAGCGGTACTGATCCGGGCCGCAGGCATCGCGGGTGGTACTGTCCTTCCGTTCGCCCCAGTTGCAGATCGCCTGTGCCATGTCCGCCACGTGCATGGGCCGGATGCGGTAATCCAGGGGACCCGGCAGCGGGAAGAACGGCATTCGCCGTACCGCCCAGGCCACGTTGTTGATCAGGATGTCGCCGCCTCCGAAGAAGCAGGAAGGACGCAAAATGGCGTGCGACAGGCCCGTGCCGCGCAGATGCGTCTCCACCTGAGCCTTGCCCCGAAAGTAGGTTAGGCGGCTGTCCGCGGACGGCTGGGTAATGCTGATGTGGACGATGCGCTGTACGCCCGCGGCCTTGGCGGCATCGAGCAGCATGCAGGAGTTCCGCACCGCCTCGCCGTGCGAGGTCCACGGTCCCCGGTGGCCGATGGGGGGGCGGTCATGGCGTACCCAGTAGGTGTTGTAGAGCGTGTCCGTCCCGGCCAGGGACGCTGTCAGTTCGGCTGGGTCCCACCGCAGGGGGCGGGCTTGGATGGAGCCCTGAAACGGGTCGGGGTCGGGCGGGGTTCTGGAACTCAGCGAAACTACCTGTGCACCGCGCTCCAGAAGCTCGCGGGCCACATGGCGGCCAAGAAAGGACCAGGCTCCGGTCACCGCCACTGTCTGCATGTCACCTTCCCTCCATCGTGTACGGACAGTATCGGGCACTGGGGCAGCGGCAATCGTGTCAGCCGACCCTTTCGCGAGTCGGATTGCCGATTGTCCGGCGTTGGCTTCTGAAGGTTAGCCGGTCACATCGACACGCTCATTGCCGCTGAAGCATGGCCGGGGTCAGGTAGGCCGAGCGCATCGGAGCGGTTACGGTGGCCGCTGCCATCGCTGGTCGTCGAATACCAGTGGCGGGATGTCCCCGCCGGCTCGGGTGCATGGACTCAGACGATGTAGGTGTTGTTCAGAATGGTCCGCGCCACTCCGAAGTAGTAGAAGATCGCCGCTAGGCCGAACGTGATGAGCGTGAGCAATATCCACAGCAGAATGTGGACCAGCTGATCGGCAATCTGGATATCGACCTGAAGCGTTCCCAGCCGGTTGCCTGAGCGGTCGCGAACCTCGCATCCGTTGAGGAGCTTGGCTGCCCATGCATATGGGGCGAAGAACGATGCCAGGCCAAACGTGATCAAAATTAACAAAAGCCACAACAAGCCGTATCCGAACATGTCGGCCATAGACCAAGTTACTTGAAACTCGTAATTCCCGAGCAGGGGTTGCTGACTGGAACCGGACATAATGTTTCTCCTCGCGTACTGGATGCGACAAGACATGGTAGCCCGAAGCAATTGGAGCGGTGCGGTCCGAAGCCGGTGTCTTGTTTCAGGTCCGGACGATGGTCCAGAGTGGATTGTGGCAACGCAGTTGCCGCGCCACGATACGTTGCTTCACTAGGGTGCCTGTCGGCGTGTGGAAACTTGGCAGGCTGCGGGAAAAAGGTTTGGGATGGTATCAGCCACCAAGATGGTGCACGGCTTTGGTGTGTAGGAGATCCGATGGGTTCTGGAACCCCCTGCCCGGTCCCTACGCGTGGGCTTGGTGAGTCCCGTTTGGCCCTTGGGGGACGCAGAGACCCTAGTGGGTTACCCGGGCGGTACGGTCCGCGGCATGCGGCGCGGCCTTCAGATTCACGATGCGCTGC
>JAPPAJ010000362.1 GCA_026705565.1 Caldilineaceae bacterium | reverse complement strand
ATGGAGGCGAGTCCATTCGCGGCCGTGCCGGGATACAGACGCACGCGCAGGGTTCGGATGACGGTCCGGGACTCTTGCGTTGTGGACTGCGGGGTGCTGGCCATAGTGCCATCTTCATTGTGTCCGGTTGAGGATCCGGGTTGTAGTCGGGTCCTTTCTTTTGCGGCAATTATAGCACAAGAGTTCGACTGTCAACTATTGCTCCATTGTCTTCGCACCAAACCGGGCCGCACGTGACAGTCAAGTTAGGGCAGACCAGAGGCCGCGGCCCCGTCTATTCAAGTTTGCTGAAGGTTAGGCCGGAATGCCTGCCATGAGCAGGCCCAGGCGGTTGCGGTCAACCTGTGCAGCGGGGGACAGGCTAATCAAACGGCCCTCGAACATGACCGCAATGCGGTCGGCCAAGGCCAGAATCTCGTCCGGATCGTAGCTCGCCAGGAGGACCGCCCGTCCGGCGTTCCGCTGCTGCACGATGTGGTGGTGGATGGACTCCACCGAGCCTACATCCACTCCGCGGGTCGGCTGGTTTGCAATCAGCAGTTGCAGACCGTCCCGCATTTCGCGGGCCACCACCAGCTTCTGTTGGTTGCCTCCGGACAGACTGCCCAACGGTTGCTTCAGGCTGGTGGTCCGGATGTCGAAATCAGCCACCTTGCGTCCGGCGTGGGCCCGGATTGCTTCAAGCCGCAGCAGGCCCCAACGCGTAAAGGGCGGTCGGTTGCAAAGGTTCAGGACCAGATTCTGGGCCACCGAAAAACTCTCGACCATGCCATGGGTGTGCCGGTCCTCCGGAATGTGGCCGGTGTCTCCCTCCCGGCCAAGTCTCCTGGCGGAGGCATGCGTGGTGTCGCGTCCGTTCAACCGGACGGTGCCGGATGACACGGGACGAAGACCTGTCAAAGCCCCGATCAGTTCGGTTTGGCCATTGCCCTGCACGCCGGCCAACCCCAGGATTTCTCCTTGGTGCACCTTGAACGAAATCCGGTCCACGGCGGTCGTCCCGTCGTCTCGGTGCACGGTCAGGGTGTCAACCTCCAGCATCAGCGGTCCGGGCACGACTGTCGTCTTGGGTATGGTCAGTGAAGGGACGCGACCCACCATCATGGTGGCCATCGCCTGTTCCGTGGTGGCGCCGGGCCTTGCGTGGCCGACCACCGCTCCCCGCCGCAGCACTGCAATGCGGTCGGCCACATCCAGTACTTCCTTCAGCTTGTGGGTGATGAAGATGATGCCGGTGCCCTGATGGCGCAGTCCGCGCATGATTTGGAACAGGCTGCCCGTCTCCTGCGGGGTCAAGACGGCGGTCGGCTCGTCCAGGACCAAAATGCGCGCCCTCCGGTACAGGGCCTTGACAATTTCCACGCGCTGTCGCATGCCCACCGGCAAGTCGTCAATCATGGCCTGGAGATTGATGTCCAGCTGACCGCCGAAGCGTTGGCAGAGTTCGGCCACATCCCGTTCGGCGGTTGCTGGGTCGAGCACGCCGCGACGCGTGGTTTCCGCACCCAGGACGATGTTTTCCAGAACGGTCATGGTGGGTACCAGATGGAAGTGCTGGTGCACCATCGCGATACCGGCCGCGATGGCGTCTCGGGGCGATCGGCATTCCAGTTGGCGACCACCGACGCGAACGGATCCCGAAGTGGGGGGATGGAGCCCGTAGATGATGTTCATCAGCGTGGACTTTCCGGCTCCGTTCTCGCCCAGGACTGCCAGGATTTCGCCCGGAAACAGGTCCAGGTCGATGTTCCGATTGGCCACAACCCCTGGGAAGTGTTTGGTGATTCCTCGCACTTCAAGGACGGGATGGGGCATGTTCCGGCGGCTTCCCGCGGACTGATGCCGCAGGCCAATCCGTTTGGCCACAGGTGCGGCGTTCATGCCTTCGTCTCGCGCAGATAGGGCTGGCCCAATGAGCCGGGCGCGCGCACCCGGCCCGCCAGTCCGGACACCGCAATCACCGTCACCAAGTAGGGAATCATCGAGACAAAGTGACGCGGCAGGACGGTAACTTGAGCCAACAGCAGTTCATTCTGGACTGCCTGGGCGTAGCCAAAGAGGAGCGATGCGCCCAGGGCGCCCACGGGATGCCAGTTTCCGAAAATCACGGCGGCCAAGGCGATGAAGCCCCTTCCCGCGGTCATGCCTTCCTGGAATTGTCCAACGGCCTCAAGGACCAGGTAGCCGCCACCCAGTCCGGCCAGGGCTCCGCCCAAGGTGGTGTTCAGGTACTGCAGGTGCGCCACGCCCACTCCCGCGGTGTCCGCCGCACGGGGATGTTCACCAATCGCCCGGGTGCGCAACCCCCACCGCGTGTGCGCCAACGCAAATCCCACCACTGCGACCGTCAGCAACGCCACATAGGTGATCGGGGGCTTGTTGAACAATAAGGGTCCGATTACCGGCCACTCCGACAGCAGCGGAACCGGCCACGGCGCGAACGTGCCCACCGCCACGGCATCCCTGTCGAAGAAGGTGGCGGAGATCCCCATCGACAGCAGGATCAGGGATGTGCCGGAGATGATCTGATTCATTCCGAACCGCAGGCAGAAGAGTGCATGCAGCAAGCCCATGGCGGCTCCCGTCAACAGGGTTGCACATGTGCCGAGGAGGAGGCTGGGGCCCAAGGCCCAGTGATTGGTGGCAGTCTTGGCCACAAAGGCGGCGAACGCCCCGGCCAGCATCATGCCTTCAATGCCGATGTTAACGATTCCGGAGCGCTCACACAGGATGCCTCCCAGCGCTCCCAAAAGAAGGGGAACGGCGGCGCGCAGGGCGAAATTGAGGACGTTGGTACCGAACAACATCCGGAGTGCCTGGATGTCGGCGAACGGCGCGTACTCGACCAGAAAGGCCCCTGCCAGAAGCAGGAGGGACAGGCCGGCCGCGAACCGGGCGGTGGCTTGGGTGATGGCGGCCATGGGCAAGGTGGCGGTCAGGCGCGGCGGCCGGCTGCCGCTGCGGATGCGCGTTGTGTGCGGGACACACGATTCAGCAGCCAGGTTGCGAGCGCGGGCGCGGCCGCGAAGATCAGGATGAAGGTCTGGATCACTTGAATGATGTCGGATGGGACCCCCGAATCGAACTGCATCCTCAATGCACCGGCATCCAGTACCGCAAACAACAGGGCCGCCAGCACAATTCCCAGGGGATGTCCTTGGCCCAGCAGGGCGACGGCGATGCCTTCGAAGCCCACTCCTCCTCCGAACTCCGGTGCGAACTTGTAGTGAACACCAAGGGTTTCGATGGCTCCCGCCAATCCGGCCAGACCACCGGCCCACGTCATCGCCAGTACGGTCGTCCATCCGCAACGCATGCCGGCGTACCGCGCCGCCAGGGGCTTGGCCCCAACGGTCTTCAGTTCAAAGCCGAATTGGGTTCGTTCCATCAGCCACCAAACCAACAGGGCGGTCAGCAACGCCAGGGCAACGCCCCAGTGGATCCCGAGCGGGGGGCCGAGGATCCAGGGGATGCGAGCGGACGCAAGCACGTCCGGCGACGCGGACACAGGACCTGCCGTTGCATCCCACAACGGACCGGGCCGGGTCATCGACAGGGAACTGCCGGCAAACACGGTCCATCCCGCGAACAGGGCGGCCACGTAGTTCAGCATGATCGTGGTGATGACTTCGTGGGACCCGGTTGACGCCTTGAGCCACCCCGGGATGGCGCCCCATACGCTGCCGGAGCCGATGCCCACGGCCAAGGCCAGGGGCAGGTGAAGCCAGCCAGGCAGTGCTTCGAACTGTATGCCCATCCAGACGGCTCCCACCGATCCCATCAGAAACTGGCCGGCGGTCCCGAAGTTGAACAGGCCGGCCTTCAAGGCCAGGGTCACGGACAAGCCGGTCAGGACGAACGGTGCTGTCTTGCGGACTGTGACGGCGAGTTCGCGCTCCGTGCCCAAGGAACCTTTCGCCAGCCCGGTGAAGGCTTCCCACGGGTTGTGGCCCAGCACGGCCATCAGTGCCGCACTCATCAGCGCGGCACCCAGAACGGCCGTCGCCATGTGGAGTGCAGCCATGGGCCAGGGTTGCGCTTGAGGCATCGGCTTTACCCCGCGTCTCTGCGGATCGTCGCAGCACCATGGATTGCCACTGCCAAAACGGGGCAGATCCGGGAGCCTACGCTATCGCAGGGGACTGAAAATCCGATGGCGGTCCGGATCACCCTACTGACTGGCCGCATCCAGTTTCCAGTGTGCCTTTTGCCGGTTGTGCACCGCGGCCAGATGGCGGGCCAAATCCTCCTTGTGCAGCAGGGCGTGGAACGCCTTGATTTCATGGAGGGCCGTACGCAACTGAGCCAGCAAGGGTATTGATTGGCGGCGGTGCCAGTCATCGTTCCGGGTGCCTAGGGCGCGATCCGGTCCGGGCAACGCCAAGTCTCCCGTTATATGCAGGAAGTCGTTGGCCTGCAACAGGGCGCGGGTGATCTGCATGACTTCCCTGGTCAGGCCCCATTCGGCGGCCCACCGTTCCTGGATCAAGTCGGGGATTCCGGAGGCATCCACCGCAGTTGGGGAGCCGGCAGCGGACGGGGATGCACCGTCTTGCCGATGAATGTCGTTGGCCGCCGGCGAGTCCGAATCCCACGCGCGTTTGTAGCGCTCCTTGAACAAATCCACTACGTGGTCAATCTCAAGGGGCGTGCCTTGAGGTTCCGCCGCCCGGACTGCAACGGACGACCAGGCGCGTGCCTGCAGCAGTTCCTTGAGGTGCTTGCGGGAGGGAGGAGCCGTCCAAATCGTCAGGGAGTCGCGATCGTCCATCCCTTGCAAGGCGGGCGGAACGCTGATCCACGCCGCCGGCAACGTTGCTCCGGCGGCGTACCAGGCGGTTGCTTCCCGCGCATCGTTCGGCAGCTCGGCCAACGGGGATGCGCGGAGATCCTCGATGGTGAAGGGCGTGGTCCGGACCGGGGGCTCCGGTGCCATGGTGCGGTGTTGGTCGACCGCCTCGCAGTCCCTGACCAATAGAAAAAAGCTCCTGTGTCGCCGGTAGGTATCCAGGGCCAAGTGGTACAGCAGACTGATCGGTCCCTCCAGCACCCGTTCCATCCCCGGAGGCGCGTTGAACCACTTGGCCTGGAAAGCAAATCGGTGGCCGGCCTGGCGTACGCTGAAGAACAGGTGCTTGCCATCGCGGGACCGCACGGGCCGTTCGGCCGCCAGCTCCCGCGACAACAGGACGGGCTGCGGGTTGCCGGCGCCGGTCGGTTCCAGCGCCTCCAGCTGACGGTGGGTGTCCGGATGCAGTTCCTCCAGGCGCAGTTCCAGGTCCGCGCGGCGCGGCGAAGGGCCATCGCCGTGTAGGGCCGCCACTTCCTCGCCGACCCTGCGCCGGAACTCCTCGAGGCGATCGACTTCAAGTCGCACACCGGCGGCGCCCGCGTGTCCTCCGTGCGACAGGAGCAGGTCGCTGCACCGGCCGATCGCGCGTCCGATGTCGATTCCATCCACACTGCGTGCGCTGCCCCGGGCCACGCCTTCCTCCGTAATCGTGAGAACAATGGACGGCTTGCCGGTCTCTTCCACGATCCGGCTGGCGGCGATTCCCAGCAATCCCGGATGCCAGCCCCGGTGGGCAATCACGAGGCAGTGGAGCGCGTCGTGTTCGGGGCGTGCGGCCAGGAGGTTGCGCGTGGTGGCGGCGATGCGCGCCGACTCGTCCTTGCGCCGTTCGTTCAAAAAAGTGAGGTTGCGGGCCATCTCCTCGGCCTGGATCCGATCCCGGGTCAGGAGCAGCTCAACCGAGGTCTCGGCGCTTTCCAGTCGGCTTACGGCATTGAGACGGGGGGCCACCTGGAAGGCGATGTGTTCGGCGCGTACCCCGGTCTTGCGCCACTGCACGCGCGGCAGACTCTCGTCCAACAGGGTCTCCAGGCCGATTCTTTCGGTTCGGGCCAGTTGCACCAGCCCCCGCTGCAGCCAGTAGCGCGTGTCCGCTTTCTGGTCGGCCATGTCCGCCACGATGCCCACGGCAACCAGATCGAGAAACCGGTCGGCAGTGGCCATGGGTTTCAGTTCGCTGATCAACTGCTGCACGACCAGGAAGGCCACACCCACTCCCGGCAGATGGGCCTGGGGATGTTCCGGGGGCATCAGCTGCGGGTTGACGATGGCGTCGGCAAGGCACCGAACGCCCCAGCGTTCCAGGTCGGCATCTTCGATGCTGGTCGGCAGGCACGGATCCGTGCCTGGTTCATGGTCGTCGAATTCCGGTGGCAGGGCGTGGTGGTCCGTGACGATGACATCCAGCCCCGCCTGCCGCGCGGCCCTGAGGCCCTCCACGGCGTCGATGCCGGTGTCGCATGTGATGATCAGGGCAGGACGGGGAGAGAGGCGCGGGAGCAGATCCGTCAACACTCCGGCCTGGACTCCATGGTTGTCCCTGACGCGATGAGGGATGTGCCAATGCACGAGCGTGGGATCGTCCACCAGTTCGCGCAGGGCCGACACAAGGAGGGCGGTGCTGGTTTGGCCGTCTGCGTCGAAGTCCCCCCACACCAGGACCGGCAGCCCTCGGTCCTGGCATTGCCTCAACATTCGGGCTGCTCGCACGACGCCCACCATGTCGCTGGCCGGTGCGGGCGCGTAGTGGTCCGGGTTCAGGAAGCCCTTGGCGGAATCCGCGTCAACGATGCCCCGTTGTGCCAGGAGCCGCGCCAGAAGCGGTCCCTGACAGACGGCCAGCAACTCGGCCGGCGGGGCCGCAGGAGGCATCAACTGCCAGTTCACTGCGCGGTTCCTGCCGGGTGGCTGGGGACGGAAAGTCCGATGTACATGGGGCCGCATACCCTAGTCGAGGGAGAAATCGAATGTCTCCCAGACGGCTTCGAGATCCTCTTCCTCATAGTCGATGGGTTGTACGGGTCCGGCGGACGTGGGGTTGCGTTCACAGTAGTGGATGTACTCGCACGGACGGCAGACCGTATCGACCGTGGCCGGATCATCGGGGACGCGTACAAATGCCTCCTCTCCTTCGAGGCCGTCAATCATGTCCATGATGGATGCCAGATTTGACCGGTTTTGCTCGTGCTGGCGCTGCGAGTACGGCAGATGCAGTGGATGGTCCGGGTCCTGTGCGAACCAGAAGACCAGCGTAATGCCCGATGCCGTCACGGTGTTCCAGCCCAAGCTGCTGGAAGCCTCCAGCACAACATAGGGCAGGATGCGGGCCTGATCCGAACGTCTCAGTCTGTCTGCATTGGTGTTGGCGCCGGTTTTCCAGTCAACGATGGTGACTGTCCCGTCACTGCACCGTGCGAGCAGGTCCGCGCGGGCGGTCAGCAGCCAGTGGTCGAAGGGGATGGTGAGGTCGTATTCGGTCAGGAATTGGTCGGCACGCAGCGAGCATCGGTAGTCCCAGGCCTTGGTTAGGCTTGCGGCCTGCTCCGTCGGCAACCCGTTGGCGACCGACTGCATCGGCAGTCCCCTGGCCAGCCGTTCCATGCACAGGTGAAACCGTTGGCCCAGGCGTGCCGCGTCCCAGTCGCGGTCCGCCAGCGTCAAAGCTCGCTCCAACAATGGCTTGTCGGACCTGTACTTCAGGAAGAACCGACGGCGGCACCGGCGAAACGCGGACAGTCTTGCCTGGTTGAATTCAATCGGTTCCACGTCCATCGGAT
Organism: Caldilineaceae bacterium; assembly: GCA_026705565.1. Lineage (GTDB taxonomy): Bacteria > Chloroflexota > Anaerolineae > Caldilineales > Caldilineaceae > Bin34. Next base: position 2,548 of record JAPPAJ010000362.1, on the reverse strand, counting down.
CCGATCCCACGGCCGCCCGCGGTCCGGCTGCCGGGCTTGGCGTCCTAGCCGGCCCGAGCGGCCCGCTTGCGCTGCAGCCGCGGGTCCTTGCGCTTCCACAGGTGGTGGACATTCTGCCGGTGGAAGTTGGAAATCAGCCCGTTCATGGGGAGGGTGGATATCCCGAATTTCTCCGGTCCGTTGGCAAACGCGTCCTCAACCTTGCCGCCGCCGGCCAGGACCTCGTCCACCATCTGGTCCACGTCGTTCAGATAGTTGATGGCCTTGTCGATGCTGCTGGTGACCTCGCCCCGCAGCAGGATCTCGCCGTGGCCCTGCACGATCACTTCAAGGTTGAAGTCGTGCATGCGACGCAACGACTGCTTGTAGGCTTCGATGTCGCAGCGCTGGTGCGTGATCAGAGGGATGTGCATCATCAGGTCGCTGGCGAACAGGACCTTTTCCTCGGGCACATAGACCATGCAGGTGTCGTTGACCGGTCCCGGTGCATGTATGACATGCACGGACTTGCTGTCCAGCCGCAACACCAGGCTGTCGTCGAACACCACGCGCGGCAGCCTGACCTTGGCGTCGTTGAGTTCCGGGCTGTTCTTCTTCGCGTTGCGCAGGTTGCGCGCACCGCTGCTGGCCAGGTACCGCCGAGTCTCGCGGTGTGCCAGCAGCTCGGCGTCGGGAAACAGGAAGGACCCCAGCGAGTGGTCCATCGCGGCCTGGGTGTTGATTACGTACTTGATGCCGGCTTCGCACAGTCTGTTGGTGTAGTTGACCAGCTGGCGGGTTTCCACCGGGAACAGCAGCGTATCGATCAGGATGCCGCCTTCGCGGGTGACTACCAGCCCCGCGTTGACGCGCGCGTACATGTCGCTGGTGAAGGCCCAGGTTTCGTCGGAGGCACGGATCCGTTTGATGGTCATGGGCGGCGATACCGGACGCGCTTTACGGTTGTGGTTCGACGGGCACGGGACCGGACCGGGCATCCGCCACGGTTGCCGTCGTGGGAACCCGATCCGGCGTCCCGGTGTGCAAAGCCAAGAAAAAACCCTACTTCTGCCGTGTGAACGGATTGTTTAACCTGATGAGACTCAGGTGGGAACACGCTGGACGCTGCTGCGACACCAGCCTGTGGCGAAGCATTCACGCCGCATCACGACGTTCCACTTTGCTGCCGTTGGTTAACAAATGCCGGTTCGATCACGCGCAAAGCAGGGCAAGGTGAATTATAGACACTTCCGCCGGTTTCTCAACCACCAGTTGCCATGTCCCGGCCTGTTCAGGCGGTCACGTCGATGCCCAGTTCCAGCAACTGCTCGGCGTCGATGGGCGCCGGGCAGTCGAACAGCAGGTCGGAACCGGTAGCGGTCTTGGGAAAGGCGATCACGTCCCTGATGTTGGTGGCGCCGGCCCACAGGGCCACGATCCGGTCCAGGCCCATGGCGATGCCGCCGTGGGGCGGGGCGCCATAGCGGAACGCCTTGAGCAGGTGCCCGAACTCCCGCTGGACTTCCTCATCCGGCAGGCTGAGCGCGCGGAACAGCTGTTGCTGGCGCGCCTGGTCATGGATGCGGATGCTGCCGCCCCCGATTTCCCAGCCGTTCAGGACAACGTCGTAGGCCTTGGCCAGGACCGAGCCGGGATCGTCCTCCAGCCGGTCCCAATCCTGGTCGCGGGCGGATGTGAAGGGATGGTGCACCGCTGTCCAGCGGCCGGCTTCGGCATCCAGCTCGAGCAGCGGGAAGTCCGTGACCCAGCAGAAGGCGAAGAGATCCGGGTCAATCAGGCCCGCGGTGCTGCCGATGTCGCTCCGGAGCAGGTGGAGGCTGGCAGCCGCGACCTGCTCGTCATCGGCGACGAGCAGGATCATGTCGCCCGCCCGGGCTCCGCCCGTTGCGACCAGCCCGGCCAGTTCCCGCGGGTCCAGGTGACGCGCGATGGGCGACCGGAAGGTGCCGTCCCCAATGTCGGAGGCATCCGCCACGTCGTGTTCCAGGCCCAGCCATGCCAGGCCGCGGGCGCCGCCTTGCCGGGCCAGTTCCGTCAACCGGTCGATTTCGCGGCGGCTTAGGCCGGCGCCGCCTGGATGGACCACACCCTTGACCACGCCGCCGCGGGCAACGGCGCCGGAAAAGACCTTGAACCCGCTTTCCTGCAGGATCGCGGTCGCGTCGAACAGTTCCACGCCGAATCTCAGGTCCGGCCGGTCCGTGCCGAATCGGTCCATGCATTCCCGGTAGGTGAGGACGGGGAACGGCGTCTCCTGAATCCGGCAGGCCTGGTGGTCCTGTGCCAGCTGGATGAGGAGCGGTTCCATCAGGCTGCGGATGTCCTCCGGCTCCACAAAGCTCATTTCCAGGTCGAGCTGCGTGAATTCGGGTTGGCGGTCGGCGCGCAGGTCCTCGTCGCGGAAACAGCGGGCGATTTGGAAGTACCGGTCCAGTCCGGCCACCATCAACAGCTGCTTCAGTTGCTGCGGGGACTGGGGCAGGGCATAGAAGCTGCCCTGCTGCAGTCGGCTCGGAACCACGAAGTCGCGCGCGCCCTCCGGGGTGCT
>JAPPAJ010000183.1 GCA_026705565.1 Caldilineaceae bacterium | reverse complement strand
GAACCGACGGTCCACTGGGGCGCCTCCGCCACGTGCAGAACCATGTCCGAGTCGCCCGGCCAGAACAGGTCGCGGATGGCCAGGTAGGAAGCACCTCCTGCCGCCATGTTGAGACGCTCCAGCACCTGCATGGCATCGGAACTTTCCTGCGCCACGCTGTCCGCGGCCAGACGAATGAGCACATCCAGGGATGGCTCCGGACCGGTCTCCACCGCGCGGATCACCTGTTCCAGGCATTCCGGATGGGCCTTGAGCAGGCCCGCCAACAGGCGAATGGCCAGGGGCAGACCGCCCGTCAGATCGTGCACCGTCCCCGCATCGGTGGCCGGTGCCTGCAGCGCCTGCCAGAACACCTCGGTGTCATATCGGCTCAGTCCGCCAAGGTACAGGACCGTTTCCTGGGCCAGCTCCTCCATTTCCGGGGTCAGCCGGTCCGCGACCAGCACGACGCGGGAGGGCGTGTCGGCGGTCTCCAGGTTCCGGAACGTCTGCAGAAGCAGCTGGCGATCGGCCTCCGAGGCGGATTCGAGTTCATCCAGCACCAGCACCCGGCGACGGCGGTAGAGCAGTTCCCGAATGCCGGTGCTCCACTGCGCCCGAATATGCCAGGAATGGTCGAAGCCCAGCACGGACGTCAGGTTGTGAACGATGTCCTGGAAACGGAAACGCTCCAGGCCGGCCGCCGCCGCCCAAACGCAACCGTCCGGAAATTCGTTGATGGCCGACCATACCGCCGCGGTCACCAGGGCGCTCTTGCCCACGCCGGACGGGCCGACCACCGCCATCACGGGCGTGGTTCCGGGATCGCCCAGCCGCCCCTGCAACTGGCGCAGGGCCGAACGCCGGCCGCTGAACCCCCGCAGCCGGTACAGGCCGAGGTTGTGTCGAACTTCCCTTTGCAACGGGGTCGCCTTGCGTTCCATGTCGCTTGCAGCCCGCATATCAGACGGGACAGCTCTCCAGTCCTTCCAGGGCCGGCCCGCTTTCGGGATCGATCTCCAGGGCGGCCAGCAACCAGGGCTTGGCCTTGTCGCACTCGGAGGGATCCTTGTAGACATAGGCCAGGCCCAGCTGGTAAAGGAACTCGATGCGGGGCGTGCCTTCGATCAAATCCAGGGCCTCGGACAGAATGCCGACCGCACCCTCGTAGTTGCGCATGCGGTAGTAGACCGTGCCCAAGTGGGCCATGGCCAGCCCGTCCTGGGGATTAACCTCGACGGCCCGCTCCAGGTTGCGCCGGGCCTCCAGGTCGTTGCCCACCTTGAAGTGGCCGTAGCCCAGGGCATCCCACGTGAGCGAGACATTCGGGTTCAGTTCCAGGGCCCGTTCATAGGCTTCCAGGGCATTGTCCCATTCGAACAGCGCCTCGTAGAGCCGCCCCTTGTGGATCTCCAGGTACCAGGCCGACGGATCCACGGACAGGCCCTGCTCCAACGCGGCCAAGCCCTCGGTGTACTCGCCGCGGTATTCGTGCAGCAAGGCCTTGTTGCGCCATACCAGGACATCCAGCGGCGCCAGTTCGGCCGCCTGATCGAGGTAGGACTCGGCCTTATACCAGTTCCCGACGTCGGCATAGATCTCCCCCAGAATAGCCAACGTCCGGCTGTTGTCCGGGGAGAGCACCAGGGCATCCACCGCCGTGTTGACCGCCTCCTCGTACTCCCCGGACCAGTCCAGGGCGCGTGCCAACGCATTCAGGCTGTCCACATGGCGGTCGTCCCGGCGAACCGCCTCCTCGGCCGCGGCCAGTGCCTTGGGCACCTGTTTGAGCAGGATGTACAGGCGCGACTGGTCCACCAGCGGCTGCGGGTTCCAGGTTTCGATTGCGGCCACCTGCCCATAGAACTCCGCCGCCTGGAGCAAGTCGCCCTGCGCTTCATGGACGCGAGCCTGGGCCAGGGGATTCACGGCGCTGGGCGTGGGGGTCGGATCCGGCAGTACGAAGGTGGCCCGTTCCACCAGCAGTTCACGCCGGTTCCACAGGCTGACACAGACCAGCACCAGCAGTGCCAGGGCCCACACGGGGACGCGCCAGCGCCGGCGACTGGTGAAACGAACCGAACGCAACTCCATGGGAAGTCAACCGGAAGGTCCCGGGACGCTACTTGAGCAGCGGCCAGGCGGACACCAGCGTCACCGCGAGGAACACCAGCAGGACCGGGCTCAGGAACAGGCGCCCGGTGAGCACAAAGAGCACCGCGCTGCCCAGCAGGCAGCCCAACAGGACACCAATCACCGCAAACAGGCCCAGCCTGCGGCCCCGTCGGCGCTGCACGGCCTGTCGCACAATCCGGGCCAGCAGGGCACCTGCGGCCCCTCCGGTCAGAAAGGCAATCAGCAGACCCAGGAAGGTTCCGACCAAACCGGACACGAACCCGGCCACGGGAAGGCCGACCGCCGCCAGCACCATCCCGGTGCCCATGGCAATCCATGGGTCGCCCGGCTCCATGTTGTAGGCCCGATCCTGGTGTTCGCGAATGCAGTCCCGGCAGCGGTAGCCGACCGGCGTGTGCACCGCGCAGCGGGTACACATCGGTTCGTCGCACCGGTTGCAGCGCAACCGGGTCTCAACCTCGGGATGACGCTTGCAGCGGAGCGGGGCGACAACCGGAGGCTGCAGGGCACGGGAGTCAGCCATCAGTAGGTTGTGCCCAGCTTGCCGACCAGGGTCTGGTAGAAGTTCTGGCGGCTGCCGGTGCGCACGTAGCGGGCCGGATGCTCGCTGGCCACCACCGTCACCTCATCCCCCTCCTCCATGTCGAGGTGGAAGTGGCCGTCCACCGTCAACATGGCCTCGTAATCCCAGGTGGCGCGCACCTGGACCTCGGTGCCCTCGGACAACACAAGCGGTCGGTTCAGGGACAGGTGGGGCGCGACCGGGACAATAACGATGTTGCGCAACTCCGGCGGCAAAATTGGCCCCCCGGCTGCCAGGGCATAGCCGGTGCTGCCGGTCGGTGTGGCGACAATCAGGCCGTCGCAGGTGATGGCAGCCAGGTTCTCGCCGTCCAGTCGGATGCGGGTCTCAATCACGCGGGCCAGGCTGCCGCGACTGATCACGGCATCGTTCAGCGCCGCGAAGGTGTGCACCGTTCGCAGGCCGCCGGTGTCGGGATCCCTTCGATCCACGCGCACGCTGATCATGAGCCGTTCCTCCAGCCAGCAGTCCCAGGCCAGCATGGCTTCGATGGCGGGGCGCCATTGATCCGGCTGCACTTCGGACAAAAAGCCGACCTTGCCCATGTTGATGCCCAGGACCGGAACACCCCAGGCAGCTCCGCTGCGTCCCGCCCGCAACATGGTGCCGTCGCCACCGATGGCAACGATGACATTGACGTGCGGCAGGCGCGGGCTCAGGGTGTCGGGCTCCCAGCTGGACGAGTGGCACACCTCGTACAGGCCCTGCATGGTCAGCCAGTCCCCAATCTCGGAGGCCAACAGGGCCGCATCCGCCTTGTGTGGATGATGCAATACGCAGATGTTACGCCAAGGGGCAGCAAAGGGGGACCGGGTCGCGGCCCGACCGTCGAGAAATGCATCGCTCATGACGAACATTGTAGATTGACGGGAGTGCCTTTTTCGTCCCAACCCGACAGGCGGCAATCGCATTCCAATTTGGATTGCGCCGGCCATGGGTAGGCTGGGAGGCTTCGTTCCGCCCGGGAGTCCCGCTCATGGCCGACTCGGCCCCAGACAGGGGAAGCCTTCCTGGTTGGACCCATCCCCATCTCCCGAATTCATTATGCGATTGCCTTGCGTCCCGACCTTCGCGTTCAAACGGCGTTGCTTTCCGTTGCTACAATCGGGCTACGGGAGGCATGACACACTTATGACACTGACCCGAGACCGACACGGCTGGGACGGCGTGGTCCTGAGAGATCCCCCACAGGAGCCGGGGATCCTGTACCCGTCCGATGACGATGAACCCATGGCCGATACCGAACTCCAGTACCATGCCATCACCGATGCCGTCTTTGCCCTGAAGATGCACCTGCGGCAGTTGGGTCGTATGGGCACGGTCCGGGGCAATTGTGCCCTGTATTACGATGCCGACAACCGGACGGCCTATCTGACTCCCAATGTGTTGCTGGCCTACGAGGTGGCGGTGCCGGGCGAGGAGGGCTACGCGCCCTGGGTGTACGGTAAAGTGCCGGACCTGGTCATGGAAATGGCTTCGCCCTCCACGCATGCCCAGGACAGCGGCCTCCAGTGGGAACGCTACGCCGCCATGGGCATCCCCGAATATTGGCAGCATGATCCCCACCACCGGTATCTGACGGAGGATTTGCTGGGCTGGCAGCTGCAGGACGGCACCTATGTTCCCATCCCCCTGCAGCCCGACCGCCCGCGCGGGGCGTTGATCGGACGGAGTTCCGTCCTGGATACGGACTGGGGTCTGGACACGACCACCGGTATTCTGCGGTTGTGGAACCCGGTGCAGGGGAGGTGGTATCTGACGGTGCAGGAAGCCGGGACGGCCCACGAGAGGGAAGCCACACGGGCAGACCAGGAAGCTACGCGAGCAAACCAGGAAGCCACACGGGCAGACCAGGAAGCCACACGGGCAGACCAGGAAGCCACGCGAGCAAACCGGGAAGCCGCACGGGCGGACCAGGAAGCCGCACGGGTACGGGCAGCAGAGGCGGAGATTGCACGGCTCCAAGTCCTGCTGCAGCGGCAAGGACATACCCCCAAGGATCCCTTGGACTGAGTTGCTGATTTGTTCAGGCACGCCGGCATGACGGTCTGACATTCAACGGGGTGGCGTGGGCTGCTACATGGACCGCCCCGTGTAGTCCGTGGTTGTGCCGTCCCTTGCTGATCGCGTCGCCCGTCCGACCGCTGATCCGGTACTGATCGGCCAGATGGTCGTAGTCGGCTTGACGGCGGTGTAACGGCCTCCGGACCCGGAAACCATCCCGGCTGTGGCACCGAGGTCACGGCCTGGCTGTCCCTTCCCGAACTCGCCCCGGAAACTGCAATGGGTGGACCTGTCGACCGGGTGACCCAATCCTCGCACAGAGATGTGGACCAGAGCTTTACCTACCTTTGTCAGTGGGCACCCCGGCGATCCGCGGGTCTATCGGATCAAACTGCACAACCTGACGGAAATTCCGGTGCTGGCCGTGCCGGGGTCATCTGCGGCACCGACAGTTTCGTGGCCATGGCTCTCTCACCCAACCCCACAGATTCCCAAATCTGCAGGTCGAACACAATATACAAGTTGCGGCGGCAGGACCGGTCCCCAGAGTAGACCTCGCCCACAAGCGACCGACGGCGGCCTGGAACTAAGGACTATCCGTGCCGGCCGATCGGCCTCAAGCCCAATCCCATTTGGATGCAATCGCCCTGGCCCGGATCCAATATCAACGAGATTGAAACAGTGCCGGTTTCCCGATGACCGCCGGGATGTCACGCCCCCTGTTGCTATACTTGCCGACGTTTGGTGCCCGGACCCGCCGGGGCCGCGCCCTTCTCCCGGTTGGCGCGACATGCGCATTCTGGTCCTTTCGGATATCCACGCCAATTTCGCCGCCCTGGAGGCCGTTATCGCCCGCACCAGGGACCGTTGGGACGAACTTTGGTGCCTGGGCGACATTGTCGGCTACGGCCCGCGTCCCAACGAATGCGTCGACCTGATTCGTGCGCAGGCCAGCCTGTGCGTGCCGGGCAACCACGACCGGGCCGTGCTCGACAACAACACCAGCCGTCAGTTCAACGACATGGCGCGGGAAGCGATTGACTGGACCCGCGCCGAACTTACCACCAGCAACAGCGCCTATCTGGAATCCCTGCTGCCCGAGCCGGTCCCGGTGGACAGCCTGGACCTGCTGGCCACCCATGCCTCGCCCCGCGATCCGGTCTTCGAGTACATGGACGGCATCGACACGGCGCTTGCCAACTGGCGACGGCCCGAGTTCACCGCCAAGTTCTGCCTGGTGGGACACACCCACCTGCCGGACATCTTCCGCCTGCGCGTGGCCCAGGCGGACCCCGACGATGCAGACCGCCTGGAGGCCCGCGTGGAACGCATGCGGGCCCGGCCCGGGACGCCGGTCAACCTGCAGCCCGAACTAAACCACCGCGTCATCCTGAACCCGGGCAGTGTGGGTCAGCCGCGGGACAAGAACAAGCGCGCCTCCTTCGCTCTGCTGGTGCAGGACGGACCGGAACTGATCTGGCACTACGAACGGACGGACTATCCCATCGAACTGACCCAAACCCAGATGCAGCAGGCCGGCCTGCCCCGGATTCTGATCGACCGGCTCAGCTACGGCTGGTAGCGCCGGACCCGAGATGGTCCTGCACGGCCTGCGCCACCTTGCGGGTCATGCCGGGCAGGCTGGCCAAAACGTCCAAATCCACTTGGCGAAGACGATCCAGATCACCCTCGCAGAAAGCCAGCAGGCCCTTGCGCCGGGCCGGCCCCACCCCCGGCACGTCGTCCAGGACCGTGCGCGTCATGGCCTTGCCGCGCAGGGTACGGTGGTGGGTGATGGCAAAGCGGTGGGCCTCGTCCCGGATGCGCTGGAGCAGGAACAGTCCCTGGCTGTCGCGCGGCAGGAGGATCGCCTCCGGCTGTTCCGGCACGAAGACCTCCTCGCTCCGCTTGGCCAGGCCGACGACGGGGACGACATGCAGGAGGTCGTACTTGCGGAGCACGGCCACAGCCTGGCTCAACTGCCCCTTGCCCCCGTCCACAATCACCAGATCCGGCAGTACGTTCCAGGCGGTCTTCCCCTTGCGGCCCGGATCCAGGGCCTTTTCGCCGGCGCGCGCGAAGCGGCGATCGAGCATCTCGCGCATGCTGGCAAAGTCATCCGGCACGCCGCGGGCGCCGGTGCCGCGGATCCGAAAACGGCGGTAGTCGCTCTTGCGCGGCACGCCGCGGGCGAAGACCACCATGGAGCCGGAGGTGTGGTTCCCCTGCAGCGTGCTGATGTCGTAGCACTCCATGCGCACCGGCGGACGCGGCAGTTGCAGGGCTTCCTCCAGTTCGGCAATTGCAGTCTGTTGCCGGTTGGTGTCAACCCGGGCCGTGGCCTGCTGGATCCGCAGGTACTCCAGATTGTTTTCCAGCCCCGACTCCATCAGGCGCCGCTTGGGACCGCGCAGGGGCACGCTCAGCCGCACCTTGGTGCCGCGCTGCTCCGAAAGCCACTGTTCCAGCCAGGCCTGATCGGGAGGCATGGCCTGCACCAGAATCAGGGGCGGCACATAGGCTGCCTTGGCGTAGAACTGCTGCAGGAATGAACCAATCAGGTCTCCCCGCCGCTCGTCGGCGACTCCGGGATCCTGGGACTTGCCCAGTTCCAGGCGGTAGTGATCGCGTCCCACCAGCCGTCCTTGGCGCACAAACATGATCTGGACCACGGCCGTGCCCGATTCCGGATCGGGCACGGTGGTGATGCAGTCCTCGTTGTCCGGCTGGGCGCCAATCAGCACCTGCTGGCCCACAATGCGTTCGGCGGCCTTAATCCGGTCGCGGATCAGTGCCGCGCGCTCGAAGTCCAGATTCTCGGCAGCCTGTTCCATCCGCTCCCGGAGCTGTCCCATGACCTGACCCGTGTCGCCCCGCAGGAACCGCATCATCTGGCGCAGGCTCTCGCGGTACTGTTCCGAGCTCTGGGCTCCGATGCAGGGCCCGCCGCACATCTTCAGGTGGTAGTACAGGCAGGGCCGTTCGTCCTCGCCGGTAATCCGGCGGTCGCAGTCGAGATAGGGAAAGATGCGCCGGATGCCCTCCAGGGTCCGGTAGATGGCGCGGGCGTTCGTGTAGGGACCGAAGTAGCGCGCCCCGTCCCTGCGCATCGTGCGCGTGACTTCGATTTTGGGAAACGGATCCTGCCAGTTGATCTTCAGGTAGGGAAAGGTCTTGTCGTCCTTAAGCAGGACGTTGAAGGGCGGCTGGTGTTCCTTGATGAGATTGTTTTCGAGCGTGAGCGCCTGCAGTTCGTTGGTGGTGATCCACCAGGACACGTCCGCGATTTCCGGCACCAGACGCTCCACCCGGGGATCGCTGCGCTGGCTGGGCGTGAAGTAGCTGCGCACGCGCGACCGCAGGACCTTGGCCTTGCCGACGTACAGGACCTCGCCCGCGGGGCCGTGCATGAGGTAGCAGCCGGGCGCGCGCGGCAGTTCGTCCAACTTCCGTTGCACCAAAGGGGGTACCGAATGGGCCATGGCACCGATGTTAGCACCGGCCGGCACAGGCAGTGTTTGCGCAGGCGCCTGCGGGAACGGCGCCCGGTCGTTCATTTTGCTGTAGTCAACATCCTGGTTCGTTCGGAACGGTCCCGCCCGGTCTACGCGAAAAGCGCTTCGGCATGGCGACCGGCCTTACCGTCTGGCATTTCCACGACCTGTACTCAGGAAATAGTGACGGACTGTGACACTGTTTCAATACTTGTTGAGGCATCCGCGGACACCGTGTACACGCTATGGCAAAGTCCGGGTGGACCGTGCACGTCTGCCGAGCCTGATGCGGTGGGCCTGGTCCCGACCATCCTGTGGGACACAGTGAGGGAGGATCGATACGGCTGGGTCCACCAGTACGCGGCCGGCGGGATCCAACCGTCCCGGGGGAGGATGGGTGGAGTCGGTGACCGCCGCGGGCATGGTGGACCCGGGGCTTCCGGACGGAGGCGGGAGCCCACAACGGAGTGCGACTGCCGGCACAAGCCGTGGCTTGTGCCGGGGGAGCCGGACGCGAGGCGGTGCCCATGCCGCAGCCGCATCAACGAGACCGAAACAGTGCCCGGACTGCATCGTGGTCTGGTTATTTGAATTAATACCCTTACAATAGATGCCCTGCCCGGCTCTCCGGACACCCAGACCGGAGAGCTGCCATCCCGTCTGCAAGCACGGAAATCCCAATGAAGAGAGCATCCGCATCCAGAAGAAACAGCCTCGACCACACGCTGCAGGATCTGGAAAAGCGCTTCGGCGACGGAATCGTCATGAAACTGGGCGAGAACCCCGCCCTGAAGGTGGAGTCCATTCCGACCGGAGCCCTCTCCCTCGACATCGCCTTGGGCGTGGGCGGCGTGCCGGTAGGCCGCATCCTCGAGGTGTACGGTCATGAAAGTTCCGGCAAGACCACACTCTGCCTGCACGTCATCGCCGAGGCCCAGAAGGCCGGGGGCCTGTGCGGCTTCGTGGACGTTGAACATGCACTGGACCCCGACTACGCCAAGCGCATCGGGGTCGACGTCAACGAACTCTATGTCAGCCAGCCGGACACCGGCGAGGCGGCGCTGGAAGTGGCCGAGGCCCTGGTCACCTCGGGCGAACTGGCCGTCGTGGTGGTCGACAGCGTGGCCGCGCTGGTACCCAAGCAGGAAATCGACGGCGAAATGGGCGATGCCCACGTGGGCCTTCAGGCGCGGCTCATGAGCCAGGCCCTGCGCAAGTTGACGGCTCCGGTCAAGAACAGCGGCTGCACCCTGATCTTCACCAACCAAATCCGGCAGCGCGTCGGGGTGATGTTCGGCAACCCGGAGACCACCTCCGGCGGGATGGCCCTGCGCTTCTACGCCAGCGTGCGCATGGAGATACGGCGGCAGCAGGCCATCAAGGACGGTACGGAGACCATCGGCAACAAAACGAAGGTCACCGTGCGCAAGAACAAGGTCGCGCCGCCCTTCAGAATCGCCGAATTCGACATCATGTACAATCAGGGAATCAGTTCCGACGCGGACATCCTGAACCTGGCCATCGAACACGACCTGATCGATCAGCGCGGTTCCTTTTTCCGGTACAACGACGAGTTGCTGGGACAGGGACGGGCGGCGGCCGTGAACAGTCTGTCGGAGCAGCCGGAACTGACCGCGCATCTGCGCGACCTGATTTGCCAGAAAGTCGGATTGACCTCGCCTGAATCCCCGGACGGCGACACAGGCGCCTAACCTGCGAACCAGCCGCCACCGGACCGGTTCCGGCGGCGGTCTCCCTGCCCGTCTGCGGCCGGCGGAGCCGTTTTCCGCCTACCGCACCCACCCGGTCGTTGCCTCGCTGCCGGGGCAATTGCGCGCAGCATCCGGAGTTGAGTGCAGCAGAACCCGAAAGCAACATGGACCTCACGATTTGGCACGCATTAATCTTCCTTTTGGTGGGTATCCTCCTGGCCGGCCCCGTCGTCGGCTGGTTCGCCTACCGCCGGGGCCGCCAGGAGCGGGACATCGGTG
>JAPPAJ010000038.1 GCA_026705565.1 Caldilineaceae bacterium | reverse complement strand
GAGGGGGTCATTCCAGACGGACTCATCGCGGCCCGTTCCCTGACGAAGGATCGGCGATCCCTAACCGTGCGCCGACACGATCCGGAACATCCCGACCAGCTGTATCTGGATGTGGTGTCCAAAACCGAAAGAGATGTAGTACAGCGGGATACCCGACACAAAATGGAGGCCTATCAGGCACTGGGCATACGAGAGTATCTGCTGTACGACCCGTTCCGACGCCTGGGTGACCGGCCGCAGTTGTATGTCTATCGACTGAGTGGCAACGGCAGCCCTGCGTACACCAAAGTCGATCCGACACGGTGGGCGGATAGACATCCGGTTTACCGAAGCGAGGTTCTTGACCGGGAGATTCGCATGCTTCCGGCCAATGACCGGGGTGGGTCTCTGGAGCCATTGGACAACGAGCATCGACTGCAGCTGTGGGAGCCGACCCAGGGAGTCTGGTGGGACCCGGAAGTTGAAATGCAACTGAAGCTGGCAGCAAGTCATGCCGAAGGTCTGCGCCAAGGCCTGCTCCAAGGTCAAATCAACGACCGCCTCGATCTGCTGGCGGATGCGCCTTTGGAGTCAAGCGAGTTGGTTACGGAGGTTCGCAACACACTCGAGCAGAACTGGCGTCGGACTGGAACAGTACCGTCCATGGCCCAAACCCTCGAAGTGGTCACTGGCCGACACCCTTGGCGTACGCTGCTGACGGAGTAGCGGTGCCCTGAATCAGGGATGTTCCCGCATCTGGCATTCCGAAGTTCCGGGACGGCTGAACGCGGGGCATGGATATGGTCCGCCGGGCTATGCAGGACCAAGGGATGGACACGGTTCGTTCCGTGTAGGCGGCTGGCTGGTTACGGGTCCGTCCTTGTGCTCGTCCGGCAACAGCGTTCGCCAGGCTGAGGATATTTTCAGAACGACGTGGATGGCCTGGAGATGGTCTTCGGGAGGCCCATTGCGGTGCCAAGCATTCTCGATGTGGTCCAGAACCGCAGGTGACAACACATCCCCTGGGAACAATCGCATGACGGTGACGGCTTCCGCTGTCCGTTCCCGCTAGACCACCGCCGGCGGGGAGAAGTAGCCCAGAGGCAGGGATGTTCATCCGGCCAGAGGGCCTTTCCCCATCCAATTGAAATATCCGACGTCACGCGGAGTCTTGTCCCCCCACCGTGACGTGGCCACAGGAACGGATACTGTGACACCGGTTCGACGATTGACATTCACGCTCGCAGACTGAACCCAGCCCGGAACCGAACAGGCCTGTTCGGCGGGGTAGAATCAGCCCCGGTACAGGCAGGGGAAGAAAACGATGAACACGGTTGTGCAGGAACGGATGCGGACGCTGCCCAACGGGCACATGCCGGAACTGCACCCCGATGCCGAGCCGACCATGACACGCGCGGCCCGGAAGGAGCGAATCGCATGGCGGCGGGAACACTTGGCCGAGTGGCGACGCGGCCTTGAGAACTTGGGCCATTTCGATCCCGAGTTCATCTACGATATCACCCACGAATACGACTATGAGTGGACCACCGATCCCGACTACGGCGCCGAGGGCGTACGCCTGCTTGAATTTGATGAGGACGGCGTTGTGAGTCCCCTTGAAAAACGGGCACGGAAACTCCAAGAGCGCATGGCCGACGCGGCCGCCGATGCACTAACCCACGCGGATCTCGACGCGGACTACGAGCTGGAAGTCCGTTTCCGTACCGACACCATCGAGCATGCCAACCGGACAACCGGCGAGAGCCACCCCGTCCGCAAGGGCGTGCGGCCGGACTTGCTGGTGCTGACAATGTTGTCGGAGAGGGAGCGGGAACGTTTCATGCCGAAGGGCATCCTGCGCCTTGACTTGGGAGCTCCGGTTCCACCGCTGGTGCTGGAGGTGTTGTCCAGGGGCTGGGCCGGACGGGACTTGGACTACAAACGGGTCCTGTACGAGGCGGCAGGGGTTGGCGAATACCTGGTCTACGACCTTGGCGGTAAGCGTTGGGAGGATTCGCCCCAGGAACTGCTGATGTACCGACTGACGGATGGGGCGTATCATCGGGTTGAGCCCGAGCCGCAGCGGTCCACAGCCAACTCGGACGTGTTCTGGAGCAACGTGTTTGACACCTACATCCGTTTCCTGCCGGACACGAGGGAAATTTCCGCGGAGGTGCAGCGTCTGCCCGAGGAAAACAGGCCACCGCCCCGCTTCCAGTGGTGGGATGCCCGGCAGGACCGCTGGCGTGACCGGGAGACCGACCGCGAGCATGAGCGCGAAGCCGAACGGCAGCGACACGACCGGGAGCTGGAGGAAACCCGAGCAGCAAGCCTGCGGGAAGGGGAGGCACGCGGCGAGGCAAAGTCGGCTGTGGCCGCATTGCACGCATTCCTGGACGAAGTGTTGGCTCCGGCGGACCTTGAACGGATCGAAACAATCTGGCACCGGGACGGGCCACCGACGGATGCCCTGCAGCGCGTCCGTGACGTGTTGCGAACCCCCAACCAGTGGCGATCTCTGCTGCCGGGCGAACTCGATGACAACGGCCCGCATCGCTCCCCAACCCCGTCCGACCCGAAGCCGCCGAAGGGCCGGTAGACTGTTGCATTCCGGGACTGCTGGAGCGACGTTAATCCGAACACGCTACCGCATCCCGAATTCTTGGCTGGAGAGCGCGCACGCTTCCAAAACCCTGCAGGTGGATCCACCCCCTATCCGTGCCAGACCTTTGCGGTGTAGGACCCCCTCTTCAATCACGATTCGGTTCGTCGCGCGGGAGCGGGTGCCGCGCCAGGACTTGCCATCCGCCGGTGCAGAAACAGGTCCTCGGTCCAGCAGTTCCGCTTGAACAGGGAGTACAGACGCTCGCATTCGGTGCTGTCTCCTCGGGGGCGGGCCGCACAGAACGCTTGACCGACTCCTTGGCCGCCTCCTGCACCATCACCATCTTCGGAAAACAATGGGATGGAGACCCAGGACAAACAGGCGTACACTTTTAACCAACGACAAGACCAGCATACGAGGAGCTCGTCATGCCAAAGTTTCTGTATCAGGCAAACTACACGACAACGGGAATCCAGGGCCTGCTGCAAGAAGGCGGAACTTCGCGACGGCAAGTCTTCGAAGAGATGGGCCGAGAGCAGGGCGGCGAGCTGGAGGCCTTCTACTACGCTTTTGGCGGTGCAGACCTGTACATGATCTATGACCTGCCTGATGCAGTGACGGCCGCCGCGCTTTCCCTGTCCATCACGGCAAGAGGCGCGCTCAGCATCAGCACGGTACAGTTGATCACACCCGAGGAAATCGATGAGGCCACCCGGAAGACGGTGACCTACCGTCCTCCGGGAGCGTAGTTGCTACGGTGGAACCGAGCCTCCCTGAATTCACAGGGATAGGCACCTTGATGAACGCGCATCCCTGTTCCGGGAGCATTCACCCGGAAGGTCAACAAGCCTGGTCCTGAGGACAGAGAGGAGGTTCAGGAGGGACGTACTCCGGCATGACTATCGGCCCATGGCGGGACAGGGTGACGAACCGATGACCCAAGTCCAGTTACTCCCGGCGACCAGCGAAACGCGCATATGAGCGACAGCCAAGCTCATGCCGCTATGGATGGCGAGAGTGCGGTTGCCATGTTGGCTTTCGGAACAAGGAACATGCCACCACTTCCGGAAGCCCATACCTTGGAAGGCTGGACATGGCAGCAATCCCGGTTGAACGGTCGGGCAGTAGTCCCGGTGCCTACGGCCACTGAAGCTGCCGGGACTGCATATTCAGGACGCAGGGTAGGCCATGCGGAACCTGTCCCCGTGTTGTGGACGATCCGGTTTTCAGCCTCACGCCTATGGCGGCACCCTCGAAAATTTGCCCGACGGCATCCAGGTCCGGCCCAGCGACGGGCTCAACATCCGGTTCTTCAACCTAACCGGCCGTATGAGTTCATCTGCGGCGGATCAAGGGGTCAATCAAACGAATTTTGGAACCTGTGGCACCTGACCTGAGGGCACGGCCTGGAAGCGATTGTCCGGATGGCAGGGCCGGGTTGATCGGGTACGAAAGCCGCGTACCTTGACCTCTACGCAACTGAAACAGTGTCCCCCGGCCGCACCGGATAATATCCATCGACAACATCGGGGGCAGAATTCGAGATGGGGTCTGCCAACAAGGGCTGAGGGATGGCGGCTATGAGATCGGATGAAGAAGGCATCCGCTATGAACCGGACGAGCGGAGTCCCTGGCTTGTATCGGCTGTAGTCGGATTTCAGGGTGTGATGCTCATCCTGCCGCAATCGGTGTTGTACATGTCCATTGTTGCTCTGAGTGCAGGGCAAGACGACACGTACCTTACATGGGCCGTATTTGCGGCACTGACACTCAATGGGGTCGGCACTGCGCTGCAGGCCGCGCGGATCGGAAGGCTGGGCACCGGACACGTGCTCATTACGGGCACCGCAACCCCGCTCATCGCCATCAGCATCATTGCTCTGTCGGAAGGCGGACCGGCCATGCTGGCAAGCCTGGTCCTGGTTTCGTCGCTCCTGCAGTTCATGCTGGCGGCATGGATGCCTTTGCTGCGCCGGGTGATAACACCGCTGGTATCCGGAACCGTACTCATGCTGGTGGCCGTCACAATCGTACCGATTGCAATCCAGAGGCTGACGGATGTACCCGAGGGCATCCCGGTGGCGACGGGGCCCGCGGCAGCCGCCGCCACGCTGATCGTCACGATTGGGCTGGGACTGCGTGCTTCGGGCGCCATGCGCCTGTGGACACCGCTGGCCGGGATCGTGGCTGGCTGCGTCGTTGCCGGGTTGTTGGGGTTGTATGACGCTCAACTTGTCTTCGATGCACCCTGGGTGGGCATTCCGGCATTCGCCCTGCCCGAATTCGAACTGCCTCCGAACACGGAGTTCTGGTCGCTGCTGCCCGCCTTCCTGGTGATGACCCTGGTCCTCGCCATCATGGCCATGGGCGGTGGGATGGCGATCCAGCAGACATCGTGGCGCACACCACGGGTACCCGATTTTCGACTGGTTCAGGGCGCGGTCCGTGCCAACGGCGTCGCCTCGTTGTTGGCGGGCCTGGCAGGCATCATGCCAACCATGGTCCACTCCGCCAACAGTGTGTCGCTCACCAGCTTCACCGGCGTGGCCTCGCGGCGAGTGGGGTTCGCCTTCGGCATCATATTGATAGGGTTGGCCTTACTGCCCAAGCTAACCGCCCTTCTGCTCACGGTGCCCGCTGCGGTCGCAGGGGCCTTTGTCCTGATCATCATGGGGCATCTCATGGTCGAAGGCATCAGGATGGTCGCGCGAGACGGCCTAGATTACCGGAAAGCACTGGTGGTAGGTGTGTCGTTTTCGCTTGGCTCGGGGCTGCAAAGTCAGGATATCTTTGGGGAATTGTTTGGCGGTGCCTGGGGCCTGATGTTGAACAACGGAGTGCTAACAGGCGGATTGGCAGCAATTTTGATTTCCTCCTTCATGGAACTAATCCAGCCGCGGCGCAGACGGTTGAAGGCGGATCTGGACGTTTCGGCGCTGTCCGGGATTGACAAATTTCTGCGCGGACTTGCCGCCGACTGTGGTTGGAACGACACTTCAACAAATCGGCTATGCCTCGTTGCAGAGGAGGTGTTGCTGAGTCTGCTTGGGGCAACCGGGGTTGATGGGGCAGACAGCGAGCGAAGCCTGAACATCTATGCGCGCCCGGGGGGCAAAACAGTGGATTTGGAATTCCTGGCGACTCCGCAGGATGAGAATATCGAAGACCGCATCGCATATCTGAGTGAACAGGTGGAATCTCCGGAAGAACATGAGATGTCGTTCCGTCTGTTGAAGCAATTGGCTTCGACAGTGCGCCATCGAAAGTATCACGGCATGGATATCGTTGCAGTGCAGGTGAACAGGTCTCGGTAGGATCGCAGTGGCAGTCACAAGGAGGTGTGTTGCCTGCAACCTCCCCTCTCCATTTTGGGCTGGGAGCGGCCCGGACCTGTTCATGCCACAGGATGGGCCAAGGAGCACCGATCAGGCATCCGACATGGCCAAAGTTGAAGACGGAAGTTGTGTACTGGCCAGCCGGAACGCGACATATCCGGCAACCATCAAGGCTACCGTGGCAGATGTTGCAATTGGCGTTGCCGGCGACGATTCCTGCTACGGGTGACAGGCGTGCCAGCGGGATCAGGGCCCAGGATGCGTGCCGCCATCGCCGGTACCTGCAGCACCAGCCATCACCGCAGGCACCGGATCTCCGGCAGGCTCAGCCCCGGCCAAGCCCCGCGACCGCTTAAAGGCCGCCAGCTTGGCGATCCGGGACTCTTCTTGGGTGGCCGGGAGGGCGGCGGAGGCGAACATCGGGGCTCCGCAACGGCGGAGCGGCAACACCTTCAGTGTTCCAATGCAGGCACAACCATTGCATTGGGCCGATTGGTCAGAGCAGGCCAGACGAGTGCAGGTGTGGATGGGTAACGCCGCGGGATCATTTCCGGCCCCTGGCAATGCTATGGGGCACTGCCAGGGGTGTAGCGCAACCTCTTTCTCGTCGGTGATGGTCATGGAACACCGACATCGAAATCACAGGCCGCCCCATCGTTGGGTGTGACGGAGCTTCCCACCCCGCCAAGGCAAGTGATCCCGAGGATTAGGTTAGGTGTCCTTGTCAACGGCCCCCGGGCAAATGCCCTGTGACTCGTCGAATGGGACCGAACTCACACCCTGAGCACTTCGCATGGACAAATCATAAGATGAATGTTAGGCTGCGCGGCCGGCCTGAAGTCTGTCAAGGAATCCGGAACACCCGTGCCCGCGCCCCTGCACGTGCAGTTCTCGGCCCGCCCGCGCCGGCCGCTGATTGATCACCTGTTCGGTTGATCGGCAACGAATTGCAGCCGTTCGGCCAACGGATCGTACCCGTTGGCGGCCGCAAGTTCGGCGGGCGTCGAACCTGCGGCGTTTCGGATCCGGGGGTCGGCCCCCCACAGCAGTAAACACTCGACTACAGGAAGGTGCCCCCCCTTGGCGGCGGCGTGATGCGGAGTGTTCCCCCGATGGTCGGGATTGTTCAGCGCATCCACCTGGGTTGGGGCTTCGGTTGGGTCTGCATCTCCGGTAGCCCAAATCAGGTATTTTACGAATTTGCGGTGTCCGAAGCGCGCCGCAAGGTGCAGGGCCGTTTCCCCATCGGGGGTTCGGACATTCAGGTCAACAACATCTTCGCCGGATAGGAGAGTCAACAGACTTTCGTCGCCTGCCGCAGCCAATTCGTGCAGGGGCGTCCAGCCACGTTCATTTTGGACCCTCGGATCCGCCTCGGAATCCAGCAAGTAGGCGAGAACAAGCAAGTGTCCGTTCCGTGCGGCCAGATGCGACGGTGTGTCGCCAAGATGGGTTCGGGCATTCGCGTCTGCGCCGCTCGCCAACAACCCGATGGCACTCACCCAATGTCCTTTTCTTGCGGCCAGATGCAACGGCATATCGCCAAGACGGGTTCGGGCATTCATATCCGCGCCCGATTCCAGCAAAACAATAACGGCTTCATCTTGGCCCATCAACACGGCTGCGTGCAGGGGAGTAAGCCCAGCCTTGTCGCCGGTCTGCAGATTCGCACCCGCCGCCAGCAACGCGGCAATCACCTCAACCCTGTTGTGTTCCGCGGCCTTGAACAATGCGGTGCGTTGAGTCCCGCGTTCCGTGGTCTCGGGATTCGCGCCAAACTCCAACAGCATCAGCACGGTATTGACATATCCCCGGACAATAGCCTTGATCAACGGCGCAAGGTGGTGCTCGACACCGACATCCGGGTCCGCACCCGCATCCAGCAGGCAACCCGCCAATTCGTGGTTGCCTTTCCCGACCGCCGCAGACAGATGTTCGGCGTTGGGGCCGCGAGCCTGGATGTCGATCCCCTGCAACATCCGCGCACATTCGGCAGACGTGGGGAGCAGGTCCAACACCGTCGGAGCGGGTGGCTGCCAGTTGTTCGGGGCGGCCAGGCAGATGACGGCTCCGGTTCGCAGCGGAGTCTCCGGGTCAAGCCCGTTGAAGTAGGCCACGTCGGCCAAATCAAGACCGTACCAGTCGGTGATCTGCGACAGGCGCGTCTCGTTCGGGTTGATGCCGTGCAGCCTTGTGCACGAAGTGGCCTCCACGGGCGGCGGTTTCGGCACCCTCGCCTCGGCCACACCCACTGTCGCCGCCTCGGCCGTGAGACTGGTCATGGAGCCGAATATCCACAGCCTGGCCGCAGAGTTGGCTGGGTCCGCAACCTGCAACCACGACGCGTCGGCATTGCGTCCTGTGACGAGGAGCAGGTCGTCAATATGCATCTGTCCGGCCTGGTAGTAGTGAATGCCCGGCCCGAAGCGCAGGTTGACGACCGCGTTCGTAACCGTCGCGGTCACCGGAACAGGTGTGGCAGTGGGCGCGGGCGTAGGTGTGGGCGCGGGTTCTGGTGTGGCCGTGGGCGTGGTCGTAGGTTCCACTGGTATAGGCGTGTTCGTGGCAGTGGTTTCTGTTGGCCCAGGTTCAGAAGTTGATGTACTCGTGACGGTGGGCTTTATTGGTACAGGAGTAGGTGACGGAACGGTGCTGTCATCCGATGGCAGAGTTGGTGTAGCTGTGACGACAATCACAATCGTCTCCGGTGGTTCAGGAACAGGAACGAGTTGGCCACAACCACTGACAGATGCCAACAGCCACAGACAAGACATCCAGGCGGCGAATCGACATCTATTCACGATCCAACTCTTCATTGTTCCGCTACTCCGTAATCAATTAGAACGCGTAAATGGTGCACAACATTCTGCTACGATGAACGCTCAGGCCTCCTGGTAGTACAACGAAACTTGATGGTGTCGGAAGAGGTACTCGCAGTACCGCCGTCGGCCTTGGGCATGAGAACGGCGGGCGAGCGCGTTGCGGGCCCGGCGGTAGTCCCCGATGGCGATGGCGCGGTCGGTCGGGGAGCAGCCCCTGCAGGCAGGCGCGGGCATTTCCCCCGCAGTTCGCGACGGCCAAAGAAGGGCGCGTAGCGCGCCTGATAGGCCCGCAGCCGCCCGCGTACCGAGGCGATGTCGGCGCGACTCACGGAGACGCCAGGCAGGGACACGGAGGCGGCGGCCGGGGACATGGCAAGGGGGGACTGAGGGAATCCGTACACCGCGATCCTGCCTCTCAATGTTTCGTTGCACTACTAATACTACAGTGGTAAATCACAGGGTGGTGGCCTGCCGCCTCTGGTAGTGGCAGTGCCGGGCCACCCACGGATGGCATTGGCGCCAGTACGACCAGGCCAGCACCTGCTCGAAATCCGTCACCACGGGCCGCAGCAGACGCCGCCACAGCCGCCGGATCTCCGGCACGGTCAGCCCCCGGCCAGGCCGCGGGCCCGTCGGAAAGCCGCCAGGCTGCCCGGCCCCGCAGCCTTTTTTTGGGGGTCCGGCGGGGGCAGGCAGGCGGCCCGCACCACGCTGAGCAGGGCCAGGGCCCACAGGGCCAGGCTCATGTGGCGGTCCCAGCCCCGGGCATTGCGCACCTCGTACTCGTCCAGGCCCACTTCCTGCTTGGCCATCTCGAAGGCCGACTCGATGCGCCAGCGGCTGCCGGCGACCCGGACCAGGGTGGGCACGTCGCAGGCCTGGGGGCCCCACACCAGATAGGCCTGCCACTGCTCCGGCTGCGCACAACTGCGCCGGAACAGCAGGTAGTGGCCCTTGTCCGCGTCGGCCCCTTCGGCCAGCACCAGGCACTGCCAGTCGTACCAGCGCTCGCCCTTGCTGCCCGGCCCCGCACTGAGCCGCTGCCAGTCCTCCTCGGCCAGGTCCGCAAACACCTCCCCCACCACATACTCGTGCCAGCCGACCAGGAAGTTTGCGTGCGCCGGCACCGCCAGCAGGTAGGCCTGGTCCCGCGCCTCCAGCCAGGCGCGCAGCTTGCCCGAGTGGCCATGGACCGTGTCGCCCACAACCCAGGCCAGCGACACACCGGCTTCCTGTGCCCGGGCCAGCAGCCGTTGGGCCAGTTGCGGCTTGGTGGCAAAGGGCGTGTCCGGCGCCAGGCCGACGCCCTGCAGCCGGGCCGGCTCGTCGGTCCAGCCCTTGGGCAGGTAGAGTTCCGCATCCAGCAGCGTATACCCCCGCGCCCCCGCGTAGGCCAGGAAGACCCCCACCTGGCAGTTCTCCACCCGCCCCGCCGTGCCGCTGTACTGCCGCGCCACCCCGGC